>DATJAK010000031.1:0-2186 GCA_035516375.1 Bryobacteraceae bacterium
GCCGTCTTCTGATAGCGCGCCGAGTCGGAGATCACCTCCGGCGTGGCGAGCGCCTGGGTGAGCTCGTCGTACTTGGATTCGATCTGGTCAAGTCTCTCAAACATGTCGTTAGTCGGTGGTCGTTAGTCGTTAGCTCGACACTTCGGGTCGCACCGCGTCTATGAGCGCATTCAGTCCTCGCGCTGCCGACGCAGCTTGGGCCAAGAGCGCTTCCGCATCTGTCTGGGGCAGGTATTTCAGTTCGCGAGCGATGATTAGTTGTGTCTGCAGCTCCAGCAATGAACCTCGCGCATGGAACAGGAAGTTGCAGAATTCGCGGCTCGACCGATGCCCTTTGCCCTCTGCAATGTTACTCGCTACCGATACGGCCGCCCGCCGAATTTGGCTGGTAGGACCATACAACTCGTGCTTGGGAAACTTCTCCGTCGCACCATAAATCGAGACCGCCAATTTGATCGCCTCCCGCCAGACACGCAAATCTTGGAATGATGATGCCATCCATCACGCTCATTGAAGCCGGGTATTTGCCACCGGCCAACGACAAACGACCAACGACTCTCGAATGGAGTGTAACGTTTCGCGGGGCAGCCCCGCTAGGCAATCACCAGCTCGCCCCCGCGCTGCTTCTCGAGCTGCATGGCTTCGTCGAGCGCGCGGATAGCGCATTCCACCTGGTCGTCACTGGGAGGCTGGGTGGTGATCCGCTGCAGCCACAGGCCGGGAGCGGTCATCAGGGCGAAAAGCGAACCGCGATGTTTCGCGGCGCAGCGGATGATCTCGTACGACACGCCCGCAATCACCGGCAGGAGCGCAATGCGGATGGCAAAGCGTGCCCAGAACGTGGTCACCGGAATAACCGTATAGAACACAATCGAGATCAGCAACACCGTCATCAGGAAGCTGGTGCCGCAGCGCGGGTGGTAGGTTGAGTACTTCTGCACGGCGGCCGGCGTCAGCGGATCGCCGGATTCGTAGGCGAAGACGGTCTTGTGCTCAGCCCCGTGATACTGATAGACGCGTTGGATGTCCTTCCACAATGAAATTCCCCAGATGAAAAGCAAGAACAGCGCGATGCGGATGGCGCCATCCACCAGGTTAAAGACAATCTGGTTGCCGAAAGCGGGCGATACCCGCTTCAATTCCGTGGCGGCCACCAGCGGGATGAACTTGTACATGAAGACGAAGAACCCGACCGAGAACAGGACGTTGACCGCCATCACCCAGCCGCTGATCTCGATCTTTTTCTCCTGTTCGTCGCGCGGGACAGCGTCGAGCGCGACGTTGGCGGAGTAGCGCAGGGCGCGAAAACCGAGCGACATTGCCTGTCCGAGGGTCGCCAAACCTCGCAATACCGGCCAGGCCCACCACTTGCGCCGTTCCGAGGGCCGGTCGATGGGTTCAGAGTGCGTTGCCACATCGCCCGACGGCCGGCGAACGGCGATGCCCCAGGCATGCGGCGAGCGCATCATGACGCCCTCCAGCACTGCCTGGCCGCCCACCAGCGTCTCGCTACCGCCGCTTTCGAGCGCGGGCAGAAGTTGCATCGCGGCAGCTAGCCGAACGATTTGTCGCCAAAAGCGCATTCTCAGATTGGATGACTTTAGGGAAGTTTCCGCTTCACCCGGTACCAGAAGGTTACTGGGCGGTTGCTGCTCCTGTCAATCACACCGACCCAACTGCCGGACGTGTACAATGCCACCCGCTCTTGAAAGCAACGAGATTTGATCCCAGGGGGACCACGAGTCCACAACGTTGTAAGCGAGGAGGTCAATATCAATGAGAAGAGTTACAGGATTTCTGTTGGTGCTGTTCAGTGTACTGGGGGGATTGAGCTTGGCCGCAGCCCAGGAGCAAGGGCCGCCCAAGGTGCTGACGATCATCCGCGAATTCGTGAAGCCGGGCAAAGCCGGGATGGTACACGAGAAAACCGAAAGCGCGTTCGTGCAGGCGTTCGCCCGCGCGAAATGGCCGACCCACTACCTGGCGGTGACTTCTCTATCCGGCAAGCAGCGTGCCTTGTTTCTGATCGGCTACGATTCATTCGCCGCGTGGGAAAAGGACAGTCAGGCAGCGGAAAAGAACGCCGCGCTTTCCGCGGCGCTCGATCGCGCCGGCATGGCCGATGGCGAACTGCTGAGCGGCATAGATGGCGGGACGTTCGTCTATCGCGCCGACCAAAGTCTGCG
>DATJAK010000032.1:0-3208 GCA_035516375.1 Bryobacteraceae bacterium
CTTGGTGAATGTGTTCTTCACCGCCGCGGTTCCCGTGAGCGCCGTGGTTGTGGGCGTGACGCTTTCCGCGGCCGTGGGCCTGTTCTTCGGCATCTATCCCGCCAGCAAAGCGGCGCGCCTCGATCCCATCGAAGCGCTAAGAACGGAGAATTGAAGGATCAGGAGACCCCGAGATTATGCAAGCTTACCGCAGTAACATGCGCGAGAATCTGGCGCTGGCGCTCGACACGCTCCGCACTCACAAGTTTCGCTCTTTTCTCACCGTCCTCGGAGTCTTGATCGGCACCACCACCGTCATTGCGGTCACCTCCATCATCGCCGGGCTGGACAAGCAACTGGTGGATGTGGCCGAGCAGTTCGGCACCCGCACTCTGTGGGTTTACAAGATGCAGCTCGGCAACCCTCACCGGTTGACGACCGAGGAGCGCCTGCGCAGGCCCCTCAGCTACGAAGACGCCATGGCGATCAAGGAGCTATGCCCCTCCGTCGAGACCGTTTCCGTGGAACTGTTTCCTCAAATGCAGGACTTCGGCCTGCCGCCCGTCACCGCCAAATACAAAGGCCAGGACATGAACGACGCACTTTTTGTCGGCGTTACCTCAAATCACCTGGAGCTGATCAACGCCACGCAAGACGCGGGGCGTTTTTTTACCGAGGCTGAGGATCTGCACCGGCGCGATGTGGCCGTGATTGGCCACGGCGTCAGCGAGAGGTTTTTCGCGCATGAGGATCCCGTTGGCAAGACCATCGTGGTCGACGGTCAAAGCCTGGAAGTCATCGGTACCCTCACCAAGTTCAAATCGTTTCTGGGAGACGATAACAACGATAAAGCCATCCTCGTCCCCTACAACAGTTTCAAAAAGATGTACCCGGAGGCCAAAGATAATTTCATCGACGTGCTGGTCCTGCCGGGAAAAATGGAAGAGGCCAAAAGCGAGGTCACCGAATTGCTGCGCCGCCGCCGCCACGTCAAACCCACCGACCCCGATAACTTCGGCATCGCCAGCGCCGATTCCGTCATCACCCAGTTCCGCCAGGTGATCAGCACCGTGGCCCTGGTCATGACTGTGATTTCGTCCATCGGCTTGCTGGTGGGCGGCATCGGTGTCATGAACATCATGCTGGTGTCGGTCACCGAACGAACGCGGGAAATCGGCGTGCGCAAGGCCATCGGCGCGCGCCGCAGCGATATCACCTGGCAGTTCCTTCTGGAAGCTATGACCCTGACCGCATCCGGCGGCGTCATGGGCATCCTGGTGGGCTGGCTGCTCAGCGCGGCCATCCGCACCTTCGTTCCCAGCCTGCCGTCCACCGTTCCGCTCTGGTCCGTGGTCGCCGGGTTTACTGTCGCCACCGGCATTGGTCTGTTCTTCGGCATGTGGCCCGCTCTGAAAGCCGCGCGGCTCGACCCCATTGCCGCCCTGCGCTACGAATAACAAAAGCTACGCCGCTCCGCGCGCCGCCCCCATGTAAGCCACTCTCCTGGCCCCCACGGGCAGCGGCACCGGGCAACTCATCAAACAGTACTGATCCAGCGCGAATAGCACCACCGAATTCAGATTCTCCCCGAGCGACATCCGCACTTCTTTCTGCCACGGCGTCGTGTACCCCGTGATTCCCACCAGGTGGGCGCTTTGGCTCTGCGGAAATCCCATCTGCATCGGCAACAGAATCGAGTTCTTCGCCAGGTTCAGGTTGCGCCCGCCCGTGAAGGTGAAATTTTCCGTCTTCAGGCAATTCAGCGTGCTTGGATTCCAGCTCGAGGGCAGGTTCACCGCAGTGTTCCATGGCGTGTCGTTCGTATCCGGAGGATACAGCACCTCAAACTTTGCGTTAGGAAACGTCTGCCGGACAAACGCCATCACCGCGCCGGTAAATGTCCCGATCAGGCCAGGCAAGAATGCAGCTTCCTGCGGATAAGACGCTGGCGCCACGGCGCTGTTCGTGATCACCTGCATTGCGCGCCCATAAGTCGCCGCAAAGGTGCTCGTCGTGTACGCGTCATAATACGGCATTCCCGACCCATCGTCAGGAAAGTACCACCATTGCACCTCGCCAAACTGCAGATACGGAACCTGCCCGGCCTCCGACATCAGCGTCGCCATATCTAAATACGCCTGTTGCCAGAACGTCGTGCTCGCCGGGGAAAAATTCGTTTGTAGCGCCGGAGTGTTCAGCCAGACCGCGTTGCCGCTTGGATACACCTGCGCGATTCCCGCCTGGGCTGATCGATCGCCGTGCCCCAGTTCCATGCTGAATGCCCCCGTCGCCGCGATTCCATACCCCTGCAATGCGCTAAAGAAGCTGCGGCACCAGTCGCGCGCCGCCCGGTTCATCCTCGGGACCACCGTGAGATCCGTAAGCCAGTTATCGTCGTTGCCGCCGTTAATCGCCGACCCGCCGTTCCCGCCCGAAAGCGTCGCTCCGCTCGTCTGAAGAGCAAAGGTTCCACTCGACGGATCCGCCGAAAGAGTAATTGAGTTTCCGTCCCCGCCGATTTCCCGCGAGTAAATGGTCAGCACATTTCCGTTGGCTTGGGCCCAAATCGCCGTGTACCCGCTGTTGATTACTAGTTCAAAAGCTTTGGCCATGCTGATCGCCGTGTCGCCGTAAAGGTTCAAGTGCTGAATCTCGGTTGGCGCATTCGACGAGCCCACCAGGCCAATCGTCAGCGTCGTGATTCCGCTCCGTGCCGGCGTGCCGTTGAACGTGACGGTTGCAGACGCGTAAGTGTAGTCGTAGGGGACCAGTTCATAATGCCGCAAAGCGCCCGCATAATGATTGGCTCTCCCCGCGTACCCCAGCGCTTGAATCATCCATGCCGTTCTCTCCGGCGCGAGCGCAATCGAATGGTCGGTGTCCCAGTCCGTGGCCAAAGTCATCCTCGTGTCCGGCGCAAAGACCGGCAGTGTCTGGGTCGGCACTGCCAGTTCCAGAAAATCAAAATAGAAGCTTCCGCCACCTGTGTTGGTAAGCGTTACGGTGTGTGCATCTTGGCCGGAAAAAGTTCCCAGCGGCATTCGTACCAGCACGTCCTCTCCCGCCAGAAATAAATTCAAAGCCATCGCTGGCTGCTGATCCACCACTGCGGTAATCTGTCCTCCGCTGGCCGCTCTCCGTGTTCCCAAATAGAGCTGATGCGTCTGGCTGGCGCGATATGTACACGAAACCGAGTCGCCTTGAGTTGTGGTGAGTTGAATTGTGCCTC
>DATJAK010000033.1:0-42181 GCA_035516375.1 Bryobacteraceae bacterium
TGCGCCAGAGCCTTTCCGTCCATCGCCACATCGCGGCTGGCGATCACCACGCGCGCGCCGCATACCAAGGGCATCCAGATCTCGAGGCCGGCGATATCAAACGACAGAGTGGTCACCGAGACGAGCACGTCCCGGCTTTCCATGCCGGTGGTTTCGCCAATACTCTCGAGCAGGTTGATGACGCTGCGATGCTTTATCTCGACGCCCTTCGGTTTACCGGTCGAACCGGACGTGTAGATTACGTACGCACGGCTCTCGGCATCACCGGCGCCAACCGCCTGAGAGGCGTCCTCGCGGCAGATCGCCGGCCACTCGCTGTCCAAGAACACGACCGTGCCGGTGTAATCCGGTATCGGCGGCAGGGTTTCTTCGGTCAGCAGAACGGGCGCCCCTGAATCGCTGAGCATGAAAGCGAGCCGTTCCGGCGGGTAAATCGGATCCAGAGGGACATAGGCCGCGCCGGTCTTGAGAATGCCGAGAAGCCCCACCACCATCTGCATGGAGCGTTCCACCAGGATGCCCACGAGCGTGCCCTCGCCCACACCGCGCGCGCGCAGATAGCTTGCCAGCCGGCCGGCGCGCGCATTCAACTCCCGGTAGGTGAGGCTTTCTTCGCCGAACGTGACCGCAGGCGAATGGGGAGTGGCCGCGGCCTGCTGTTCCACTAATGAGTGGATGGTCTCGGTGCGCGCGTATTCAGTGGCCGTATCGTTCCAGCGCTCGAGCAACAGATGCCGCTCGTCAGCGGGCAGAAGTGGCAATGCCGAGACTGCCTGCGACGGATCACGGACGATGCCTTCCAAAAGCGTTTGGAACTGGCGCAACAACCGGTCGATGGTGGCGGCGTCGAACAGATCGGTGCTGTATTCCAGGGTCGCCAGCAAGCCGTCGGGTTTTTCCCAGGCAAACAGGGTCATGTCGAACATCGACGTATGGATCTCCACGTCAAAGCCCGATACCGACAACTGGGCGAAGTTGAGCTCCGGCCGGGGCGCATTCTGGAATGCGAACATCACTTGAAACAGCGGCGTGTAGGCCAGGGTGCGTTCCGGCCGCAGTTCCTTTACCAGCAGCTCAAAGGGCAAATCCTGATGGGACAGACCGTTCAAAGCACGCTGCCGCGTTCTCTTCAAGAACTGCCGGAAGCTGGGATCGCCGCTAAAATCGGCCGGCAGCACCAGCGTGTTGACGAAGAATCCGATCAGGTCCTGGATCTCGGGGGACGACCGTCCAGCGACCGGGATTCCGGTGGCCAGATGCGTCTGACCGCTGTACCGGAACAGCAACGTCTGGAAGGCGGCCAGCATTGTCATGAAGAGGGTGGCGTTTTCTTCGCGCCCTAGCGCAACCAAGGCCCTTTTCAACTCCAAAGGCAGTTGGATCGATCGCCGTGCGCCACGGTAGCTTTGCGCCGCGGGACGGGGATGATCGGAGGGCAGCTCGATGACCGGCGGAATATTCGCTAGCTCACGTTTCCAGAATTCCAACTGCTCCTGCAAAAAATCGCCTTGCAGCCATTCCTCCTGCCAGACGGCGAAATCGCCATATTGAACCGGCAGGTCTGGAAGCTCCGCGTGCTTGCCTGAGGCGTATCCGTTGTAAAGAGTCTGCAATTCCCTGAGGAAGATGCCCATCGACCAGCCGCCCTCGGAGATAATATGGTGCATCGTCAAGACGAGGACATGGTCTTCATCGCTTAGGCGCAGCAGCAAGACGCGGATGAGCGGGCCGCGCTGCAAGTCGAATGGGCGGTTGGCCTCTTCACTGGCTTTGGATCTGGCTACGGTCTCCCGCTCGGGCTCCGGTAGCGCGCGCAAATCCACCGATTCCAACCGGATGTGGAGGGAGGGCGCAACTAACTGGCTGGGGTGGCCTTCCACTTCGGCAAACGTAGTACGCAGCGATTCGTGGCGGTTGACGATCTGGTTGACGCTGGTTGCTAAAGCCGAAACGTCCAGAGGGCCGGCAAACCGCAGCGCTTCGCACACGTTGTATACAGATTTTCCTGGCTCGAGCTGGTCGAGGAACCAAACCCTCCGTTGCGCGAACGACATGGGAAACACAGCGGTATTGTGCGAAGGAGACTCTTGCCCGGGCGTGGCTCCTGAGGTTCCGTTATCCACGATCGGGTTCGGCGAATCTGTCGTTTTCATCGCTATTTACCGGGTATCGTTCGGATAATCGATCCGCCACAGTTTCTTGCCGCCGTCGTCGGAAACCAGCAAACTGCCATCCGGTAATTGAACCAATCCCACAGGCCGGCCCCACACCTCGTGTTTGTCCGGCGCCATCATCCAGCCGGTGAGGAACTCGCGCGGCGGTCCGGACGGTTGTCCGTTTTGGAAGGGAACGAATGCGATGGAATAGCCGGTGCGCGTGGCGCGGTTCACCGAGCCATGATACGCCACAAAAGCTCCGCCACGATATGCGGCGGGAAACTTCTGGCCCGTGTAGAAGAGGATATCGAGGGGAGCCACATGCGCTCCCAGTAAGACGTCGGGAACGATGGTGTTGCGAATGAGCGCCGGCACCGTGAAAATCGTTTCCAGCCAAAGCAGCGGATGGCGCATCCGGCGAACGCCCGCGTTGCGCGGATCGATATGCGAGCCGATGTATGCGTACGGCCATCCATAGAATCCGCCGGGCTGAACATGGGTTAAATAATCGGGCACCAGTTCATCGCCCAGGTCGTCGCGCTCCTGTACGGAAATCCAGAGAGTGTCGGTGCCCGGATACCAGTGCAGCCCCACGGGATTGCGGGTGCCGGCGGCGAAGATCTCGTGGCCGGAGCCGTCCGGATTATAGCGGTTGATGGCCCCGCGCCGCGGGTCTTCCCCCAGCGCGGAATTCGAGCCCGAGCCGACGGCGACGTACAGTTTCTTCCCCTCGCGATCGAACAAGATGGTTCGGGTCCAGTGAAAATCGCGCAAGTGTTTCAGCGAGACCACTTCTTCGCCAGTGCCGAGCGTCATGGTAGCGGCGTCGTAGTGGTACCGCTTAACGGACTCGGCTTCGCCGATATACAGGTAATCCTTCCAGAACGCCAAACCCGTGGGCATGTCCAGCCCTTTGACCAGCAGTTTCCGTTGCTTGGGATGGAAATCGCGGTCTTTGTCGATTAGGGCATAAACCGCGCCTGCGGGGCGAGGCATGCTGTCGGTCACGAGCACCTCGCCGCCGGGCCCTGGCAGCATGAACCTGGGGAGATGGAAGCCCTCGGCATAGACGTCAACGTGAAAGCCGGCCGGGACCTGCAATTCGCGCCCCTCCGGCTTGGGCACCAGCAAGGGCCAGTTATAGACGCTGGGCGTCAGGTACGGCCGGGGCAGGCTCGGAGCGGGCCCAATAGGAGCAAACCACGAATACAGGAGGCCGCCGACGATCACCGCCGCGGCGATCAGCAAGATTCCCGCGGCCGCCCGGAGTTTCGGTGGCTGGGTTCGTGTCTCCTCGGCCGCGCTGTGGGTAGCTGCGGGCATCCGCTATCCCCGAAGCACTCGGTCGCGAGCCCGCGCGATGGGGGTGATGGGCCGCCTCGCGGGCTCCGTGACCCCGGCCGCCACCAGCTTCTCGACTTCGCTGGATAGTTGCGAGAGAGTCGGATTATCCAGAACTGCCTGGAGCGGCAATGCAATCGAGAATGCCGAACGAATCCGCGACGTGACACTCACGGCCGACAGGGAGTGTCCGCCCAGATCGAAGAAGTTGTCGTCCGCGTAGACGCTGTCAAGATGCAAAACTTCTTTCCAAATGCCGGCGATTTTTTGTTCGCTCGCATTTCCGGGAACTTGCCGCTCACGCGTTTCACGCCGCATCTGCGGGGCCGGCAGGCGTTTGCGGTCGATCTTCCCGTTGGGAGTGAGGGGGAACGCGTCGCAGAACCCAAATGAGCCCGGAATCATGTAGGCGGGCAGTTTCGCCGCCAGGAATTGCCGCAGCTCGTTTTCCGATACCGCAGTGCCGTTGCGCTGGATCACATGGGCCACCAAGACTTGCCCCTCGCCCGGAACGTCGACGGCGGAAACGACGGCCTCTCGAATCTCGGGGTGCTGGCACAAGGTCGCTTCAATCTCGCCCATCTCGATGCGGTGGCCGCGAATCTTGACCTGCTGGTCGACGCGTCCCAGGAATTCGAGACGGCCGTCGGGCCAGTACTTGACCAGATCGCCAGTGCGGTACACTCGCTCGCCGCCCGCGAAGGGAAGGGAAACGAAGCGCTGCGCGGTCAGATCGGGGCGTTGCCAATACCCTGGCACGACACCCTCGCCGCCGATATAGAGTTCGCCGGAGACGCCCATCGGGACCGGGCGCAGCTTCGAATCGAGGACGAAAATCGTGGTGTTGGCGATCGGCCTCCCGATCGAGACGTCGTTCGAGCTCCCATCTACGCGGTCCATCGTCGACCAGATGGTGGTCTCGGTGGGTCCGTACATATTGTAGATTTCGCCGTGGCACGCCTGACGCAATTCCGCGGCTAGCGAAGGAGGCAGCGCCTCGCCCCCTACCAACAGCTTGCGAAGCTGAACCAACCCTTGCCGGCCCGCGCGGCTGCCCGCGAGCATGCGGGCCAGCGAAGGCGTGCACTGCATATGGGTTACCTGGCGCCGCACGATTTGCTCGGGGATGGAGTAGCCGGCCGGCGACTGCTGGCACGCGTCCACCAGGGCGCGCAGGTTTTGCCAACTCGCAATGACGGCGTCTTGCTCGACTCCGAAATCCACCAGGCAGGCGATCTCGTCTACCCCCATTTGCTGCAACTGGCGCACCATGCGCAGGCAGGTATCGGGGCTGCCGAACAGGCCGCTGGTGCGGAAGTAGCGATCAAAGGCGTGATCGATCAGCGCGGCCAGGTCTTGGGCGTCGAGTGAGTTGCTGGTAAATTCTTCGCCTAACCCGCGGGCGACCTGACGCATGAGATCGATCGAACTCTTCAGGTAATCGCAGAAAGGCTTACGAACCAACTGCTCGACTTGCTCATCGGATTCGCCCACGAAGGCATGCAGCATCAGAGTTACGTGCCCATGACCTTCCTTTTGGCTCTTGGCAAACGCCGCGCGATAGACCGCAATTTTGCTGCGCAGATCGTCCAGCGATTGCCCCAGCAGATGCGTGAGCAGATTGGTGCCGGCCTCACCAGCGGCCTCGAAGGTGGCGGGATCACCGCCCGCGGTCAGCCAAACCGGCAATTCGGATTGGCGAGGCCGCGGGAGAATGGAGACGTCCACTTCCTTGGCTGACCCCGATTGCCGCTTCACCGACCGCCCTCGCCACAGCGACCGCACCACTTCCAGATCGCGGAGCAGAATCTTTTTTCGATCCGCATAGCTTTCGGGCGACAGTACGAAATCGCGGTCGTGCCATCCGGATGCGAACGAAACGCCGGCCCGGCCGTTAGACAACTGATCCACCATGGCCCACTCTTCGGCGACGCGAATGGGATCGTGCAGCGGCAGAACCACGCTGCCGGCGCGAAGGTGCACGCGGTTGGTGATCATGGCCAGCGCGGCGCTGGTCACGGCCGGATTGGGGAACAGTCCGCCGAATGCGTGGAAATGGCGCTCGGGCGTCCACACGGCGCTGAAACCGTTTTGATCGGCGAATTTGGCGCCTTCCATCAGCAGCCGGTATTTATCGCCGGTCTGGCTCTCATCGCTAGCAAAATAAAACAGGCTGAAATCGATCGGGCGCTGCGGGCCGAGGGCCTCGATCTCGTCCGCAGGCAGGTCGTAGTTCTCTTCCTGCAGGACGACTTGAAAGCCGCGGGACAACGTCCACAACAGCTCGAGCACCGAGATGTCAAACGAGATGCTGGTGACCGCGAGCCACGTGCCGGCGCCGTCCTGGCCGATGGTCTGATCCATCCCCGCAAAGAAATTAACCACGTTGCGGTGTGTGACCATCACGCCTTTCGGCTTGCCCGTCGAGCCCGACGTGTAGATCACGTACGCGATGTTCTCGCTGGTGAAGGCCGGCGAACGGAAATCGCTCGAGTGCGCGTTGATTTGCGCCTGGTCGGTGTCCAGGGCGACGACCGGCACTTCCGGCGCGGCGGCGGTTTTGCGCAGGCTTTCTTCCGTCAGGATCACGGCCAGCTGCGCATCGGACACCACGTACTGGATGCGTTCGGCCGGGTAGGCGGGGTCGAGAGGGACGTAGGCGGCTCCGGCTTTCAAAACCCCAACCAGCGCCACCAGCATTTCCGGCGATCGGCGTAAGCAAATGCCCACCCGGTCTCCGGGCCGGATGCCTCCGGCGATGAGGTAGTTGGCGAGCCGATTGGCAGCGGCATCCAATTCCTGGTACGACAACTGCTGGCCGCGGAAGACCAAGGCAACGGCAGCCGGTGTGCGGCGCGCCTGGGCCTCGATGCGGTCATGGATGCGCTGGTCCTGCGCGAACGTGACTCGGGTATCGTTCCAGGCCGTCAACAGCTGGTGCTCTTCGCCGGCGGTCAGAATGGGCAGATCCGCGACTCGGGGATTTGCGCCCGAGGCCACCCGGTCGAGCAGCGTCCGCAGGTGGCAGAGCATCCGCCGGGCGGACTGCGCGTTGGCGCGCTGCTTGTCGAATGCCAGCTTGAGGATCAATTCCGGCTCGGCGTAGGCGTACAGCGTGAGCGGGAAGCCGGTGCGCTCGATCAGCTCCACCTCGCGGTTCGACCATGCGGCGTTCTCGCGCAATTTCGAACCGAGCGAATAGTTCTCAAAAACCAGAATGCTCTCAAACAGGTGGCTGCCCTTGGGAACCTCGCTCCAGGATTGAATCGAGGCGAGCGGTGTATGCTCATGCGGCCGGACGGCCAGTTGACTCGCGCGAATCTGGCGCAGCCAGGAGAACAGATCGCGCTCATCCTCAATCGCAACGCGCACCGGCAGCGTATTGATAAATGTGCCTGCCATGGATGGCGCCTGTTGCGAAAAGTGACGGCCGGCCCGGGCGGCGCCGAACACCACGTCCGGGGACCCCGAGTATCGGCCCAACAGCAAGGCCCAAGCGCCTTGCACGGCGTTATTCAACGTGAACCCCTCGCGCGCGGCGAGCGCCCGCAGCGATTCGGTGGTTTCCGCCGAGAGCCGGATTTCCTCTTCGCCGAAACCGGGTTGGTCTTCGACGCCCCCGGGAGCGATTAATGGCGTGGCCAGCGTAAAGCCGCGGAGGGAGTCCCGCCAGAATCGCTCGGCGCCGGCCAGATCCTGAGAGCCCAGCCAATCGATGAACTCACGATACGGGGCAACGGGCGGAAACTGGATGGGCTCGCCGCGCTGCCTGGCGGCATAGCAGGCGAACAATTCCGTCAGAATGATGGAAAACGAGCGTCCATCCGCCACGGCATGGTGCACCGTCCAGATCAATCGATATTCACGTTCCGCCAGTTGAATCAGGGTGAAACGCGTCAGGGGTTCCTGATCCAAGCGGAAGCCGGCTGTGCGGTCTTCGGTGAGGAACGAAGCCAATTTCTGCTCTTGTCCCATCGCCGGGAGGTCCCGCCAGTCCGCGAACGCAAATGGAACCGTCGCCTCTTCGTGTACGATTTGAAGCGGTTGCGGCAGATTTTCCCAATGGAAGCTGGTGCGGAGGACTTCGTGCCGAGTCAGAATTTCCTGAGCGGCGTGCTGCAGAATTTTGGAGTCGACCGGTTCGTGAAGGGAGCAAACCAATTGCTCGATGTCTACCCCTAAGCCCTCCTGTTGCAGGCCGTTGACGAGCATCGCCTGCTGCATCGGGGAAAGCCGATACTCGGTGGTCGTCTGGGATTGCATAGCCTTCGGCACCGGGGCAGAGGTCGAACTATTTTAACGCGCGTGAAATTAATGGCGCTGACCGCACAAATTGCATTTCGTAATGGTACCTACACTAATCTTGCGCATATGCCACGCAAGCAAAATGGAACTTGTTGGTAAATTACTAGATAATTCGCCCGTTTGCAATTGCGGGCAAAAATCAGGTGACGCCGCGGGTCTAGCGGCGTTGATAGTACTATTAGATGGTTTTGGCTATGAAGATCAGAACGGGCAGGCTAAGGCCTGCCCCTATCAGTGTTGCCCTTACTTAAAACGAGTATTTCAAGGCGAACTGGATGAGCCGCGGATTCACGCTGGTACTGGTGATGACGCCGAAAGTGGCCGGCGTGGAGACCGCGGTGCCCGGATTGTTGAATTGCGGGTGATTGAACGCGTTGAAGAACTCGGTGCGGAGTTGCAGGGTTTGGCGCTCGGTAATGTGGGTGAGTTTGACCAACGAAATGTCCCAGTTGGATTGGCCGGGACCGAGAATGATACCCACGCCGGAATTGCCATAATCGAACCCATTTCCGATGGTCGGCGGCGCGCAGGAAATTCCGAAGACACTGGAATTAAAGAAGCCGTGTCCGCCGCTTGCGCCGCCCAGGCGCGACTCGACGCCTCCGGAAGTGGCCGCGGTTGGATAAGTTCCACCGGGACATACCTGGGCCCTGCCGTAGTTCACAGCCCCGAAGGTGACGGTATTCAAGTTAGGAGACGTAGCAATCGACCCGGAGACGCCGTAGATCGTTCCCGCGCGGGCATCGGTCAGGGTCAAGGGCGTTCCGTCCTGAATGGCCGTGACTCCGGAAACATTCCAGCCTTGCGCTAACTTGCCGAGCAGGCCGGCCGGATGCCCGAAGGGCAGATCGTAGCTATAGCTGAACACCATGCGCTGCGGCCGGTTGAAATAAGCCTGACCATACTGTTGCGAGAGGCTGCTGGCGTCGTTATAGTTGGCGCCGTAGCCGACCAGATCGGTGAGGTCGCGACTCCAGGTATAGGAGGCCTGCAGCGTGAGCCCAAACGACGTCCGTTTGCGAACCGTGGCCTGGAGGCTATTGTAGTTCGAGATACCGTCAAAGCCCGTACCTTGCAAACCGCTAGCAGCAAAGCCGAGGAACGGGACGCGGAGATTCGCATTGCCCACGGTATTGGTGGTGACGCCATTGACGGGATTGGTGGGGCTAGCCAGCAGGGCGGTGTTGTAGTTGTGGTTATAGTCGGCCAGGTTGATGCCGCTCGAACCGACGAAGCCGGCATCGAGCACCCAGTTATGCAAAAACTCCCACTGGATCCCGAGGTTGTATTGGCGTACCAGCGGTGTGTGGATGTCCTCGTCGATGAAGGGGAGGTTCAAGTTCGAACCGGCGCCGGAGGCGAAGTTCACCCAGCGCGGCACAAAGCCTAACGGAGTTGGGGGGAACAGATTCTGGAGGCTAGCCGGTTGGGCGGATGGCCCACCGTAATCGAGCGTCACCGCGTACGGGTTGCCTTGCTCGACGGAATGCACAAAAAGGTTGCCGCCAATGCGGTCGTAGAACAAACCAATGCCGCCGCGCACCACGATTTTGCCGCCGGTAACGGGCTGCCACGCAAAGCCGAACCGCGGGGCAAAATTGTCATACGGCGGACCGGACTTCACGGGGAGGTTGCTGCTCGATTTCAGAACGCCACTGGGGATGGTCCCTCGGAAATTCGCCGGAACTACGTAGCCGGCCAGAGTTCCTCCGGTAGTAGGCAAGGCTCCGTTAAAGGGACCGGTTCCAGCCAGAGCGGCCGGGGAGTTCACCGCCAGGATTTGGCTCTGCCATACGTTGGTGAGATTGCCGTATTTGTCGCTAAGCGTGCCGTCATACTCCCAACGAACTCCCAAGTTAAGGGTCAACTTCTGGTTGACCTTGAAGTCGTCCTGCAGGAACGCACTGGTATTGTTGGCGCGATAACCGTGGATGATTCCATTCGGTCCGCTGCGCACGCAGAACAGGCAGGAACTGATGCTGCTGAGGGGGCTTCCCGTAGTGTTGCCAGGATTGGCGGGCGTACAGGTTGAGTCGCCGGGCTGGCAGCCGGCTCGTCCGATCAGGAAATCGGCGAAAGAATAGATGGTCGTGTTGCCGCGCTCGATTCCGTTGAAAACGATGTCCCAGTTGATATGCTCGACCTCAAAGCCGGCGCGCAGGGTATGCTTGCCGTGCGACCAGGAAAGGGTATCGGAGATCTGGAACTGATCGGTCGGATCGAAGACGTCGTCGCTGATGCCGCCGCCGATGTTGAACAAGCCGGCGATGGTAATCGGATTCATCACGTTGATGGCCGGATTAATGGGCGTCATGCCGAGCTGCGTGGCGGTGAAGGGAACGCCATCCGAGTTTTGGGCCAGGTTGCGCTGATAGGACAACCGGGCTTCATTCACCAGGCTGTTCGAGAGGAGCGAAGTGAGCTTCAGGACCGATTCGGTGTTGGAATACAGATAGCTCGCCGGAGTGCCTGGCAACTCGATTCCGGCATTGGCGCCCAGGGCGGTATTGGTCAGGAGCTGCGGGTCCTGGCTGGTGAAGAAACGGGCCGAGAGCGTCTGTTTGGCGCTCATCGCATAATCGACATTGGCGACGGCCTGGTGCTCGGTAAAGCGGGCGGGCTGGCTGAACGGCACGGTCTGAAATGTTCCACTAGGCGATGCCGGGACATAGTATTGACCGTTGGGCAGCTTGAGTTGCAGGATATTGATGGCTACGGGATTGATGTTGGATCCGTTGCAGGCTACCTGGATTCCGCCGGCCACGGTGCTATAACGTGAATCTCCCGGATGGTTTTGGGGACAGAAGGCAGCGCCCAAAGCCGCTTGAAATGCCGCGGTGTTGGAACGGTCGCCGCCCGGAATCGGCGCCAACGTGGGCGTCGCGTAGCCTTGAATACCCACGCCGTTAATCTGGCGAGTCTCCTGATAGCTGAAGAAGAAGAAGATTTTGTCCTTCTTGATCGGGCCGCCGACATTGCCGCCGAACTGGTTCTGGTTCAAAACCTGCGGAGATCCGCCGGCGCGGTTGCGGAAGAAATCAACGGCGTTCAGGTCGGTGTTCCGGAAGAACTCGTAAACGGAGCCGTGGTAGGAATTGGTTCCGGACTTGGTGACTACGTTGACGTTGGCGCCCGGATTGCGGCCGTAACTGGCATCGTAGGTGGAGGTTTGAATCTTGAACTCCTCCAGAGCATCGGGATTGGGAACGCCGATTCCGGCGTAGATCCCGGCGTCGGCCGCCAGACCGTTGCCGGCGAAGTTGTCGATGTTCACACCATCCATCTGATAGTTGTTCTGATTGGTGTTGCCGCCGTTGACGCTCACATCCTGCGAACCTCTTCCCAAGAGCGCCGCGTTATTGACGCTGACATTGGCGCCCGCCGACATGCTCAGAATCTGGGTGTAGTTGCGATTGGTGAGCGGCAGGCCGGTGACGGACTGTGAACCGACGACCGTTCCGAGGGTAGAGTTCTGCGTTTCGAGAACCGCGGCCTCGGCCTGGACCAGGACGGACTCGGCTTGTGTTCCAACTTCCAAACTGCGATCGAGCACCGGGGTCTCGGTAACGTTCACCGTGACGGCGGGAACTTCAGCGGTCTTGAAGCCCACGGCACTGAACCGCACGCGATACGTGCCGGGCGGCAGCAGGGTGAATTTGTAGTTGCCTTGCGCGTCTGTGTTGGTGGTGCGGGCCTGGTTGGTGTCGGTATTGGTGACGGTGACGGCGACATTGGGGACCACCGCTCCGGAGGCATCGGAAACAGTTCCTGCCAATGCGCCGGTCCCGGCCGATTGGGCCATCAGCGAACCCGCTGATGCGATCAACAACAGAAAGAAAAGAGCGGCAGCCATCTGCGAACGGCGCAACGTTTGGCGATTCATAAACACCGAGTTCCCCTTTTTGGTTTTCCTCTAGAAATGTGCGAGAGGGCTGGAAAGAAAGATCCGATCCCCTGTTCCCCCACCCGTAGCGCCCATTGGGGAGATGCTATGCCAGTTCGGTGAGACGAAAACTCAAAAAATCTGCAAATTTGTGAAGCGGCGGAGCGGCGGGGCTGACCGGGAACGGTTAAACCAATTCGAAACTGAGCCGATTAGGTACTGGGAGGCGTTCGTACTGAGTGTCGAATTGGGCCACAACTTTGGCGCTGGTTGGTCTCAGCCTGCTCGGAACCGTGGTGAGGCCGGCATTTGGACAACACGCGCCACCCGTGGATTACACGGCGATGCCATTGGAAGACCTGATGGATGTCGAAATCACGTCGGTGTCCAAGAAGGAACAAAAGCTGGCGCAGACCGCTGCAGCCGTTTCCGTAATCACCCAAGAGGATATTCGCCGGTCGGGCGCTACCACGCTTCCGGAAGTGCTGCGCATGGTTCCGGGATTGGAGGTCGCCCGAATCTCGGGGAATGAGTGGGCCGTAACGGCGCGTGGGTTCAACGGGCGTGCCAGCAGCAAGCTGTTGGTGTTGGTCGACAATCGGCCGATTTACGATCCTTCGTTCTCCGGCGTCCTGTGGGAGTTTCAGGAAGTCGAGTTGGAGGATATCGACCGGATCGAGGTGATCCGCGGCCCCGGCGCGGCCATGTGGGGAGCCAACGCGGTCAACGGAGTGATCAGCATCATCACGCGCCAGGCGGGTTCGGAAAAAGGCGGCTTCGTAAGCGTATCGGGCGGAGACGAGGAGCGAGCGGTGGAGACGGCGCGGTGGGACGCTGGGTTGGGAGCAAACCTGGGCTACCGCCTCTACCTGAAAAACACCGACAGAGACCAGGGACTGGCAACGATGCCGGAGGGAGGGCCCGGCGGACTTCCGTGGAAGGAGATTCACGGGGGAGGCCGTGTGGACTGGAAGTTGTCGGACAAAGACTCGCTCATGGTGGAGGGCGAGGCGTCTGCCACGGACCTGGATGAAGTCGTCCATTTCGGATCGACCCAATTCGGATTCAGTCCGATGGAGCGGATGACCACCAGCTACGATGCCGGCGACATTTCTCTCCAATGGAAACGGAAACCCTCCGACACATCGGAGATGCAGCTGCAGTTCTTTTATGACCAGCACAATTACCATCAGCCGCTGGCCATCCAGGAAGGGCTCCAGGTGGCGGACGTGGATTTTCAATACCGTACCGCGCTGTCGGAGCGGCACGAGTTGATGTGGGGAGCCGGCTTTCGGTACTCGATAAACGACCAGCACAATTCGGCGATCTACACGTTTCACCCTGCCGATCGATCCGACCCTCTGTACAGCGGGTTCGTGCAGGACCAGATTTCGATTCGTCCCGACAGGCTGATTCTCACCCTGGGGACGAAAATCGAACACAACAACTACACCGGGATGGAGGTCCAGCCGGGAGCGCGCCTGTCGTGGATGCGCAGCCCGCACCAGGAAGTCTGGGCCTCCATAGCCCGGGCCGTCTCGACGCCATCACGTATCTACACCGACCTCGAAGTGAACGTCGCGACTCTGTTTTCTCCGGGCGGCCCGGAAATCGTCAGCCGGCTGATCGGCAATCCCAATTTACTCTCGGAGCAGATGGTTGCTTATGAGACCGGCTACCGGCTGCATTACAACGCGTTTGCGCTGGATTTGGCGGCCTTCACGAACGTCTATCGGGATCTCCGGTCGCTGCAGTTGCTTCCCAGTTTTGTCGACACCACTACCAATCCGCCGGTAGTGGTGATGCCCTTGGAGTATTTCCCCAAACAGCATGGGATTACCTACGGCTCAGAAGTGGCCGCGCAGTGGCAGGCCGCCGCGCACTGGCGCGTGAGCGCGAGTACGACGATCTTGCGCATGGATTTGACGGAGGACCCGGTGGGCACGCTCGCGACGCCGCGCCCGCTCGACGGGAGCAGTCCTTCGCTGCAATTTCAGGCGCATTCCGACCTCGATGTGACGCGAAAGATACAATTCGACACGTCGTTGTATCAAGTGGGCCGTATCGCATCGCTCGACGTGCCTGCCTACGTGCGCATCGATGCGCGGATTGGTTGGAAGCTGACTCGCAGTCTGGAACTCAGCCTGGCCTCGCAAAATCTTCTCAACCACCCGCACGTGGAATTCGTGGCGGAGGACGGCACTACCCCCACGATGAAGATCGGGCGAAGCGCTTACGCGAAACTCACATGGCGCTTCTGACGAAAGCTTGGTGGCGCCTGCTGGCAGTAGTGGCGGCGCTGGCTTCGGTGTCCGGGCTCGCGAGCTGTGACGACGCGCAGGAACCGGTGGAGTACGAAGTCAAGGCGGCTTTCCTCTATAACTTTGCCAAGTTCGTGCAATGGCCATCGGATGCCGCGGGCGCCAGCGCATCGCTGCGTCTGTGCATTTTAGGGCGCGACCCGTTTGGAAGCCTCCTCGAAAAAGCTCTCACCGGCAGGACTGTGGGTGAAAAGCCGATCGAAATCGGCCGTGCTGCGGAGGCGCGGCAACTCAGCACCTGTCAAGTCGTATTCATCAGCTCCTCGGAGCGGACGCAAGCGGCCGCGATTGTGGCGACGTTGTCCGCCCGTCCGATTCTGACCGTTTCGGAGATTCCCGGCTTCGCGGCATTGGGTGGAATGGTGAACTTCTACATTGAAGACCGGCGCATCCGCTTCGAGATCAATCCGAAAGCAGCAGCGCGCTCCGGCCTGCGGATCAGCTCGCAGCTTCTCAAACTGGCGCGGGTCGTGGATGCCAAGCCGCAGGGGAATGCCCAATGAGCGGGTTCACCGATCTTCCGATTCAGAAGAGACTGGTGCTGATCATCACCATTACCAGCGCGCTGTCATTAGCGGCGTCCTCGATCGGGTTTATCTGTTATGAAGCGCTGGTCTATCGGCAGGCGCTGCGCGCCAACCTGACGGCGGTTGCCGACATGATCGGCGCCAACAGCACGGCCGCGCTTAGCTTTGGCGACGCGGATTCGGCCGCGCAGACGTTGCGCGCGCTGCGTGCCGTCCACCAGGTTGCCAGCGCCGCCATCTTCGACCGCCGCGGAAAAATCTTTGCGCGCTATGGCCGGACGGACGCAGAACGCGCCCGGGTGCCGGAGCGGCCGGGGAACCTCGGGGAACGGTTTGCGCCCACGCGCTACCGTGTTGTGCGCCGCATTGTTCTCGACCACGAGCAAATCGGAACGATTTGTGTGAGCGCACGGCTGGACGAGTTGTATCAGGGTCTGATGCAGGTGGCGTCGATCGCGCTGGTCTTACTGTTCGGAGCCACAGCGCTGTCGCTGGGGATCTCGCAGAAGCTGCAATCGGTGATCTCCGCGCCGATCTTGAGGCTCACCGAATTGGCGCGCCGCGTGACGAGAGACAAAGACTACGGTGTCCGCGCTGAAGTCTCGCGCGGAGACGAGATCGGCACGCTGGTGGATGCCTTCAATGGCATGTTGACGGAAATCCAGCGGCAGAATACCGAACTTGAGCGCAATCGCGGGCATCTGGAAGAACAGGTAAGCTTGCGCACCGCCCAACTGCAATCCGTAAATCGCGAGTTGGAAACGGCGCGCGACAGGGCCGAAGAGGCGTCAAAACTGAAGAGCGAGTTCCTGGCCAACATGAGCCACGAGATTCGCACTCCCATGAATGGCGTAATCGGAATGACGGGGCTCGCTCTCGAAACGGAGCTGACCGCGGAGCAGAGAGATTACCTGAACACGGCCAAGGAATCGGCGGAATCGCTGTTAGCGGTATTAAATGACGTGCTGGACCTCTCCAAGATCGAAGCCGGGCGGCTGGTCCTCGATCCGGTCGAATTTCCCTTCCGCGAAACGCTCGAGCGCGTGATGAAGACGATGGCGTTGGCCGCACGGCAGAAAGGCCTGGCGTTCGGTTGCGAAGTCGCGCCAGAGGTGCCCGAACGCTTGATCGGCGATCCTCTGCGCTTGCGGCAGGTGATGGTGAACCTCATCGGCAACGCGATCAAATTCACCGAGCGAGGCGAGGTAGCCGTGAAGGTGGATGTCGAGGAAATGAGTACCGAATCCGTGCGCCTGGAAATCAGCGTTCGTGACACGGGAGTGGGCATTCCCCAAACGAAGCAACAAGCCATCTTCGAGCCGTTCACTCAGGGAGATAATTCCACCACGCGCCGATACGGAGGCACCGGGCTCGGGCTGACCATCTGTTCCCAGTTGGTGCGCCTCATGGGCGGCCGGGTCTGGCTCGAGAGCGAACCCAGTTGTGGCAGCCAATTCCACTTCACCGCCATGTTCCGGAAGGTCGGCGCGGATGCCATTGCGCGCGAGGCGGCCCCGCTGTCGTATGAGCCGCCTCCTGGGGAACGGCGGGTCCTGCGGATTTTAGTGGTAGAGGACAATCTGGTGAATCAGAAGGTGGTGGCCGGTGTTCTCTCGAAACACGGTCTTTGCGCGGTTCTATCGTCGAACGGTTGGGATGCCATCAAACAGGTCGAAGAAGGGGAATTCGATTTGGTATTGATGGATGTCCACCTTCCGGATCTGGACGGAATGGAGGCCACCCGGCTGATTCGAGGGATGGAGAACCGCCGGGGGCGCGCACCGTTGCCGATTGTTGCGCTCACCGCCATGGCCATGAAAGAAGACCGGGAACGCTGCCTGGCCGCCGGAATGAATGCGTACGTTTCGAAGCCCCTCAATGTTGCCGAACTGCTCAACGTAATATGGCGTCTGGCTGGCGCCGATTCGACGAGTACGCGGCAGGCCCTTCCCACCGCGTAGCTTCTCGGCCAAGCTTATCGGCCAGCTTTCACGCGTAGAGTAGAATCCTGTAAGCTATTCATGACCTTTCCATAGCCCGCCGAGGGCCCGGCGGAACAACCCAGAGGAGGTATCGATCGATGATGGGACCCGATTCGAACCGGAATCAGCGGGGAGTGGACCGCAGGGAGTTCCTGAAACACGCATGCCTGGCTGCTGCTGCCGGCAGCGCGCTTCCCCGAATGGTCCACGCCGATGAGCGCAAGTTCGTGGTAGCCGAGACTAAATTCGGGAAGATGCGCGGGGTGGACGTCGAAGGCATCAAAGTGTTCAAGGGTGTGCCGTATGGCGCGAGCACCGGCGGAACCAATCGCTTCCTGCCACCCGTCGACCCGGCCAGGTGGGCCGGCGTGCGGGATGCGCTCGAGTACGGCGCGAGCGCGCCCCAACGGGATCCCAATTCCCGGCCCGCAGGCGGCGGGCGCACCGTTTCGGGCGAAGGCCTTCCGGCGGAATCGGAAGACTGCCTGGTGCTGAACGTGTGGACACCGGCCCTCAACGATGGCCGGAAAAGGCCGGTGATGTTCTGGTGCCATGGCGGCGGGTTCGTCACGGGATCAGGGTCGGCGCCCGGGTATGACGGAACCAACCTCTGCCGGCGCGGGGACGTGGTGGTGGTGACGATCAACCACCGCCTCAACGTTCTGGGCTTTACATATTTGGGCGATGCCGCCGGCGCGGAGTTCGAGCAGTCCGGCGACGCGGGCATGCTCGATATCGTGCATGCGCTCGCGTGGGTGCGCGACAACATCGCACAATTCGGCGGCGACCCGAATACGGTGATGGTCTTCGGCCAATCGGGAGGCGGCAGAAAGGTGGGAACGCTGCTGGCCATGCCTTCCGCCAAAGGCCTGTTCCACCGCGCCATCATCGAGAGCGGTCCCACGATCCGGCTGGTGGAGCGCGATCAGGCGGCGCGAGTGGCGGAACGGCTGATGAACAAGCTCGATATCGGCAAACGGCAGGTGCGCGATCTGCAGAAGGTGCCGATCGAAAAGCTCATGGCAGCTTATTTCTCGGTGGTTCGAGACATGGCCGGCGCAGACCAGATGACGCAAGGCTTCTCGCCCACCGTGGATGGAACCATCGTCCCGGGACATCCGTTTGATCCGGTTGCCTCGGCGGTATCGGCCGGGGTGCCGGTGCTATGCGGATCGACGCGCACCGAGATGACGCTATCGGCCGATGCGGCAGCTTTTGCTCTGGATGAAGACGGAATGCGGCAGCGCGTGCGCAATCTCGTGGGCGGTCACGCCGATCATGTGCTGGAAGCGTACCGGCGAGTGAATCCGGGGGCCACTCCCTCGGACATCTATTTCCTGATTGCCAGCGATTACCGTTACGGCGCTCCTATGATGAAGATTGCGGAGCGGCGCGCGGCGCTCGGAAAGTCGCCGGTTTACCTGTATTACTTCCGTTGGGAAACCCCGGTGGAAGGCGGACGCCTGAAATCGCCGCACACCATGGAGATTCCCTTCGCGTTCGACAACGTCAAGATCTCCGCGCGCCTTACGGGCGGTGGGCCGGAGGCCATGGCGTTGGCGGACAAAGTGAGCGACGCGTGGATCGGATTTGCCCGCACCGGCGATCCGAACACTCCCAAGCTGCCGCGCTGGCCGGCGTTCAACCCCACCGACCGGCCAACCATGGTGATCAACAATGTGAGCAAGGTGGAGAACGACCCCATTCGCGAGCAGCGGCTTGCCATGTTCCAGGCTTTGAACCTTAGCTGATACGATCTCGGTTAATACCATCTCGAAGGAGGTTGTCTATGAACGCTCGCTCTCTCGTCCTGTTGATCGCCGCCGCTGCTGGTCCGGCGATGGCGCAACTTGCCGCTCCCAACGACGCCGGCGTGGCCATGGGGCACTTGCATCTGGTGGTAAAGGACGTCGAAGCGCAAAAGAAGTTCTGGACCATGATGGGCGGAGTCCCGGTACAGAACGGACAGCTCTCGCTCATTCAATTCCCAGGGACCTTTGTGATGCTGCGGCAGGGCGATCCCGCGGGTGGCACAGTCGGATCGGTGGTCAATCACTTCGGCTTTTACGTGAAGAACATGGAGGAGTCGCTGGCCAAGTGGAAGGCGGCGGGCGTGAAAGTGGAGCAGGGCAATAATCCCAAGCAGGCGTTTTTGACGGGCCCCGACGATCTGCGGATCGAGATCTTCGAGGACGCCAGCATCTCGACGCCGATCAAGATGCACCACATCCACTTCTTCGGCTCGGCTACCGGAGACATGCAGGCGTGGTACGCCAAAACCTTCGGCGCGGCGCCGGGCAAGCGCAACAACTTTGAGACGGCGAATCTTCCGGGTGTGGAACTGGCGTTTGGAAAAGCGGACGGCGCCTTGGTGGGAACCAAGGGCCGCTCGCTCGATCACATCGGATTCGATGTTGTGAATCTCGACGAGTTCTCAAAGCGCCTGGCAGCGGAAGGCCTCAAGTTCGATGCGCCCATCCGCCAAGTGCCGAATGTTAAGACCAGGCTGGCCTTTTTCAGCGATCCGTGGGGAACCTACATCGAGGTAACCGAGAACCTGGCGCCATCGAAGTAAACAGATACGCACCACGATCAGGTGGGCTTGCGAAAGCAGCGCAAGGCCTCTTGACGAGAGTTCCAAAAGAAAGTCAAATAAACTAACGGTGATAGCGCCAGCCGAACCCATTACCCTGGGCCCCTTTTCGGTGGATACGAGCAACCAACGCCTGCTGCGCGACGGTGTGGAGGTTCGTCTGCGCCCGCAGGCGGTTCTGGCTTTAGCCACCCTGGTGCAGAACAGCGGCACCTATATCAACTGCGACCGGATGATCCGGGAGGCCTGGGGCGGCATCGTGGTTTCGCCGCATACGGTGGAAGTGACGGTCAGCGAAGTGAAGAAGGCGCTGAGCGAGTACGGCTCCTGGATCAGCCGGCGGCCCAAACTGGGATATCGGCTGGAAATCCCGGGCTCGGAGGACCTGATTCGAAGTGGCTGGCATTTCTGGAACCGCCGTACGCGCGAGGGATTTGAGAAGGCGATCGATTGTTTCCAACGGGCAGCCCAAGAGGATAGCGCCGACTTTCGCGTTTTTGAAGGGCTCTCGCTTTGCCACCTCATGCTGGGAGTCTACGGGATGCGGCGGCCCTCGGAAATGCGGCAGGGCTTCGCGGAAGCCCACCGGCGCGCCGTGGAATTGGCAGGCTGGACACCGGAACTGCGGGCGATGCACGCTCACGCGTTGCGCGTTTTCGAACGAAAATACGATGCCGCGGAGGCCGAGTTCCGGCGCGTGTTGCGCGAAAAGCCAAGCCTGGTATCGGCCTACGTCTGGCTGGCCATGCTGCTGTTGACGCAGGGGCGTCTGGATGAGGCGCTGGCACTAATCGTTCGCGCGCACCGGGTGGACCCGCTCTATCCCGCGCTGGCGGCCACCGAAATCTTCATCCGGTTTTGCCGCCGCGATCTCGAGGCCGCAATCGCCTGCGGCAAGCGAGCGGTGGATCTCTTTCCATATTTGCAATTGGGCCGCGCGTATTACGCGGAGGCTTTGGAGTATTCCGGACAAGTGGAGGAGGCTTTAAAGCAGTATCGGATCGGCCGTTTGATGTCTCCTGACTTCGCGTGTTTGCGGGCGCTGGAAGGCATATGCCTGGCAAGGAACGGCCGCCAGAAAAAAGCACGCGCCATTCTAGACGATCTCGAGAAGATGCGGGCCTCCGAGTACGTGGATGCCTACTTCATCGCACTATTGCACTCGGCGTTGGGAGATCGCGATGCGGCCTTTCGAGAGATGGAACGCGCGGTCGAAGAAGAGTCGCCGAATCTGAATTTCCTGGACGTCGATCCGAAACTGGATTCGCTTCGCAAGGATCGCCGTTTCACACGGCTGCGAAATAGGTTCATGGGCGACCCGGCCGCATCGGCGCCGGCGCCGCGGCGCTCCAAGCGGGCCGTAGCCAGCTAGAGAATGATCACTGCTGTGCGGGACCCGTATCGCCGGGTCCGCCATCCCCGGCCGACCCACCGTAAATCACGCGTCCATCGGGCAGCGTGACGCGGCGCGCATCGATCAGGTGCGAGCCGTCCTTGGCGACATAGCCGTCGATGATGAGGGTGTCGCCCAATTTGATATCGCCGCGTTTGAAGCCTCGCCGCGAGAGCGCGCCCGGACCACCGCCTTCGCACGCCCAGTTCACCACGCTGCCTTTCTCGTCTTTCACGTCGAGGTAGAAATAGGAGTGCGGATTCGTCCACTCGATTTTGGTGAGCGTGCCCTTGATCCGGAAGGCCTTGGTTCCATCGAACTCCGCAGCAAACGAATGGTGCGCCGCCAGCGGAAGGGCTGCCGCCAGGCACAAGCCTGCCATCGAAACAATAAGCGTTGTTCTCAGAGCCATATCAGTTAGCCTTCCCCTTAGTTTACTACCGCCCCTATTTGGTACAGAATACAAAAATGCGAATCATCTGGGTGGCTTCGCTTCTGGTGTGGTTACTTGGCCTCGAGTCGGCGATGGGCCAAGCTCCAAGCGGGGGTGGGCGAAACGGAAAGAGCGCGCCGGCGGCGGCGGGACCGCCGAAACCTGCGCCGCGCATGGCCGACGGACATCCCGATTTCAACGGCTATTGGAAGGGCATGCGCGATACGAAGCCGGTTGGAAATATCGCCAAGGATCTTCCCGGATTGAAACTCCCGTTAACGCCCGAAGGCGAGGCAGCCTGGAAGCACAATGTCACGGCGACCGTTGATCCGGAGGCTGTCTGCATCCTGGGCGGCATTCCGCGGCACAACGCGAGCGGGCTGGCGTTTGAAGTACTGCAAGGTCCGAACAAGCTGGCATTTCTCTATTGGTACAGCTATTACCGCCTGATCCCGATTGACGCCACGCGGAAACACTCGGAAGATCCCGACCCTTCGTTCTTCGGCGAAGAACTTGGCCATTGGGACGGAGACACGCTGGTAATCGACTCGGTCGGATTCAAAGATACCCAGGTGTGGGCGGACGAAAACGGCAGCCCGCATAGCGACGCGTTACATGTGGTGGAGCGCTGGACACGGCCAGATCGCGATCACATTCATGTGGACACGCTGATCGAAGATCCGAAGTTCTATACGCATCCGTTCAGCTACGGCCGAACGTGGGTGGCCGGCAATCCCGGCGAGGAGGTGCACGAATACTCGTGCAGCGAAAACAACGTGGATCGGGAGCATTTGGGGTTTGGGCCCGGGCCTATTCGCCCGGATGGAACGCGAGGGTATCTGGACCCGGCGCCGCTGCCGCCTCTGCCGGGGCAGGAGAAGAAGTAGGGCGATGAGTGAGGTGGCGTTGTGGTGGGGCGGCCCTTCCGGGCCGCCGCCGAGCTTTCGCTCGGCGCGCCGGGCGGAAGCCCGGCGGCAGGCCGGAAGGCCTGACCCCACGGTTACTCGTAGAACGCGGGTGCCTTCTTCAGTTTGGCGTTGCCCAGGTAGTCGTGCTGGATCCATAGCTGGGCGCCCGTTTTCTTCAGGAACAACTCCAGCTCAGCGCGCGATGCGGCGGTTTGCTCTTTGTCGAACTCATTTACCGGCAGACGGTGCAGAGTGCGCTCCTCAGGATAGTGGTACAGGTCGCCGCTGAGAACTACCGGCCCGGTCTTGGCCAGATTCAGAAATAGCGATTGATGGCCGGGAGTGTGTCCCGGCGTGGACTTGATGATGACCTTGCCATCGCCGAATACGTCGTACTCGTCCTTGTCGATGATCACGGTTTTGCTGTTTTTCAACGCGGCGTAGTTGGCGGGGTCCGAACGCGGAATCGGCGTATCGGAGAACATGCGGTCGCGCTCCACCTTCCGCACCAGCCACGTGGAGCCGGCAAACGCGTTGGCGTTCGCTACGTGATCGCCGTGATAGTGAGACATGGCCAGGTACGTGATGTCCGCGGGTGTGTAGCCAACGGCTGCGAGCTGCGGCAGCAGCGGCTTGTCCTGCGTCACGACTCCCACTTTGGCGGGCCCGCCGCCGGCAGGAAACGCGCTGTCAGGAATATCGCCGTTGTCCCACATTAACGTTCCCTTGGGATGGGCGACCAGGATGCACGGAATCGCCATTTCCGTAGAACCCACTTCTTCCTTCTTCAACGAATAACCGTCGGCGTTGGTGGTGTGGATGATTCCGCAATCGAAGATGTAGAGCCGAAGAGTCTTGACCTTCGGGGGTTTGCCCGCAGCCGTGGAGACTGTGATCAGGCACACGGCAAGCAGGGCGAACAACTGCCCGGCGGCGAGCACTCCTCGAAGCTGTCTCACTTCACGTCTACCAGGTTGAATGCCGCCAGCGTGGGGCCGGATTTGCCGCGCGGCAAAAGGCTCGGTCCCGAGGGATGCAGCAGGTCGTTCGGATCGGCATTCAAGTCAGTGAGCAGTCCCAGGAAAACTCCCTGCATCTCATCCCAATTCTGAGGGCCCCAATGGATCTCCTTGGAGGGATCGGGGTTGAACTTATTGTTCGGCGAATTATCGAAATGCGCGACGCCGATGATGCGAGTGCCTTTGGGAAGTGTAAGCGGCTTGGCAAGGTCGTAGCCGAGCTGCCACTCGAAGTCGAATTGCCCTTTGAAAACGGTTTCGGATTCGCCCGTCGGGTAGACCAGGCGAAGCTCATAGTCTTTACCGCGCAGGTGCATGTGCGGCTGGATGTACGCCAGTTTGGCGTCGGCGGTCAGTGTCCCTTCCGCGACCACTTCGGCGTTGCTTTCACCTGGCGGAATTACGAGATTCAGAGCCGAGGGCGATCCCGATAGGAGGATGTAGCGCGTGGCGGGAGGTTGCTTGGCCAGAACCAGCCCTAGCTTCGACCGGTCCGTGGTGGGTTTGCCCATGGCGGTGTAATGTAACTCAAACACCAGATCGGAACCCTTGGGCACAAATTTCGCTGCGCCGTTTGCATCGAAACGCTGCGCGCCCAGCCCCGGGTTAAACTTGCCCAGGATGTCGTTACCGGCTCCTTCCGAAGTTCTTCCCGATTCCTGATTTTCATAAGCCTCGCCCGGCACCGCATTCTCCATCCACTTCGAGCCAGGCGGCACTACCCAGACCTTCCCGTGGTGGACCACAGCCGGATTGCCCGGACGCATTTCCGCCGCTGTCACCCACAAATCCTCGGTGAAGTTGCCCTTGACTCGGATGAACTGGTAGTTGATCGTGCCGGTGGCGGGCAGTTGGAAATCTTTCTGCATTTCGACGATGAGATCGGGCTTGATGTTCCACCCGTCCTGGAAGGTGAGCGGGGGCGGCGCATCCTTGGCAGTTCCCTCGATCGCTCCGGTATCTGCCCACGCCACCAGGGTGTTGATGTCCGCTTCGCTCAGGCGGTGGTCGTTGGCGAAATGACCGTACTGCGGGTCCGCGAACCATGGCGGCATCTTACGCGCCACCACTGCGGTCTTAATCGCTTTGGCCCACGGCCGCGCATCTCGATAGCTGAGCAGCGACATCGGCGCCACTTCACCGGGGCGATGGCAACCCTGGCAGTTTTTCTGCAGAATCGGCAGGACATCTTTGTCAAACGTGACGGCTGAGTTGGGAGCGGCCATCACGGCCACCCCGGTAAGGCAAAATGCGATCGATATCGTGCGCAGCATGGGAACCCTCGCTCGCGCCGATGATAGCATTCCGAATGCCCGGCGGGAAGGCGGTGGTTCTTTCCGGCACCGCCACAAAAGCGGCCTTGACTCGTTTTCGGTTAATCCGCGGCGAGTGACGTTACAATGGAACAGATTTCCGCCCAGATTTCATGCCCAAGCGCATCGCCATCGTGGAAGACGAAGCCGAACTTGCCTCCTTGCTCGAGTACAATCTGAGCCGGCATGGCTATGAAACCGAACTGTTGGGCGGTGCCGAAGGAACGATCAAGAAGCTCGAGAGTATCAAGCCGGATCTGATTCTGCTCGACGTGATGCTGCCCGGAGCGGATGGTTTCGAACTATGCCGGCAGATCCGCCGTTCGACGGTGTTGGCTCGAACGCCGGTTCTGTTTCTGACGGCACGTTCGGATGAAGTCGATCGCGTGCTCGGCCTGGAAATCGGCGGCGACGATTATATGACCAAGCCGTTCAGCCCGCGCGAGCTGGTGGCTCGCGTGAAGGCCCATCTACGGCGCGAAGAGATGGATACAGAGCCGGTGGTTGCGGATATCGGGCGCTTCAAACTCGATCGCGCCGCGCGCCGCGTTTTTCAGGGCGACCGCGAGCTGGCGCTCACCTCCACCGAGTTCAACCTGCTGGAGTTTTTCTTGACTCATCCGGGGAGAGCCTACAGCCGCGAGCAATTGCTGGAATCGGTATGGGGCGAGCAGCGCTATGTCACGCCGCGAACCGTAGATGTTCACGTGCGGCGGTTGCGCGAGCAGATCGAAGACCAGCCCGACAATCCCCAATATCTGACTACGGTGCGGGGCTTCGGCTACCGGTTTGAGGAAACGCGATGAGTGGGATTTTCCTTAAAGTCATCCTCGGAGTTATCTGCATCCTCCTGATCGCGGTCGTGACGGTGGATTACTTCGCCTCGCAGGTGGCCGGCGAAATCTACATGCAGAGCCTCCAGCAGCAACTGGCAGACAAAGGCCGCATGCTGGCTTTGAACTACCCCGAACCGGATGCCTTTACACAGGCCGCCGTTTCCGCCATTGCCAAAACGGTGGGTGATAGAGTCACGGTGATTCGCTCCGATGGACAGGTGGTAGCCGATTCAGGGGCCGACGCGGGTGCGATGGATAACCACCGCACGCGGCCCGAGTTGGTGCAAGCCTTTTCCGGCAAGACCGGTTCGAGCGTTCGCAAGAGCGTCACGTTGCGCATATCGTTCTTGTACGTCGCTGTGCCGATACAAAATGGCGCCATTCGCATTGCGGTGCCCGTTTCGGAAATCGATCGGCAAGTGAGAGCGGTGCGGGTGAAGATTTTGGCCGGCACTGGCCTGGCATTTCTGCCGGCGATGGTTCTGGCGGCGTTTTTGGCCCGATGGATTTCACGGCGCTTCGACAAGGTGATGTTGCACGCATCGCAACTCGCCAAAGGCAATTTTCGCTCGCGGCTGCCACACACGGGCGGAGCGGAGTTTGGCAGGCTGGCCCGAACACTCAATGAAACCGCCGCCAATCTTCAGCAAGCCACCGAGCAACTCGAGCGCGAGCACGTCGAACTACAGAAAGTGGAGCGCATCCGCAAGGATTTCGTGATTAACGTCTCGCACGAGCTGCGCACACCGCTGGCATCGATCCAGGGCTACACCGAAACACTGATGGATGGGGCTTTGCATGACCCCGAGTACAACATGAAGTTCTTGCGCATCATCCGTCACAATGCAGAGCGGCTGGCGCGCTTGACTGAGGATCTGTTGACGCTTTCCCGCATTGAACAGAAGCGCCAGAAATTCGAGTTCGACCTCCATTACGTGAATGCGCTGCTCAAGGATGCTGTGGAATTGGTGCGGCCCATTGCGGAGAAGAACCATATTCGGATTGCCGAAGAGTTGGCGCATCCCGACGCAGAAACGTGGTGCGATAGCGAAGCGGTATCGCAGATCATGAGCAATCTACTCGACAACGCGATCAAGTACACGCCGGCGGGCGGCTCGATCACGGTTGGCGCGCGGCCAACGGGCCGGCACTACGAGTTTTACGTCAGAGATACGGGGAGCGGCATAGCTGCCGAGGAACTACCGCGTTTATTCGAGCGTTTCTATCGTGTCGATAAAGCCCGTTCGCGCGAGCTCGGAGGAACCGGTCTGGGATTGGCGATCGTCAAGCACCTGGTAGCTGCACACAACGGTGTGGCGCGGGTGGAAAGCCAAGTAAACGAAGGCTCTACGTTTTTCTTCACCCTGCCCATGGATGAGAGTGCGCTCAGTCGAGAGCGTCTTAATCCCGAATTCACGGCCTCTTAACCATTCTGTAACAGCGCGCGGCGTAAATTTGGTGCTGAACTCATACAACGCCATGAAGAAAATCCTGCTCATTGAAGACGACTCGGACCTCTTCTCGCTATTGAAATACAACCTGGAGAAGGAAGGGTTTGCGATGCACGGATTGCAGACCGGCAAGGGGGCGATTGAGCTTTGCCGGCAGGTGCGGCCCGATTTGATTCTGCTGGATATCATGCTGCCCGATTCCGACGGCCTCGATATTTGCAAGGGCATTCGCAAAGATGCCGACCTGGCCTCGACTCCGGTTATCTTCTTGACCGCGCGCGCCTCCGAAACCGACCGCATTGTCGGCCTGGAATTGGGCGCCAACGATTATGTGGTAAAGCCGTTCTTCGTGCGCGAATTGATTGCGCGCATCAAGCTGCAGTTCCGCAATCAGTCGGCGCCATCCCGGCTGCTCGAAGCCGGCGGAGTGGAATTGGATCGCACCAGTTGCCAGGTGCGCCTGCACGGTACGGCGCTTTCCTTGACTGCCACCGAGTTCCGGCTCCTGGAGTTTCTGATGAGCCGTCCGGGAGTGGTTTTCAGCCGCGAACAGTTGTTGAATGCCGTGTGGGGTCAGGACCGGGCCATCACCGATCGCGCCGTGGATGTGTACGTCTTGCGGCTCCGTCAAAAGGTAGAGAGTGATCCGGCGAGCCCCATGCTGATCCACTCGGTACGGGGCTTCGGCTACACATTTGAACCACGGCGGGAACGCGCCGCGGCTTCCTGAGTGGAGTGAGTTAACCTACCGCTGCCCGCATCAGCCGGTCTAAGACCCCGGCCCACTCCGGTTCGTCAGGGGGGCGCTCGACGGCGATCCAATCCAACCCCTCGCGGTCCAAGCGATGAAGTACATCATAAAGCGCGGCGGCATAGCCGGCGGGATCGGAGGGCATCTCTCGCCCCAAGCGCAGCCACGCGCCTCGACCGGGCGGCGCCGCATCGGCAGCACTCAACAGATACAGCGGCGTCCGCGGGCGATAATGCCGGGCATGCATGCCTGGTGAGGCATGAGGGCCTTCGACCTGCGCCTTTTGGATGCGCACCGGGCCAATGAGCGCTTCGATCTCCGGGAGCGGAATCACGCCGGGACGCAGCAAAGTCGCTGGCCCGGCCAGTGAGAGCACAGTGGATTCGATGCCCACGCCGGCCGGTCCCCCATCGAGCACAAAATCGGCGAGTGACTCGGCAACGTGTTCCGCAGTGGTCGGTGAAAGCTCCGTGAAGCGATTGGCGCTGGGCGCCGCGATCGGCACGCCCGCCTCCCGGATCAGCTCGAGCGCCAGGGGATGGGCAGGCATGCGGAGTCCGACGGTGGGCAGCCCGGCAGTGACGATGTCCGGGATCTCGCGCGTCTTCGGCAGCACCAGGGTCAGCGGCCCCGGCCAGTAGCGCCGCGAGAGCGTTTCCGCGTGCGCCGGCCAATCCGCGGCGAAACGCTGCGCCATTTCCACGGAATCGACATGCACGATGAGCGGGCTGTGGCGCGGGCGGTTTTTCGCTTGGAAGATGCGCTCCACCGCCGCGGCATCCAGCGCATTTGCGCCAAGTCCGTACACGGTTTCGGTGGGAAACGCGACCAGCTTCCCGGCGCGGATTAGAGTTGCGGCCTGGATTACGGCGGCCGTGCTACTCACTCGGGCAAGTCGTCCTTATCGTCGCCCACGATTTTGCCTGTCTTGCGCCAAACCAGATAAGAGTGAATCAGCGGCTCCAGATCGCCCTCCAGCACGCGGTCGACATCGCCCAGCGCCAGTTTGCTGCGCAGATCTTTCACCAGCCGATAGGGCGCCAGCACGTAGTTGCGGATCTGGCTGCCGAAGTTGATATCGAGCTTGGCGTCCTCCGTCTTCCGCGCCTCCACCCGCTTCTTCTCCAGTTCGTGCTCGTAGAGCCTGGCGCGGAGCTGCTTGAAGGCGCTGTCGCGATTCTTATGTTGCGAACGCTCGTTCTGGCACTGGACCACAATTCCCGTGGGGAAATGCGTGATGCGGACAGCCGAGTCGGTCATGTTGACGTGCTGCCCGCCGGCGCCGGATGAGCGGAAAGTATCGATGCGCAGATCGTCGGGCTTGATATCGATTTTGATTTCGTCGTCCACTTGCGGGAACACGAAGACCGACGCAAACGAAGTGTGCCGCCGCGCGTTCGCATCGAAGGGGGAGATCCGCACCAGGCGATGTACGCCGATCTCCGACTGCAAAAGGCCATACGCACTCTCGCCGTTGACTTCGAACGTCACTGATTTGATGCCGGCGCCTTCACCTTCGAGGCGATCCGTAATCACCGTCTGAAATCCTTCACGCTCAGCCCAGCGCAGGTACATGCGCAGCAGCATCTCGGCCCAATCCTGGCTCTCCGTACCGCCCGCGCCGGGGTGGATGGTGACGATGGCGCTGCGTGCATCGTTTTCGCCGGAGAGCAGCATTGCCGTTTCCAGCTTTTCGAGCAGCTCGCCGTACGACTTCATGTCGCGCTCGATGTCGCGGTACACGTCCTCGCCTTCGCGCGCCAACTCGAACAGCGTGTCGAGATCGTCGGTCATCGCGCGGATGCGCTCATCGTTGGCGATGGCTTCTTCCAGGCGCTTGCGGGCCTGCATCACCTTCTGGCTTTTTTCCGGCTGGCTCCAGAAATCCGGCGCGGCGATCTGTTCTTCGGTGGCGGCTAGCTTCTGTTTCTGCGCGGGGGCGTCAAAGATACCTCCGCACGGCCAAGGCCTGTTCGCGGAGGGGCAGGTATTCGCGGTCTAATTCTTCGACTGTCATGTGGTTTCAGTTCAATTCTAGCAAATAGCCCTTTTTGCCGACGTTGAACGCGCGAGTTTTTCCGATCTCGATTTGAACGCCCTCGGCCTCGTGAATGTGCCCGCAAAAAAAGTACTGCGGCTGGTGTTTCTGAATGAAATCGCGCACCGCGGAGGAACCGGCGTGCAGGCCCGATCGAATCCGATCTAGCTCCGTACCGTACGGCGGAGTGTGGCACACCAGCACCAAGGGCTCGAGTTCCGCGAATCGCTGCAGGCGGTCGGCGAGTTGCGTTTCGCTGTACTCTCCCGGCGTGTTGAACGGCGTGGGGTTGGAATAGCCGAGCCCCGCCACCTGCCACGCGCCCACCTGGAAATGGCGCTCGTGGAAGTTGTGCATCCCGTAGCGCGCGCACATGTTCGCGATCTGCTCGGCTGATTCATGGTTGCCCGGCAGCACATACACCTGGTCGGCGCGCCGTTGCAGGATCTCCCCGCAGCGCTCAAGTCCCTTGGCCCACGTAATCTGGTCCCCGGCGGCAATGTAGTAATCCGCCTCGGTATCGAGCAGTTTTTCGAGCGCCTTCCAGTCGTTGTGAATGTCGGAGAAGATGAGGAGTCTCAAAAAACGAATCTACCAGATGTGGGGCCGGGCCTTCGGGCCTGCCGCCGCGCTTCTGCGCGGCGCTTCCCGTGAATACGGCCGTGGCCAAACGGCGATCGATGTTCATCATGCGCGAGACGCCGCCCGGAAGGGCGGCTGCGGGCCCGAAGGCCCGGCCCCACATTAGTGTAGTGCGTCATACAAGAATGCAGTTTAACTCTGTGGGGCAGACGATCGGTTTCTGTCGTCTGCCGGCGCCGCACTGCGGCGCAGGGGCGCACTTCGCACACCCTGGCAGACCGCGAAAGGCGACGGTCTACGCCACGGAAGGCAGCGAAATACGCGTCGTTATTTGTTGACGCAGGCCATTAGAATGGAAATTCATGTCCGTGCCGCTCATCCACTTCGAAAATGTCCGCGTCCAGAGAGGCGATCGCGTGGTGCTCGACGGGATCAGTCTTTCGATCGATCAAGGTGAGCACGTGGCCATCATCGGCCCGAACGGTTCCGGCAAATCCAGCTTGATCAAAGTGATCTCGCGCGAATTGTACCCGCTGCTCCAGGAGCAGCCCTGGTCGCTGCGCATCATGGGACGCGACCGCTGGCACCTGTTCGAGCTCCGCAATCATCTGGGGATTGTGTCGAACGATTGGATGCAGATGTGCACGCGCAATTTTTCGGGATTCGAAATCGTGCTGTCCGGCTTCTTCGGAAGTATCGGCATCTGGCCGAACCACACGGTGACTCCCGAGATGGAAAAGAAAGCGCGCGAAGTTTTGAGCCTGCTCGAAATCGAACACCTCTCCGCGCGCAACACCGACGAGATGTCATCCGGCGAGGCGCGGCGGATCCTGATGGCGCGGGCGCTCGTGCACGACCCGCAAGCGCTGGTGCTCGATGAGCCAAGCACCAGCCTCGATATGCACGCCACCCACGAGCTGCGCGAGATCTTTCGCAAGCTGGCCAAGAACGGAATCAGCCTGATCATGGTCACGCATCATCTCCCCGACATCATTCCGGAGATTTCGCGGGCTGTACTGATCAACAATGGCCGCATCTTTTGCGATGGGCCGAAAGAACAGGTGATCCAATCCGAGACCCTGTCGCGGCTCTTTGGCATTCCCGTGGAAGTTCTGGAGCGGAACGGGTATTACCACGTGCTGTAGCGCTCGTTACGCCTCGAGATCGCCTGGCATCATCTCGTCGATGTAGCACCACACCCAACTTTCGCCGGGCTCGATCGACCGGATGAGCGGGTGTCTCGTGCCGTGGAAGTGCTTGGTGGCATGCTTGTTTTTGGACGAATCGCAACAGCCGACATGGCCGCAGATGAGGCAAAGCCGCAGGTGCACCCAACGATCGCCCATCTTCAGGCATTCCTCGCAGCCGGTCTGGGTCGTGTGCCTGATCTTGATCTGATCGAGGTGTTTACAGGTTTCGGGCATCTTCAACGCTCCAACGCGGCGCGGTCCCATTTCGCCAGGCGGGCTCCGGCGTCGTACGTGCTTTCCAAGAACTCGTACAACGTTTGCTCCGGCGAATCGGCGCGGCGCACGTCATCGTACATCAAAATGAACTCCGAGAGCTGCGCGTTCCAGCCCGCTCTGGCCGGGCGCACCTGCTCCTTCTCCAGTCCGGCAGGCTGGGGGATCGTGTAGGAATAATATGCCGGCCCATCCACCGAGCCTCCGCCGGGCCAGAAGCCGGCGCTCGAAACCTCGTGCGAATATGCAGGCCCACTGATCGCGCCCTTACGCGGCGGCGCCAGGCGCCCGGAAAATCGCGTGCATGCCAGGTCGCAGCTACCCCAGAAAAAATGGACCGGGCTGCATTTGCCGAGGAACCTCGCGCGAAACTGTTCCATCACTTTGGAGCTCGAAACCAGGATGCGCCAGAATCGCTGTGCGTACTCGGCGTCGTACGAGCAGTTTGCGAGATCGCGATCGAACGGAACAGCGCCGGCAACTTCCTGCGGTTTGAGATTGATGTTCACCGCAATGCCAAGCGAGGCCAGTGATTCGGTGATGGCGCCATAGAAGGCGGCGACCGATTCCGCTTTCAGAGGACGGGCGGAACCGGTACCCGCGCTGGTCGAAATCTCGAGGGAGTGCTTTTGAAAATCGAACTGAATCTCGAAGATGCCCCGCGCATAAGGCACCGGTCCTGTGGTCAGGCCGCGCGGATTGACGTACAGAGTGACGTGCCACCAGTGGTTCAAGGCCGGCGAAAGAGTCATGCGGATCTTGCCCACGATCTGAGTCCACATGTGCAGCGTGCGGTAGGTATCCTGCCACTCGTGTAAGGGCAAGGCGGGCCAGTTCTGGGAATCGGTCATACCGTTTCAGTCTCGCACCGAGCCTGGGATTTCATACTGACGCTTCGAGAGCGCGAAGGAACGCCATTGCTTTCGCTTCGGATTCCGCAAGCTCCTCCTGGGGCTGCGACTCAGCCGTAATGCCGCAGCCGGCCAGATACCAGGCGCGGCCGCCCGAGGCCACAGCCGTGCGAATCGCGACGGACAATTCCAGGCCGCCATCGAGCGACATCCAACCGATGCTTCCCATGCACGCCCCCCTGCGCCTGCCCTCTTCCAGAGCCGCCAGTTCCATGGCGCGGATTTTCGGGGCGCCCGTGATCGAAGCGGGCGGGAAACACGCGCGCAGCAAATCCACAGGGCCGCAGCCGTCGCGCAGCTCGCCCGTGACTTCGGAGAACGTGTGGTGGACCGTGGGGAGCGAAACCAGCTCGGCGTGGCGGGTGACCCGAACCGATCCGGCGCGGCACACGCGGCCCAGGTCGTTACGCGTGACGTCGACGATCATCGCCAGCTCGGCTCGGTCCTTTTCGCTGGCCGCGAGCTCGGCCGCAAGGATGCGATCTTCGCCGGGAGATTCACCGCGAGGGCGCGTGCCTTTGATCGGACACGAGCGAACGTGGCGGCCGCGTACCTCGAGGAACAGTTCGGGACTGACCGAAAGAATGGCGCTGTCGCTGCCGGTTCGGAAGAACGCGCCATGCGTGGCGGGGCTGATCTTCCGAAGGCGGAGGTAAAACGGAAGAATCTCGCTCGCGTTCACCCGGGTTTCCAAGCGGCGGCAAAGGTTGACTTGGAAGAGCTCGCCGTTGCGGATGCGGTCGACTGTGCGTGCGACTGCGGCTTGAAAGCCTTCGGCATCGGGGAGGCTGACAACCGCTCCCTTTGGTCGCGGCTCGGAAACCGGTCCGAGCGTTGCGGCGCCGCGACTGTTAGGGAGTGGTCTTGCGGCAAACTCTCTCCACGCATCCGTCCCTCGAACCCTCCACCCGGACGTCGAGTGCTCGTACCTCCAGTCATACAGCCCGAGCTGCAAATCGGGTAGGTCTGCCACTTGATGCTCGGGCAGTGTCAGATTCTCCAACTCGGCGCCCAGTTCATACCCGAGATATCCGCCGAACATGGCGGCAGCCGGCCCTCGCCACGCTTCCATAGCCGCCTCCAGCAGATCGAATCCTCGCGCGTCTACTTCGAGATAGCCATTCGGCCCGCAGACCACGGACTGTCCCGCGCGCGTCGAGATTCTCACGATTGGATCTGCCGCGATCCATGCCTGCCCCGGTCGATCGAGCCACAGGAACCCGGGTTGCTCCCACAAATGCGCGGCCACTGAAACGGCATCGGCGCCGTCGGGCAATTCGATGAGCTGGTCCGTCGCATGGGCACACGGCGCCGGCAGAATGCTGCGCAATTGCCGCAGCAACTCCTGGCGAGATCCCGTAGACAGCCGGTCGGACCACATGCGCGCTAGCCTCCCAGAAAATTGCGCAGCAGTTCGGCGCCGTATTCGGTGAGAAACGATTCCGGGTGAAACAGAAGACCCTCGGTGGCTGTGTTCCGCAGCCGGCACCCCATAATGACACCATCGGCCGTCTGCGCTGTGATCGTGAGCGACGGCGGCACCGTCGCCGGATCGACCTGCAGCGAATGGTAACGCGCTGCCAGAAACGGGCTGGGAATCCCGTCGAAGATGCCATCGCCCGAATGAAACACCGGATGCGCTTTTCCGTGGACCGGCCGGCCCGAGGGGCAGACCGTCGCCCCGGCAACCGCCGCGATCACCTGCATCCCCAGACAAACGCCGAGAATCGGAATCTTACCCGACAGGCGGCATACCACCTCCGGGCAGATGCCGGTGCGCTCCGGTCCGAAGGGTCCCGGCGAGAGGATGACCCGATCCGGCCGAAGCGAGAGCACTTCCTGAAAACCGATCTGGTCGGAGCGGCGCACCTCACAACCCGCACCTAAACTTTCCGCGGCCTGCACCAGATTCCAGGTGAACGAGTCGTAATTGTCCAGGATGAGAATGGTCACTAACTTCCAGTTTACCGGCAGCGGAAGTTGTCTTTGGATGGGGAAGCGTTCAGACGGGAAAGAGGGCCGGGACAGCCGGCCCTCTCGAAAAGTCCTGCGGACGAAATCAAATCCTCATGACGTTCTCAGCCTGCAGTCCCTTGGGCCCCTGCTTGACTTCGAACTCCACCTCCGAACCTTCATCCAGGCTGCGGTAGCCGTTCGCCTGGATCGCAGAAAAATGCACGAACACATCATCGCCGCTGGCGCGCTGGATAAATCCGTAGCCCTTAGCGGCATTAAACCATTTCACAACGCCCTTTTCTTTCACTACACCTTCTCCTAATTCATTGTCCGCGCGCCCGCCGGTCCCGAGGTAGCAAGGCCCCCGCCGAGCTGCTAAACAACTGATTGCAACTGCGTAGCGTATTCTCTCAGATGGCATTTTGGGGGTCAAGTACGCGACCATGGTACCCGGTGAAGAGCGAAGCCCAACTGATCGAGCGCATCCAGCGCTTGGTTTCGCTCCCCCGCGCGTCCGGAATTGTCCTGGGAATCGGCGATGATTGTGCCATCTTCCGCCCGAAGGGATCGGTGGAAGACCTGTTGTTCACCACCGACCTGCTGGTGGAAGACGTGCATTTCCGCCGCGCTACTCATCGAGCTGCCGATGTGGGCTGGAAGGCCCTGGCGCGCGGGCTCAGCGATATCGCAGCCATGGGTGGTGAGCCGCGTTTCTTTCTGCTCTCGCTGGCGGTGGCGCGTTGGGCATCATCCCGTTGGGTCGATGGCTTTTATCGCGGGCTCCTCCGCTTGGCCGCACAGGCTCGCGTACCTTTGATCGGCGGCGATGTGGGGCGCAGCGATAAGGTGATGTGCGACATCGTGGTCGGCGGAGCCGCTCCGCGCGGACGGGCGCTGCGGCGCGATGGGGCGCGCGCCGGGGATGCGATCTATGTCTCCGGCCGGCTAGGAGGGTCCGCGCTGGGATTGTCCAGGCGGCGCGGAGCGGCATGGCAGCGTCATCTTCGGCCCGAGCCACGGCTGGCCCTGGGCCGTTTTTTGCGGGACCGCGTGCGCGCCACGGGTGCTATGGATCTAAGCGATGGCCTCTCCATCGACCTCTGGCGCTTCGCCGCGGCTTCGAAGCTCACAGCCGAAATCGAGGCGCCGCCGCAGTTTGACGGGGCCACGTTGGCGCAGGCGCTTCACGGCGGAGAAGACTACGAGCTGCTATTTACGGCGGCTCCGCGCACTCGAGTGCCGGCCAAGTTCGAAAGCTTGCCCCTGACCCGTATCGGCACGATGCGGCGCGGCCGCCCGGGAACGGTGCTTCTGGATGGTAAGCCTCTCCCCCGGCTTGGCTTTGATCATTTTCGGTAGCCGGTTCTCGGGCCGTTCATGTTTAGAATAGTGACTTGATCGTCACCATCACGATTAATCCAACCATTGACCGGATCATCAATGTCGATCGGCTGGCTTTTGAAGACCGCGCCTACATCCACTCCAGCCGCGAGTCTCCGGGAGGCCGCGGGATCAACGCTTCGGGCGTGATCCATTCCTTTGGCAGCGAGACGCAGGCCATTGCGACTTCGGGTGGGGCCGCGGGCAAGCGCTTTGTGAAACACCTTGAAGGCTGCGGCTACCCCGTTTCCGTGGTGCCCATCAAGAACGAGATCCGCACCAATTTCACCATCACGGACCGCCAGGGGCTCACCGTAAATTTGAACGAAGTTGGGCCTGCCTTGAGCAAGGCCGAGGTCGTCCGGTTCGAGCGCGTGGTGCGCGATACGCTGGAGCGCGCGCAGTGGCTGATGCTTTGCGGCAGCATCCCGCCGGGAGTGCCGGCCTCGTTCTACGCCAACCTGGTCTCGTTGGCGCGGAAGAAGAAAGTCAAGACATTGCTCCATGCCAGCGGCGAGGCGCTGCGCGAGGGAATTGCCGCACGGCCTACGGTAGTCACGCCAAATCAACATGAAGCCGGGCGTCTGCTGGGACGCGCGCTGCTTACCCACACCCAGTTCCTGGAAGCGGCCGAAGAGATTCGCACGCTGGGCGCCGAAGCGGTGGTGCTTTCGCTCGGAAGCCGCGGGGCGGTCGCCGCCTTTCCGGATGGGTTGGTGGAGGCGGTCCCTCCCTCCATCCACGTAGTCTCCCCGATTGGCGCCGGTGACGCGCTCACTGCGGGATATACCTGGGCCATGGTTCACGGACCTAGCACAGCGGATGCATTGCGGTGGGGTGTTGCCGCGGGAACGGCGTCCGCGCGCTTGCCCGGAATGGCTTTCGCAAGCCTCGCGCAGACCAGGGAGATCTACACTCAGGTGGAAATTCGGCGCGCCGACTAGTTCGACAATGCTACACTTCGATAGAGGAATGCTGCCAGACCTGCAGTTGGTGATCCGGCTCCAAGAGATTGATAATCGCCTGGCCGATCTGACGCGCGAGATTACCGCGCTCCCCAAACACATCGCCGAAATCGAGAAGAAGCTCGTTTCCCACGAGCGTAAACTCGAAGCCGACCGTGCGGCGCTCTCCGCCAATCAGAAAGAGCGCAAGAAGTGCGAAGGCGATATTCAAACGCAGGAGCAGAAGATCTCGAAGCTCAAGGACCAGATGCTCCTGGCCAAGACGAATGAGCAGTACCGCGCCTTCCAGAATGAAATCGAGTTCTGCCAGAGCGAGATCCGCAAACTGGAAGACCGGATTCTCGAATTGATGAGCGAATCCGAGCCCCTGGACAAAAACGTGAAGGCGGCCGAAGTGGCCTTGAAGGTGGAAAAGGCGCAAGTCGAAGCGGAGAAGCAGGAGGCGCGCGCCCGCACCGCCACGGACGAGAAGGCCTCGAGCGAGCTGCAGCAGGAGCGCGGCGGGATCATCCCCAAGATTCAGGCTTCCACCTACCAGCTCTACGAGCGGGCACGCAAGGCGCGCAAGGGCGTCGGCGTTGCGGAAGCGGTCGAAGGCCGCTGCAGCGCCTGCCATATGGCCATGCGGCCCCAGTTTTCTCAGGACTTGAAACGCGGCGACAAGATCATGTCCTGCGAGAGCTGCCAGCGCATCCTGTACTACGTCCCGCCTCAGGCCTTCGAGGACCTGACTGGCGCGGCGGCCCCTGCCGTGCACGAATAGTCCTTACCCGGGTGTTATTTTATTGATATGAGTGTCGAGACGTTGATCTCGCTCGAAGAATACTTGCACACCTCGTACTCGCCTGATGTGGAGTATCTCGATGGTGTGCTTGTGGAGCGGAACGTGGGCGACCACCCTCATGCACTTCTCCAGACGACTCTGGCAGCCTATCTGCATAACCGGCGGAAGCAGTGGAACATACAAGCCTGTACAGAACTGCGAATCCGGATTCGGGGAAAGCGGTATCGCATTCCAGATGTCTGCGTCTACACGCTGCCGGCGCCCACGGAGCGTGTTCCTTCCCGCATGCCGTTCTTGTGGATCGAGATTTTGTCGCCGGAGGACAAAATCCTCGACATCTGGTCCAAAGCCAGCGAGTTGATCGAAGCCGGCGTACCGAACATTTGGATCATCAATCCGAATACACTGGAGAGCCAATTGCGAACGTCAGCCGGCGTCAGCGACGTTCCAGACAAAACGCTCCGCCTGCCGGATTCTCCGATTGTGATTCCTTTGCTCGATGTGATGGCTGAGTAGCGGGTTCGCGCCCTACGCGCTGACGCCGTACTCTTTCGCGCCGTATTCCTTCAATTTGTTGTGCAGCGTCTTGAGGCTGATCCCTAGGATTTCGGCAGCTCGGGTCTTGTTGTTGCGGGTATGTTCCAGAGTCCTTAAGATCAGGCCCTTCTCGGCTTCTTCGACGGTGGTCCCGACTGCGAAGCGAATGGCATCCGGGTCGTCGGCTGAGGTGGGTGCGGCTGTGCTGTGGCCAGCGGATGCGAGCGGAGCATCGGCGCTGGTGCGGCCCTGCAAGAACGCCGGCAGGTGTTTTGGTTCGATGGTTCCTTCGCCGGCCAGGATCACCGCACGCTCCAGCACGTTGCGCAGCTCGCGCACGTTCCCCGGCCAGTTGTACCGTTCCAAGGCCTGGACCACCGTGGGTGAGATGTCCGTCACGCGGCATTCGTGCTTATGATTCAGATCGGCTACCAGGCTTTCGGCAATCGGCTGAATGTCTTCCCGGCGCTCCCGCAGCGGCGGCAGGTGAATATGAAAGACGTTGAGCCGGTAGTACAGGTCTTCGCGCAGGTGGCCGCCGCTCACGGCTTCCTCCGGAACTTTGTTCGTAGCCGCCACCACGCGCACATCCACTTCGAACTCCGCCTTACCGCCGAGCCGGCGGACGCGCGAATCTTCCAGGATGCGCAGCAGTTTGGCCTGCGTCTGCATCGGCATCTCACCAATCTCATCGAGCAGCAGGGTGCCGTGCTGGGCCACCTCAAAACAGCCCGCGCGCCGCTCGGAAGCGCCCGTAAACGAACCCTTCTCGTGGCCGAATAGTTCGCTTTCGATAAGCGTCTCGGGCAGCGCCGCGCAGTTGATCGCCACGAAGGGTCCTTGGCGCCTGGGGCTGAGCGCGTGAATGGTCCGCGCCACCAGTTCCTTGCCCGTGCCGCTCTCACCTGTGATCAACACGCACGCCTTGCTGGGGCCGGCCTGCTGTAGCAGGGCGAAAATTTCCTGCATCTTGGGGGAACTGCCCACCATCACACCCATCGCCCCTTTGTAGCGGAGCTGCCGTTCCAGGTTCCGGTTTTCGGCGCGCAAGCCTGCGTGGCTTCCCGCACGCCGCAGAAGCACCTGAAGGCTCGACGGCTGCAATGGCTTCTCGAGAAACCAGTAGGCCCCCAACTCGTGAACCGTTTTCACCGCCGTTTCGATATTGCCAAAGGCCGTCAATACAATCGTCGGCGGCATATCGCCCGATTCGCGCATGCGCTGGAGAAATCCAAAGCCGTCGAGGCCGGGCATGTTCATGTCGGTGACGATCACATCGGCCGCGAAAGAAGTCAGCTTCTGCAGAGCTTCATTGCCGTCGGCGGCCGTTTCCGGCGTCATGCCCCATGCCGATACCATCGATGCTAGGCCGCTGCGCTGGCTGGCTTCGTCGTCTACGATGAGTACTTTTAGTGGTTCCTGGCTCAAAAGGCGGGTCCTCCGGCGCGACCTTATTCTATTGTACGCTGCCCATCGCACAGGGCATCAGTTGGTACAGGATTCACCGGTACGCTTCGGCGTTGAGAGTCGCCTGCCACTCCGGAAGTGCTAGGATGAAAACGAAACCGCACCGCGGGACGGAGCCGGTACCTCCTCCGGAAGTGTGCGCAATCAAACGAGGTCTGACGGTGCTGGAAGTAGTCCGGAGGGCGAGGCGGCGAATCTTGCACAACGAGCTGTTGTGCCAGGGCGCGAACGCCTTCAGCGCGGCGCTGGTTGCCGTCATCCTCCTGTTAATCGCCGGCACGCAGATCTTGAGCTGGTATTGGGCGGCGCTCCTCCCCGCGGCGACCATCGCGGTTGCTCTCTATCGGGTTCGCAAACGCCTGCCTTCGCTCTATGTCACGGCCCAGACGGTGGACCGGCGCATGCAACTCGCCGATTCGCTTTCCACCGCGGTCTTTTTCGAAAATGCGGACGCCGCGAAAAATGCTTCAACCGACTTGCGGCGCTTGCAGGCTGCGCAAGCGGAGCGGGTCGCGCAGCAGGTCGATGTTCCGCGTGCCGTTCCGTATACGATTCCTCAAACGGCGTACGTGGCGGCGGTGTTGCTGCTGGTCGCCTCCAGCGTTTTTGCTTTACGCTACGGCCTCACTGACCACCTGGATTTGAAGCAGCCTCTGGCTCGCATTCTGGCACAGAGTTTCGGGTGGGGCGCCTCGGAGCAGAAAGCGCCAGCCGATGCGCGTAAGAACGCGGACAAAGGGGAATCCGACGACGCTCTGGCATCCTCGGAAGAAGGCGATCGGAACGAAACCGCCGACGCCACGCCACAACCGGACGACGCGGCCGAAAACTACACCAACGCGCAAGAGAAGAACGCTACTAAAGCCGACAAGAACAGTCAAAACCAACCCCAGAACGACACGGCTGAGGACCAGGAAGACCACGCCGAGGATGCCAATGCCGAGGGCAAACAGGACTCCGCGTCCAATCCCAAGAGCGGGCAGCAGAAAGGCAACGAAGGACAATCCAAGGGCAATCAGGCTTCCAACGCTTCGCAAAACAGTCAAAGTCTGCTGAGCAAAATGAAAGAGGCCATGCAGAATCTGATGTCGAGTCTGCAACAGCAGCCTTCGCAAAACGCTGGCAACCAGAGCGGCAAGAACGGCAAGAGTCAGCAGAACGAGGGCAAGCAGCAGGCTTCTAAGGGCGAAAAGAAGAGTGGCTCTCAATCGGAAGATGCCCAGGACCAGCAGTCTGCCGACGGCCAGGAAGCGCAGGACGCGCAAGGGCAGGCCACCGAGCGCGCCGATTCCGCGCTCAACAACAAGCAGCCCGGCAGCGGAGCGGGAAGCCGCGATGGCAGCAAGGACGTAAAGGCCGCCGAACAATTGGCAGCCATGGGCAAGATCACGGAGATCATCGGGAAACGCTCGCAAAACATCACGGGCGAGGCCACCATCGATGTGCGCAACACCAGCCAGCAACTGCGCACGGCATATCAGGATCGTAGCGCCGAACACGCTCAGGCTGGAGCCGAGATCAACCGCGACGAGATTCCGGTAGCGCTCGAAAGTTACGTGACGCAGTATTTTGAGCGCGTGCGCAAGCAGGCGAAAAAGTAGCACTGCAGGCTTGAAGGCCCGCGCTACATGTACATCGATTGTATGAGACGCGGTTGCTCAGATTTAACGGACACCGGCTGTACCGCGGACAGGCCCGTTCCGGCGACGATCGTTACGGAGAACGGCGACGAACCGCTGTCAGACGGCTGGCTTCAATAGACGAAATGCGCTCATAGGGGCCCGGTGGCACGTGAAGAGAAGAGAGGCCGGGAACTGCGCAGGACTTAGCTATCTCAGCAGATCCGGGGAGTAAGTGACTTCCGGCCCGCAGCGCCCCGGTTCCGAGCTTTCTCCGAGTCGCGCGTGATTCGCCGTGTCCTCTGCCGAAGTATTATTCCTCTCTGTCTCGCATAAACAAACAGCCCGTTCCGGAGTGACTCCGAAACGGGCTGATGTTTTCCTTCCTGAAGAACGGTTAGTGTCTCATCTGCGTCGCGAAGTGACCCGTTTCGTAGACTTCGCAATACGCACGCTCCGGGACAAGTCCGGCGTCGGCAGCTCCGTTGAGCCGCAGCGTTCGCGGCGCCATCACCCACGGTTCCAAGAGCACATCGGGGTCTTCGACGGTGATTTCGTAAAGGATCTCATCGCCCTTACGCGTGAATTTCTCCACGACGTGCATGTCGGCGGAATGGAAGAGGCCTCCTCGTCCCAACCACGTCGAATCGACAAACGAGATGGAGTCGAGCACCAGCGTGTCGCCCTCCCAGCTTCCGACGGTATACCCCATGTAGGTGGCCTCGATCGCCTTCTTCGGGTCGTGCTTGCGGCCGTCAGTTGGAATCACGCGAAATTCCCTGTTTCCGCCTCCGTAATCGCTCGTGGTATAGAGCAAGGTAATGTCGTTCGCCGTTTGGAAGATGCGGCGGGGCGGGCCCTCCCGTGGAACCCCCATCGGCTGGCACGTCATGATCGGATCGTCCTTGTTGGTCCACTGATCCAGTTCCTGAACCTTGTCCCAAAACTCGGGTTTGTAAATGGGATGACTCGGCCCAAATCGCGAGGGAGAGATCCACTCATAATCCACCCAGAAGTTGTCTTGTCCGGTTTGGCAGCCGGTGTCGGGGCTGATTCCCCCGCCCTTCACCTGCGTTGGACCGCATCGGCGGGTGCCGCTACCCGCGATCGCAAGAGGGGGGACACCCCAGGTTCCCGTCAGGTCCGGCTTCCCATTGGACAGCCGCGGGGTTACCGCGGATGCCGTCTGCGTCGGCGGCGCCGGTGCGTCGACATTCAGAGTCCAGTTGGGCGGCTGATTGGTGGGCTGGATCGCCGCCTTGACGCT
>DATJAK010000034.1:0-42540 GCA_035516375.1 Bryobacteraceae bacterium
GAGTGGCGCCTTGATCGCGCGCGTTACGGGCGGCGGCAAGCGTTTCCTCCACGCCCATAAGTTCTTCGCGCGCGACACCCGTGTGGTAGTGAGCCGATTGCGGACAATAGCCGCAATCTTCCGGACAACCGCCGGTCTTGATGCTCAGCAGCATACACCCCTGCACTTCGTCCGGCCGATGGTGCTCGCGGTGGACGAGCTGGGCTTGAAAAATGAGCTCCAGGAGCGGTGTGGTGTAGATCGCCTCAATTTCATTGAGGGTCCAATCGTGCCGCACGTGAGCCGCGGTGAGGGTCCCCATGGTTCAGAAGTTCATTATAGGAGATGGCGCGCGGCGACGGTTTGAAACAAAGTAATGCCCGCGATGCCAGCCGCGCCAGCCGCGATGCATTGGCTCGCATTTTCCGGCGTGATTCCGCCCAGGGCAAGCACCGGAATCGTTACCGCACGCACCGCCTCGGCGAGGCGGTCTAGTCCTTGTGGGGGGCCGAACGCGGCCTTTGAAGGAGTTAAGAAAACCGGCCCGAAGACCGCGAAATCGGCTCCCTCCTGTTCAGCGGCTTGCAGCTCCGCGACCGTGTGGGTGGACACGGCGATCCGAAACGCTGGCGGGACAATCGATCGCAGAATGCGCGGAGAGATGGAACCGGCAGGCAAGTGCACACCGTGTGCGCCGCAGGCGAGTGCTACATCGAGCCGGGAGTTCACCAGGAAGCGCGTCCCATGGGGATTGGGGAGCGCAAGGGCGCGCCGCACCAGGTCCAGGAGGTCGCAGCAGGGGAGGTCCTTCTCGCGGATCTGGATGAGTTGCAGGCCTTGATCGAGAGCGTGACGGATCGAGGCGAGGAGCGGCTCCGTGCCGCCGGCCGCGTGGCGGTCGGTGATGTAGTAGCGCAGCATCAGAGGGGCTGGTAGTAGCGCTCGCCGGCGCAAGCCCGGCAGAGCACGCGGCCGCCGCGCGTCACCTCGCGCTTGAAGTTGATGCCTTCGCCGCACTCGGCGCACATCACGCGCGGCGCCTTGTAGCCGGGGAGGTCTTCCGGGCCGATGGCAACGCGCACCCATTGCGCGCCGAACAGGTCATCATCCGGCAATTGCCGGTACGCGCACATCTGCTGCTGGTTCTTGCTGGCCAGTTCGGGGTACATTTCGCGGGCGCGTTGTTTCGACGATTCGCGAGCCACGAGGCGCACGGCGCGCTGGTCGCGGAGATCGCAGAACGTGGCGGCGACTTTTCCGAAGTCGCGGAATTTGAGAGCGCGTTTGCCCAGGCGGCAGCCGGTGACGATGGGAATAGCGTCGGTGGCGCAGCGATCGATTTCGACATAAGTGACGAGCCGCTTGCGGTCGGCGCCGGCGGGGTCTTCGAGGCCCAGCAGCTTTACGCCATAGAGCGCCATACGCAGACCGAGGATCTGGCCGGCGCATAAGTGGCCGTGGGCCTGTTCCGCGAGGACCTCGTATTCTGGCAGGCTCTTCAGCATGGTGGCTACTTCTATTATGTGGGGCAGACCGTCGTGGTTTGCGGTCTGCCGGCGGACGACACAAACCGATCGTCCGCCCTACCACGCTACAGCGGGCGGAATTTGGCGCTGAAGTGGCGCAGGAAGGGGGGCTGCTCGACAATTTCGAGGCCGCGGATCTCGTGTTTGCGCGCATTCACTTCGAGGATTGCTTCCACTACGTAATCGATGTGACTCTGCGTGTAAACGCGGCGTGGGATGGCCAGGCGCAGCAGCTCGTGGCGGGCGGCATCGCCGAACATCACCGAGCCGATTTCGACCGAGCGGATGCCGGCATGCCGGTATAGCTCGACCGCGAGCGCCTGGCCGGGGAACTGCTTAGGCGGAATCTGCGGCAGCATGCGCGCGGCGTCGATATAGATGGCGTGCCCGCCAGGCGGCTCAACGATGGGCACACCGTGATCGGCGATGTGACGCCCGAGATACGCTGTGGAAGTGATGCGGTAGTTCAGATAGTCGGGGTCTAGCACTTCTTCGAGGCCGACGGCGATGGCGTCCAGGTCGCGGCCGGCGAGCCCTCCGTAGGTCGGGTAGCCCTCGGTCAAGATCAGCAGATTGGTCTCCAGTTGTGCCAGGCGGTCGTCGTTGGTCGAGAGGAATCCGCCGATGTTGGCGAAGGCATCCTTCTTGGCGGAGAAGGTGCAGCCATCGGCAAGCGAAAACATTTTCTGCGCAATTTGTTTCGGCGACCATTGCGCATATCCGTCTTCGCGCTCGCGGATGAACCAGGCATTTTCGGCAAAGCGGCAGGCATCGAGATACAGAGGGATGCCGTGGGCACGGCAAACGCGCCCCACCGCTTCGATATTGCCCATCGAAACCGGCTGCCCTCCGCCAGAATTGTTGGTGACGGTCAGCATCACCAAAGGGATTTTCGATGCGCCTTCGGTGCGGATCAAGTCCTCAAGGGCAATCACGTCCATGTTGCCTTTGAAATCCATGCGGAGCTGGGTGTCGGCGGCTTCGGGAATGGGCAGATCGACGGCGCGGGCGCCCGTGAATTCGATGTTGGCGCGAGTGGTATCGAAGTGCGTGTTGGAGGGGATGATGTGGCCGGGCTTGGCCATCACGGTGAACAGAATCCGCTCGGCAGCGCGGCCCTGATGCGTGGGCACCATGTGGCGAAAGCCGGTGAGATCATCCACCACCCGCTTCAAGCGGAAGAAACTTTCGCTGCCTGCGTACGATTCATCACCGCGCATTATTGCGGCCCACTGCTCGGTGGACATGGCGCTGGTTCCGGAATCGGTGAGCAGATCGATCAGGATGTGGACGGCTGCAATGCCGAACAGGTTGTATCCAGCCTCAACCAGATAGCGCTCGCGCTCGGCGGAAGTTGTGTAATGCAGCGGCTCGACGCTCTTGATGCGGAAGGGCTCAATGATGGTCTTCACGGGAACTCCCGTGTCGTCTGTGGGTTAGGGGCAGAAACGAGATTATAAGGAAGGAAGGGTAATAATATACTTGAGTCAAAGAACATTTCCCCACGGCTCGATAACCCGAATGCGCCTGGACGAAAGCCTCGCTCGTGAATAATGGACAACAAAGCGCTCGCTGACTTTATCAGGACCGAACTCTCCAAGGTAACTTCCGCCCTCAACAAGCTAGCCGTAAAAATTAGTGAGTTAGCCCACGTACGGGAGCAACACAACACAACTATAAGCCCACAGAGCACAACCACTCACGAAAACAATTCCGCTCAGAGGCAACTGCCGCTCCCGCCGCATATTCCACCAACCCCACGCAGTTCCCCACAACCCCAAAAGCCCTGGTATAAGACCATGAATGGGTGGAAAACGCTTTTGGAGTGCATCGCCATCCCATTCGCTATAGGATATGCTGCTGTGACTTACCAACAGTGGCGCGACCTGCGGCATAACTTCGAAGTTGACCAACGGGCATGGCTTAAGATCGGATCTCGCTTTTCGAACGTAACCAATGAGACCGAAGTTGCTACTGCGATTCTTAACCCTATTAACATTGGCAAGAGCCCCATCCTGGAAGCCTTCATGGATGTCACATCCGAACTCTTGCCAGTGGATAAAGCCCCATCCCTGAATCTGGGAGCGCAGCACGATAGACTTATGATGTCGTCGATCTTTCCGGGCGGCGAGCCTCCCAATGATATCGAACTCCGGGTTCCTAGTTCTAAAGCGGCATCTGAGTATCCCAGAAAACTGACTCGTCCCGAAGTTCAAGGACTGATAAACGGCACGCTTTATGTCGCGCTCTTTGGCCGTGTCGTGTATGCCGACCAATTCGGTAAACACTGGCAACGATTCTGCGCATGGCATACCTATGAACAGCCACCGGTTACCATCATGATCGTCAATGCGAAGAGTTGCGTGGCTTGGAATGCGGTGGGAGAAGGCGATCCTACCAAGTAACTCACTCCGAGAAACTAGGCATAATAACAGAGCAGCCGCCGCTAATCTCCAGGTAGTCATTTTCATGGCAGTAGCTATACCATCAAGTCAAGGCGAAACAATAACGAAACCCGTTTCGATTCTTACGGTTAAAGGGGACTGATCGACGTGAATCCGATTTTCTGGGAGCGTTCGGGTAAGTCAAGTATATTATTACCGAAGGAAGCCAATCCCATTTTCGGGCACTTGGGCGGGAGGGGGAGTCGGGAGGCTTTCGTGGTTGGCCAGTCGAAACATGGAAGTGAAGAACGAAGCCAATTTTGTTCGGCCGAGCAAAAGGCAGCTTCGCGCCATTTAGTGTATCGCGTGGGGTGGGAATACCGGGTTCTAACGCGCGTCGCGCACCAGATCATGTAGCGCCTGCTCGAGGGAGGCCTTCCCTTCCAAGTAGGGTTGCCAGTCTCTTTCAAACGCGGATCGCTCGACGGGCGTGTACTGGCCGTAGCGGTATGCATAGGGCACGTATTCGAGGTTTCCAGATTTAGTGAGTTCCTGGCGCGCAACCGCACCCGACGTGAACATGATCATAGCGTGCCAGAGGTTTTCCGGCACCTGCAGTTTCTGGCGGGCACATTCTTCCTGGATCATGTTTTGAATGTGACCTTCGACCGTTGCCGAATGCGTGGCCTCATGGAAGAGCAGTTCCAGTGGTGCATCACCGGTGTTCCGGCGGCTGCCGGCACTCGCCTGTGTATGGGCGGCGAAACCGGGCGGTCCGCCGTGCGTGATAGCCGAGTTCGGTCCCACCTCGCCGACCACGTCGACCAGGATCGGGCCGCTTGGCCAATCAACGCGGTAGATCCGCGCCAAGGTTGCCGCCATGGTGGTTTCGTGCAGCCGGAGGAGCGTTTTGGCCGACTCGATCCAGGCTTCGTTATCGCGCTGGCGCGCGGGCCAGACACGCGTGCGATAGATTGGAGCCGCAGAATTCAGTGTGACTCTTGTGTTTGTCCCGATAATGTCATCAAGGCTTTCCGGAAGCGCCTGGGCATTTCCGACAGTTGCAAGCGCGTTTCCGATCTTTCGTGACAGGTCGTCGAACAGAACGTCGTGCTTGGCAACATCGAGGTACGAGTCGATCGCCCGAGTCCAGGCACTGCTATCTGCTTCTGGCAGCAATCCGGTGTCGAGCCCCGGTGTGGCCCTGACACTTCGTCGATACGCTTCGCCGCGCAAGAATTGGTGGAGGTTGAGCCAGAAATTGTCCTGAAAAACGTACATGCTCTTGCGCTCCTCGGCCGGAGAGCTGATGCTGCAGAGGAACGCGAGTGCTAACAAGGCTCGATTCAAGCTTCTCTCAGTGTATACGTTACCGGGCCGTAAGGTATCGATGTTTCTCGGCTGAACCTTGGACGAAGGCGGATCAATTAACCGAGTGAGGCGGGGATTGTCTCATCGCCGCGTCTGATGGGCGGCGGATCGATCAGGATGTGGACGGCGGCGATGCCGAACAGGTTATAGCCAGCCTCGACCAGATAGCGCTCGCGCTCGGCAGAAGTCGTGTAGTGCAGCGGCTCGACGCTCTTGATGCGGAAGGGCTCAATGATAGTCTTCACAGGAAGTCCCGTGTTGTGTGTGGGTTAGTGACGGAAACGAGATTGTGAGGAACGAAGCCAATTCCGGTTTTGGGCAGTTGAGCGAAGGGGAAGATCGGGGTGCTTTCGCGGCTGGCAACTCGAAACATGGAAGTGAGGAACGAAGCCAATTTTGGGCAGCGTGGTACCCGCCAGCTTCTCGCCATTCAGTGTAGCGCAAGGGGTTTGGAGAGGACCATGAGGGGTTGCGGCGGTAATAATATACTTGACATGCCCATGCCGCTTGAGGCGCTATTACGTTCTCTGGACGACAGCGTTAGGATCGACCTACAACATCTCCATGACCAGTACTTCGGTTTATTGTTGGCGGCGACTGTCATTGTGGCTATCGGTGTAGCATTTGAGGGCCCCGAAATTGTCCGGGAAACAAGGGATGTCGTAACACGCTTTCTGACGAGTAGGCGCGACGAATCAACAACGGCTTTCTGGACTGGGATGCCGATCTCAGAAATCGAGCCACAGCTAAACTGGCGGTCGTTGCTCTCATCATTCGGCTGGCTACTAATCGTAGTCGGGGTAGGAGCGGAATTCGTATGCGACCGACTTGTATCTAACGTGGATGCGCTTAGCCAAAACTTCAGCACAATTCTATTTATTGCAGCTCAGGGGCAGGCGGCCACCATCCAGGAAGAAGCATCGTATGCTAATGAGCGCACCCTGGAGATCAGCGGGTTACTAAAAACGCAGCAGGAGACAACATCCCGTTTCCAAAGACAGGCAACTGACTCCGAGTTCCGCTTAACAAAAGCCACAGCCGATCTTACCGAAGCGCAACGGCACATAGAGCTAGATATGCGCAGGCGAGGATCCCGCGTCACATTAATCCAGGTCGCAAAAATCTCTGACGATCTGAGGCTTAAGCTGTTCAAAGGACAACAGGCTCTGATTGTGTCATGCCTCCCACCAATAGCTGTGAATAACGGAACACCTTCTCGCGCCTTTGACGAAGGTTTGGCTGCACTTTTGGGTACTGGTGACACCCCGATAGATTCGGAGCGCAACAGTACTGCAGGCATACTGGGCCGTGAGCTATCCAAATCACATTGGAATCCAACGCCTCCGATGCCGATACCCCTTTTCTGTAGCGGTATTGAAATCGGCGTAAACCCTGAGGCAGATATTCGCACCCAGTTCGCCGCCCAAGAACTAGCCCATGTACTGCATGACGCATTACTTTTAGAAGAAGGCCCCAGAGTCTTAACCCAGCGCTTTGAGCCACCCGATTTTGTGGTTTTCAACTCAGTACGGTCGTTGGTGGTTTTCATAGGGAGTAACCCATTTTTCCAGTAGTCTAACCTATGGTCCTGTTGCGCTACAAAGGCATTGAGGGTAGAGAAGCTAGGTATTCCAGGCATATTATTACCATCACGGCAACCCTTGCAGAGCCGGTGGGTATGTCAAGTACATTATTACCGTTGGGCAGTTGTCATCCGCCACCGCTCCGCTCCCTTTACGGTCGCGGTTCCTCGTCCGGCCCCACGAAGAACCGCCGCGGGAGCGCTGGGGCGGCCAGCCACCGCACAGAACCACTGCTGGAGCGCGGGGGGCGGCTGGCCCCCACTCAGAACCACGCGCTGGCGTGGCTGCGATGCCTTTATCGCCGCGTTTGATGGGCGGCGGCGGTCCAACGGCCGACCAGGAGATCGACCAGGCTCAGCCAAGCGTGCTCGGGGCGTTCCAGCTTCTGGTACATGGCGAGGTACTCGGGCTTCTTCAGTCCCATGCCGGCGAAGGCCAGGAAGTACACGCCGTCGCTTTCGATGTCGGTCGCCTGTTCCCGGCTCCATACATGCGGATCGGAAAGAGAAGGCCCTACGGCGCTTATCAGAGTGCCGATGTTGGAGCCGTTGGCGGTATGGAGGTTCCATAGATCGGCGCCGTGCAACTCGGCGATGCGGCAGACGACGGTGGACGCTTCGAGGTCGAACACGGTCGTGCGGACGTCATCGCGGGGCAGGACACTGTCGGTTCGCAACTGCTTGGGAAACACATGGTCGCGGTAGTTGTTGAGCGCCACTCTGAGCGCGGCATCGTCCTGCACAAAGGCGGCCACAGCCGCTACCTGCGCGGTCCACCAGGCGGCCTCGCCGGTGCCGCGGGCCTTTTCTTCCAAGCCGCTCTTACTCTGGGTGAGCCAGCGCAGATACTCCTCGAACCATTTGTGAACGGCGGCTTCGTCCTTGGCATCCCAGTTGCCAGTACGCGCCAGAAATTCCATCCCGGCGAGGGCCCGGATCAACCCTCGGCCTTCCAGAATGCCGGCGGGACGGCCGGCGCCCACGCCGCGCACCACACGCGCGTATTCCAGGTTCGGATTCATGCGCGTCTTGGGGTTGAGGAACCAGGTCTGGATGACGCGTTCGGCTCGCTGCGAGTAGCGGTCGTCGTCGAAGAGGTAGGCCGCGGTGCCGAGCACGAACACGGTATCGCTCATGAAATTCAGGGCGGTGCGGTTAGCGCTGAAGCGGTCGGGATTGTAGTGGCCGTCGCGCAGGACATAGGGGCCCAAGGGATCGTCGGGATTGGGCCACCAGAAGGAGGCTTCGCTATAGTAATCGTGCGGATCGAGGATGAGACCGGAGGGCCGATCGCTGGTGACGCTCCAGGGGCCTTGCGTGAGTCGCCGGTCAGCTTCGGCACGGAGGCGGCGGGCGGCGTCCTGTGTCCAGGCCTCCTTGCGAGTGATGGCGCTGCGCAGGGGGTCGGCTTCGTCGTCGGAGACAAGGATCGCCGGGAGAGCTGCCGCCGTGACGCAGAGCGGCGCCAGAACCAGACAGGCCAAGATCCTCACTACTGCGATTGTAACCCTGGGCGCAAATGATGGTTAAGTTGCGAGTCGCTGGCTAGTGCCGGGCATCACAAGGCTCAGGGGACTTGGCAGACGACGAAAAGCGATCGTCTGCCCCACAAAGGCTACGCTACGCGGTCCATTTCCAGGAAGTCGCGGATGTGCGGGTGGCCGGATTTTTCCAGGTCCTTGGTGGGGCCGAAAAAGATCACGCTGCCTTCGTACAGGAACACGACGCGGTCGGCGACTTTGTACATCAAATCCAAATCGTGGGTGACTACCACGGACGTCAGGTTCAGTTGGTTTTTCAACCGGAGCATCAAGTCGCCTAGGTGGTCGGACATGATGGGATCGACCATGGTGGTGGGTTCGTCGTAAAGGATACATTGCGGCTGCGCGGCCAAGGCTCGTGCGATGGCGACGGCGCGCTTGTAGCCGGTGGAGAGGTCGGCGGGATAAAGATTGGCCTCCGCCTTGATGTCGACCAGTTCCAGAAGACCGTTGACCACGTCTTCCTTGTTCTGTGCGTCGTAATCTTCGCGCAGTTCGAGTGAGAACAGAACGTTCTCGGCCACGGTTAAAGAATCGAATAACGCGCCGGATTGAAAGACCATGGTGATTTTCTTGCGAATGCGGCGTAATTCGCTTTCGGAAAAGTCGGTGATGTCTTCGTGGGCGACGATCACGCGGCCCTGGTCCGGTTTCAGAAAGCCCATGATGTGGGAAAGGGTTACGGATTTGCCGACGCCGCTGCGGCCGATGATGGCGACGGTTTCTCCAGGGTTTACGTAGAAATTAGAATCGACCAAAACCGGGCGGTCGAACGTCTTATAAACGTGCCGGAACTCGATGTAATGGGGATACGAATCACTCTGCGACATATCCGGACCAATCTTCGGGAGTATTGACGTTCTGAAACTGCGCCATTTCGGCCATCGGCCAGAGCACTACGGGCATACCCGAGAAAGCCGCGGTAATCTTGCGTTCGCCGTTCGCGAAGGCGCGTTCGAGAGCGGCGCAAGCACGCCGGTGATAGGCGGCGCACAACGGTTCGGGCAGACCCGCGGGCCCGGTGGGCACGAGGGCATCGGCCGCGGACTGCACGGCGGCGGCGTCCAGGATCTGCCGCAGGAGTTCGGCGGAAAGTGCCGGCATGTCGCAAGCTACGACCAGGTTCCACTCGGCAGTGGTGTGGGCGAGGGCGGTCAAGATTCCGCCCAAGGGGCCTTCACCGGGGTAGCGGTCGGGGATCACCGCATATCCGAAGCGGGCATAGCGGGCGCTGTTACCCACCAGTACCGCGCTACCGGCGGCGGCGGCCACTTCGCGGGCGACCGATTCGACCAGCGCACCGCCGCGAAAGGGCAGCAGAGCCTTATCACGGCCCATGCGGGAGCTGCGGCCTCCCACCAGTACGTACCCGGCGCGGCTCACAGGGAAATGATAACATTGAGGTTTAACCGGGCCTCCGCGTCCAGGAGCCGAAAAACAAGGTCTTGCTTCTCGAAGGCCAAGTCATATAATAGGGGAGTAGAACATTTTGGGGCGATTTTGTTTTAGGCTGAGTTGGAGCGTTTGCCTACCGGCTTTGGCGTGCTGGGCCGGGAACCTGCCCAATCAGCCGTCCACGCAGGCAGTGAGCGTGGTTCGCACCGATGTTCGCACCGGAAGACTCGTACGAACCATGGTGGTGACACGGCAGGCACAACGCGCTCCCGGCTCACAAGCCGCGGATATCGCCACGCCGCCGCAGGATCAACCGGCTGCCGCCATGACATCAGCGGTGGAACAGATCGCCGCCGCGCATTCCCTGCCCCCGGAATTGATTCACTCCGTAATCCAGGTGGAAAGCAACTACAATCCGTTCGCGATTTCTCCCAAGGGCGCGCTGGGGATCATGCAACTCGTCCCGTCGACGGCGCGGCGGTTCGGTGTCGCGGACGTGTTTAATCCGCTCGACAACATCCAGGGCGGGGCCCGCTATTTGAAGTACCTGCTGGATTTGTATCACGGCAATTATCCGTTGGCACTGGCGGCGTACAACGCGGGCGAAGAGGCAGTGGCGCGCTACGGCGGCGTACCGCCGTACCCGGAAACGCAGAATTACGTGATTGAGGTCGGGAAGCGGTTCGCAGACGCCCGCAAGGCTGCAGCTGCGGCGAAACCGAAAGAAATGGCGGCTGCACCCGCGGCCGACCCCGACGCGCCAACCCATGTGCAAATGATCGTGGAACCGGACGGCAGGGTTCGATACGTCTCACGTTGAAGAGATATGAAGCTCGTGGCGGCCATCGCGGTTGCGGTTCCCCTGCTCCTGGCGGAGCCCGCGCATCCGCCGATGCACTCGGTGACCGCCGTGCGGCACTGGTCGGTAGGCGAAGTGACGCGGGTGGCCATCGAAGTTTCGGGTGAATTCCAATACCATTCGGACCGGCTGCACAACCCGGAGCGCATCTATTTCGACATCGTGAATGCGCGCCCGCGGCTGGAACGCAAACTGTCCTCCGAGGATATAACCGATAAATTCCTGAAGCGTGTGCGGATGGCGGAGACCACGCCCGGAGTGACGCGCGTGGTGTTGGAGTTGGCTGAAGGGGTAGAGGCAACGCCTTCGCAGCTTCTGAATCCGTACCGGCTGATGGTGGAATTGCGTCCGGCAACAGCACCGGTTGCGACGCCGGCTCCGGCGTTCGTAACGCAATCGGTTCCCGTACCGGCGCCTGCACCGCCCGCGGCCTTGCCACCGGCGCCGAAGCTGACTGCGGCCGCCAAAGCAGAGCTGCCGCGCACCGAGATTCCGCCGCCGAAGCCGTTGGAACGTACGCTCTCGCAGCCTGCGGTAGTCGCGGAGCCGGCCAAAACGCAAATTGGCGCGCCGGCGAGTGCTCCACCACTGCTTGAGGTTTCCGCTCCCAAGAACGAGATTGCGAAGGTGGAAGCGGCGAAATCGCTGGATGTGTCGGCCCCTACCCACGCGGAGAAGGCCAGTTCCGCGCGGCCCACCAGCAGCGGCGAGAATTCGCTGATCCGCACGCTGGGGCTCAAGATTAATCGCGTGGTGATCGATCCCGGCCATGGCGGTCAGGATCAAGGCACGTCCGGGCCTCGCGGCCTGATGGAAAAAGACCTGGTGCTGGATGTGGCCAAGCGCCTGGGCAAGCTGATTGAAGATCGCATGGGTGCGGAGGTGATTTACACCCGCACCGACGACACCTTCATTCCGCTCGAAGGACGCACCGCGCTGGCCAACGAAAAGAAGGCCGACCTGTTCCTTTCCATCCACGCCAATTCTTCCCCGGCGACGCATGTAGCGGGGATCGAAACGTATTACCTGAATTTCACCGATTCCAAAGACGCGCTCGATCTGGCGGCACGCGAGAATGCCGTCTCGGAAAAATCGGTTTTCGAGCTGCGCGACCTCATCCAGAAGATTACGTTGCACGACAAGGCGGAAGAATCGCGGGAGTTTGCCAGCCGCATCCAGGCCTCGCTGTACACCCTGTCGGCTCGCAATTTCCCGGGCGAGAAAAACCGTGGCGTGCGCAAGGCTCCGTTCGTGGTGCTGATCGGCGCCAACATGCCTTCGGTGCTGGCCGAAATTGGCTTCTTAAGCAATTCCCGGGAAGAAAGCCTTCTCAAGAAGTCGGACTATCGCGACAAGCTGGCCGACGCGCTGTACCGCGGCGTTTCCCGCTACGCCTCAAGCCTCAGCCATTTCCAAGTCGCGGCTCAGCTACCCTAAGCGCTATGCGCGTGGTGGCCTTCCGGCACGGCGTCTCCGAAGACCTCGGACTGCTCCAACCGGCGCTCGCTGACCACGGCGTTGCCGTCGAGTTCGCGGACCTGGATCGCGATGGAGCAGCCATCCCCGATCTGGCGGGGGCAGCCGGCCTCATCTTCATGGGCGGCACAATGTCGGTGAACGACGATCTGCCGTTCATCCCGACCGAGCTTGAATCCATCCGGCGCGCGGCGGCCAACGGACAGCCCGTGCTTGGCATCTGCCTGGGGGCGCAACTGATTGCGAAAGCGCTGGGGAGCCGGGTGTACCGCAATCGGGTGAAAGAGATCGGCTGGTACGAAGTGCACTGGACCGATGCGGCGCGCCACGACCTGCTGTTTGCGGGCCTGGACGGTTCCGAGACGTTCCTCGAGTGGCATGGGGATACGTTCGACCTACCCGCCGGGGCTGAGCATCTGGCCTGGTCGGAGACGTGCCGCCACCAGGCGTTCCGCGCCGGCGCGAACATCTACGGGATGCAATTTCATTTGGAGGCGACGCCCGCCATCATCCGCGACTGGTGCGCCAAGGATGCCGTCTGTGCCGAGCCCGAAGCCGATGCGGTGATCGATCCCGAGCGCGACCGCGCGCACCTGGCCGGTCTGGCGAAACTCATCTTCGGGCGCTGGTGTGCATTACTAAAGCGGCAGTAGGGGAGTACGGTTCCGCTTTTTCCCATCATCTTTCGACCATTCCTGCTCATGACAGTACTACCGCCCTCTGCCATACTTGTGCGGAGGGGTCTTCGACGGACGGCGATGGGCGGACTGAACCTAGGGCGAGAGAGCGACGCGGGAACGACGCGGTCGGTTGAATCCGACATGCCGCGCTGTCCGAAGTGCGGATGGCACGATGTGCGCCGCTCGATTTCCAAAGGCGCCCTCGATTTCGCCTTCACGGCATTCTCCCTGGCGCCATTCCGCTGCCGGACCTGCGGGCACCGTTTCTTTCGTTTTTTCCGACACTTACGGGGCCGTTAGACCCCGCAATTCACCCTCGCACCGCTCCCTTTTGCGGGTATTGTGTCGAGCGATCCTGGCAACGACAATAAAAGCGATGGCAAGGAAGGTTCCTTCCGAGTGACACACGATCGAGCGGTCTATCAATCCACCCCACACAAGGAAATCAAGTTGGTTGTTGTCGAGGATTCGCTAGTTTCCAAGCTGGTCCGGACTGTACTTCAGAAACACGGATACTCGGCCGTCTCGGTAGGGCCGACAGAAGCGGAGGGCATCCTGCGCTCGGCGAACGAGCCCGAGGAAATCCTGCTCACCAACTCGCCCTCGCAGTTTTTGGAGTTTGCGCAAAGGATTCCGCTGCTGTACCTGACGAGCTCGCCCGATCCCACCATGCAAGTGGCGTTTCGCTACTGCCGCGTCGTGCGGAAGCCGTTTTCGCCGAATGAGCTGGTAGAAGCCGTCAAAGAATTGAGCGGCAGCTAAGAGCGCGTCCCGTCCCCGTACCCACCAACCGAATTCACCCCTGAGCCCGGCTTGTCGAGAAATACAGAGTAGCGCAGCCGCGCGTGCGCATCGTAGCCCTGCGGCTTCGAGAAGATATCCTCCTGATTGACGATCCGCACGGGAAGCCGGTGACGCTCGGCGAACCCGCGCCAGAAATCGCGCGTGACGAGGTAATTGCCCGAAGGCGGGTGCTCGGCGCGGTAGGCGGCCAGCCGTTCGGGATCGTTGAGGAGCCCGATGTAGATCACGCCGCCGGGCTTGGCCACGCGCACCATTTCGAGCGCCGCACGCTCCACAGCGGCAACGGTGGGGAGATAGAGAAAGACGCCGTGCGAGACCACCTTGTCGTAGCTGTCGGACGGGGCCGGCGACAGATCCTGGATATCGGCAGCCCAGAACTTCCCTTGGATGCGCTGCTGGGCGATCTTGACGAGCTCGCCAGCGCAGTCCACGCCCGAGACTTCGAGGTGGTACTGCTGCAACAGGACATCGAGAAACGCACCGGCGCCGCAGCCGCTTTCGAAGATGCGGTCGCCATCGTGGATCGCGAGCAGTTCCGCGGTGCGCAGGCACAGCGTTTCCCAGTCTTCTTTCGAGAAGAGCACCCAATTGTTGAGCTGGTGCAGGTCGGCGCTGCGGCCCAGAGCGGCTCGCGAATTGTACTCGGCTTCGCACTTGTCGGGGTTGGGAATACCGATGGCGTCGAGACGGCGGGCCGAGAGAATTGCGTCGAGCGCCGGATGCTCGCGTGCGTGCGCAAGCCACTCCTGGCGGGCGGCACGCGGAAGTTCCGGCCAGTGGTCGCGAAGCGAGGGATCATCCCAATGGACGAGTTCGAACTTGCGCCGGAGGTCGTGGTAGAAGAGCGTGGCTCCCGCGCGGGTCAAGGCGAAGGGCTCAAAGGGCCACTGGCGGAGCTCGCCGGAGTTGAGGCTCACGATCGCACGGTCTGGAGGCAGTGGATGGAGCAGGCTGTGTCCGGCAAGCGCAGGGAACGGCCCCGGGTACCGCATGAAGTGGGCTAACGTGGGGAAGAGGTCAAGGTTGGAGACGATGTGGTGCGCGTTGACAGCGCATGGACCGGTGAGGTGCTCTGAGTTCGCGGGGAGCACGCTCCAGAACGGGATGGACAGCAGCGCAGGCGTGAGGTCGTCGAGACGGGTGGCCGCGGGCCGCAGGAAATCGTAAGCGTCGGGGTCCTCGCCGTGGTCGCCGGTGAAGAAGATAGCGGTGTTTTCGAGGTGGCCTGACGCTTCCAGGGCATCCGTCAGCGCGCCGAAGCATTGGTCGAAGATGGCGAGGGCGGCGAGGTAGCGGCTGGTGTAGTCACGCGTGTTCGGCTGGTCGCACAGGAACGGAAAGTGCAGCATGTTGTAATTGACCACCGAGAAGAAAGGCCGGCCCGATTCTGTCAGCTCGCGGATGATCAGCGGATTCAGGAGGCGGTCATCCATGGCGATGTCGTTGGCGGCAGGCGCCTGGAGCGACTCTCGCCAAACGGAGCGGTCCAGGTTATGGTCGATGAAAAACTCGTCGAACCTCTGCCAACTAAGGCTCTGGGAGGAATAGAGGCTGGTGGAGTAACCACAGGCTTTGGCGACTGACCAGATCAGCGGGTGTTGGTGCAACTCGTTGCTCGACGCCGCGGGGCTTAAGCCGGTGAATAGCGAGGGGTAGGAGAGATCGCTGCAGGACGAGTTTGCGAGAGCGCGCGGGAATTCGGTAAGACGGAGGCGATGAGCCGCGAGGAAACGGTGATACCGCGGTGTAGCTTCTTTTCCCGCCGGGCTGGTAAGAAGGCCGCGGTTCAGGCTCTCGCAGACAATCAGTAGAATGTTGCCGGATGGCTCACCGGGTTTCGTTTCGAGCGGCGTCCGCTGCGGGCGGCGCATCGCGTATTGGGCGTGATCGCCGCGGCGGACGACCGCGACCGCAGCGGCTCGGAGGAAGGTGAGCAGCGGCGGGAGCGCGTTGGGGCGGGCAAGCAAAAGAAGCAGCAGCCCAATTGCCAGGAGCGGACGCGCGGGAAAGGCCGCGCACAGCTCGGCGCACACCAGGCTGATTCCGAATGCGATCCATCCGCGCGAACCAAATTGGCTCGATATCACGATGCGTGCGTTCTCGCGCTCTTTCCAGGCGAGCCGCACTACGGCGCCATCGAGCGGCCGGCGCGCCAGTTCGTAGAAGCGATAGTCGATGGCGAAGATGGCTGCATAAAGCGCCAAGCCCGCCAGGCGGAGCGGCAGATAGATCAGGCTCGCCAGAGCGGCGAGCAGCAACAATTCCGCGGCAGCGGACAGAGGATGGCGCGGCAGGAATCCCGTAAACAGTCTGCCGCGGCCAGCTTTTCTCACCGCACTGCCCTGGTCAGTTCCGCCGTGGCCCCTTCGATCGCCTCGCCGGCATTTTCCAACACCTTCCCCACGCGCACGATTTGCTCGTCAGCCTGCTTCCACTGCTTCTGCTCGATGCTTTCGCGCACGGCGGGGAGGGTTTTCACACCATAGCCGGTGTAGAATCCCGGCGCGTAGATCTGGTGCTGGAACCACGGCCGGTTGGGCAGGCCCTCTTTGAGAGTGAGCGCGCGCTCGACCGCGATCAGCTTGCGGTTGGCATCGCGCAGTGCGGCGCGGGCCAGCGCCGAACCGCCGTTTTCGGAAGCACGCGCTAATGCCTGGCTGTACTGTTCGGCATCGCGCTGGAGCGCGTTGAAAGCGTTTTCGAGCGGGGCGAAATTCAGTACCGGCGGCGCCGCCTCCGCGTGCGGCGGGCCGAGCGGTTCGCGCGGATCGCTGATGGCGGCGAACAAGCCTTCCTTGATGCGGCGATTGGTTTCGACAATCTGCTCGCGCATATCAGTGGCCAGCTTTTCGACTTCGTTGATGTAGCGGCGCACGGTGTCGGTGAAGTCGTTGAAGTCGTACGGCAGCAGCTCGGCATCGGCTAATCGCAGCACGGCCGTTCCGGCGGTTTGCGCGAGCGCGCGGCCATAGACGAAGTCCGTATCTTGAAAATGCGTGTACCAATAGAAATCGTCGTAGATGGAGTGATAGGTGCCGCCGTCCTTACCTTCGCCGGCAAACCGTATGTCTATGGAGGCGACGCCGAGGTGGTCGAGGAAGACGGTGTAGTCCGAACCCGAGCCGAGCGCGCCGATCCTCAGATCGCCACGGGACCGCGGCTCCTGCCGGTCCGCCGTCGTCGCACCCGCGGACGGATTGGCCAGCCGGGAGAATTGCAGCCGTTTCCAGATGCTGATTTTGGCTTCCGGATCGGGAATATCGCGCGCGACTCCGTTGACGAATTTCTCGAGCGTGTGCGAACCCTGGACCGCCAGAAAGCCGCGCGTGTTGTTGTCGGAGTTGATGTACACGGCGCCCTTTTCCAGCAACTCCTGGGCGTGTTCTTCGGCCCACTCGGTGGAACCCAGCAGGCCTTCCTCTTCGCCGTCCCAGAAGCAGAGAATCACGGTGCGCTTCGGCTTCCATCCCTGGCGCAGGAGGGTGCCTAACCCACGCGCTTCTTCGAGCAGTGCGGCCGTGCCGGAGACGGGGTCCTCGGCGCCATTGACCCAGGCGTCGTGATGGTTGCCGCGGATGATCCACTCGTCGGGGTCGGAGGCGCCGGGAATCCGCGCCACCACGTTGTACAACGTGTGGGTGTCCCAGTTAAAGTTCGCCTTGAGGTGCACGCGCGCGGGACCCGGACCGGTGCGGTAGGTCATGGGCAACGCGCCGCGCCAGGCTTCGGGAACGACGCGGCCGGTAAGAGCTGAGAGCAGCGGCTCTGCGTCGCCATACGAAATCGGCAGCACCGGAATCTTGGTCAGCGTCTCCACCTGGCTCAACGGGAGGCGTTTGGCATCTTTGGTCGCTCCGATGCCGGGAGTGAGCGGATCGCCGGGGCGCACCGGTATATCCATTACGCTGCCGCGCTGCACGCCGTCTTTCGGCCGCGTTGGCCCCGCGGGATAATCAACGCCTTGGAAGTAACCGTCGTCACGCGGATCGGAATAGATCAGGCATCCCACCGCGCCATGCTCGGCGGCGACCTTGGGCTTGATGCCGCGCCACGAACCGCCGTAGCGCGCGATCACGATGGCGCCGCGCACCGAGACGCCCAGCCGCTCGAGCATCTCGTAATCTTCCGGGACTCCGTAATTGACATAAACGAGAGGAGCGGTGACGTCGCCATCGATCGAATAGGCGTTAAACGTGGGTAGCTGCTCGTTGTGCTGCGACGACGTGGGATCGGCGGCGACCGTGGGCTCTTCCAGCTTGGCCTTGAACTGCGTGGGCGCGACCAGCTCCACCAGGCGCTCCTTGGGCGTCGGGAACAGGACGTCGTACGTTTCGATCTCCGCGTCGAGGCCCCACTCCTTCAGGCGGGCGAGAATCCACTCGGCGTTGTCCTTGTCGTACGGCGAACCGACATGGTGCGGGCGCGCGGTGAGGCGCTGCATGTAGGCGCGCAGATTCGATGGATCGGGGATGGCGCGGAATTTGGCTTCCCAATCACGCTGGGTCTTGCTAGAGGCGGCGGAGTAGCCGGCGAGCGTGTCGGGGTCGTCCGACCACGCCTGGGGCGCAAGTAGAGCCAGACACAAAACACCGATCCCGAATGTCTTCATGATGAAATCTAAACACAGACGTGTGGGCAGGTGCTAGTGGTCTGCGTCACAAATAACGAGGCGCATTTCGCTGCCTTCCATGGGGCAGACCGTCGTCTTTCGCGGTCTGCCAGGGCGTGCGAAGCGCGCTGTGCGGCGCCGGCAGACGACGGAAACCGATCGTCTGCCCCACAAGGAACCTACCGTTCCCCGCCGTACATGTGGCGCACGTCGCGGTTGTTTTCCTGGAACATGTATTCGTACAGCTCTTCGTCGGGACAAAACACCGATCCCAACTGTCTTCATGATGAGAACGATGGTAGCCCGCAGGCCGGCCCGAGCTATACAAAGTCCGGATTTCAGCCGATAGAGCTTTCAGAAGCCCGTGACAGCACGTGTGCCACGGATCAAAGGAGACCGATTCGATGAAACGCTGCTATACCGCAATTGTCCCAATTGGCATTGCTTTGCTATTTGGCTCTCTTCCGGTCCGCGGTGGGGAAGCCACCGAGGACACCCTCAAACTGATCGACCAGATGAAAATCGACGCCGAAGCCAAGAAAGACATGCCGAAGGAATTTCCGGGGGTGACGCAAGTCACGACCGAACAGGCTTTCAAGATGTGGAAGGACAAGTCGGCTATTTTCCTGGACAATCGCGTCAAGACACAGTTCGATACGGAACGGATTGAAGGATCCCAGTGGTATCCGGCTGACGAGCTACTAAAGGACGCCGCTCTGGCAAGCAAGCTCGACAAGGCGAAGACGTATATTGCCTACTGCAATGGTGCACACTGCTGGCGGTCTCCGGCCGTGGTTCTGATTCTCAAGGGACTGGGGTACAACAAGATTCTTTGGTATCGGGACGGTCTTCCGGATTGGAAGAAGAAGGGACTCGCCACAGAGTAGATTCCAAGAAGCCCTCGTAGGAAGTCTCCTATGAAGATTCGAACCAAACTTGCCCTTAACACGGCGGCTCTGGTCATCATCAATGGCGTCATCGTGGTCGCCGGGCTGCTAGCGCTGAGCCGTGTAAAGGAGAAGGTGAAAGATCTTACCGAGAGGAGTACTCCCTATCAAATGCGCACGCTGGATTTCGAGCGATCGATCCAGGGTGTGATGGCGGCCTTGACCAAGGCCTCTGCGGCCCGAACTACTCCAGAACTTCAGGCGGACAAAGCGGCAGCCGCAAAAGCGGTGGCTGAGATGCACGGTACGGAAAAGGCCTTAGCGGCGATATCCGCCTCCGATTCTACGAAGATCAGTGGGGAACTGACCACGCTGGCGGACGGCATGTTTCCGATTCTGGAGGAGAGCCTCACCGCCAACGATTCGGCCGCGGAGGCCAGCAGGCAGGCATCCACGCGTCTGGCCGAGTCCTCTCAGCAGCTGAAAGACCTGGATGCCCGCATTCGGGCACTCCAGTTAAACCGCATGGCGGTGTTCATGACTAAGCTCGAGGAGGCCAAGAACACCGAAGAAGTGCGTAACAGCCCTGCGATCACGCAATCCTCGATCGCCACCAACTGTCTTTTGGGGAATTCGGAACTGGTTTGGCTCGGCGCGATCATCGACGCCCGTGCCCAGCGGCTGCTGTCGGCGCGCAACGTAGCACAGGCGGATTCGGCTGCTCAAGAAATTCGGGAAGCCTTCGACAAGCTTGACCCAGCCGTCACGTACCTGGAAAAGATGCTCAAGAAAATCGATGCCCAAGAGGAATTGCGCATTTTGGGAACGGTGAAAGCGAGTATGGACGGGATCCGCCCCCTGTTGCTCTCCGAGCAGGGCGCGGTGGCGAAGATCACCCGCAATCTCGAGATCGGCGCAAAAGTGGAAGAAGTTAACCAACGCATCAGCGGAATTGTTGCCCGCCACACGGCAGAATCTCGCACCTGGCTTTCGAGCGCGCATAGCGATCAAGAGAAAACCGTGTTCTCGGTCAATGGACTCGTGCAGCGGACGACTCTACAAATCCTGGTGCTCGGCATTGTTGCGACTTTGGTCGGTTTCGTCTCCAGCGTGATGCTGGCCTTGGGGATTGCGCAGCCCATCCGGGAGTTCGCAGCCATGGCTGCTCGCTTCGGCTCGGGCGATTTCACAATGCGGATGGACCAACATCGGAAAGATGAGTTCGGCGCTATGGCCTCGGACTTCAACGCGGCCGCCGAAAAAATCGGGTCCATGGTAGGTCAGATCGCCAGTGCGTCTGACAGTCTGGCAAGGGGCGCTTCGGAGCTCTCCACTACCACAGCCGTGGTCTCCGACGACGCGGGCACGATTTCATCGCTGATCGCGCGAAACGCGGCCAATGCCGGCCAGACCAATGACCGGATGAAGAGTGCCCGCAGCGTGATCCAGGCCGCCAACGGCTCGATGACGGAACTGGCGAATGCAACCCAGGAAATGGCCGAAAGCAGCAGAGCGGCTCAGAACATCGTCAAGACGATCAATGAAATCGCTTTCAAAACCAACCTCTTGTCCCTGAACGCGGCCATCGAAGCAGCCCGCGCCGGAAATGTGGGTGCTGGTTTTGAAGTCGTAGCAAACGAGGTGCGAACGCTGGCTCGACAAACGGCCGAAGCAGCTCACACCACCACAGACCTAATCGGCGAAATCGCCAGCAAAACCAATCGCAGCACCGAACTCGCCCAGACCACGAGAACGGCCTTCGCCGAGGTGGAGAGCCTGACCTCGGATGTAGAGACTTTTATCGATGCAATCGCCGCATCGTCTCATGACCAGGAGTTGCGCATCCAGGCGATCAACGAACAAGCCGCCACGCTGGGTCAGGTTTCCAATGAAAACGCGGCGGCCGCAGAGGAACTCGCTTCGTCCATGAGTTGCTTCCGCGTAGTGGAACAAGTCACGGACGCGCTCCCGTAGCTCGCGTCCTGAGATCCCCGCTTTCGGTTCTTACCGTTCCCCGCCGTACATGTGACGCACGTCGCGGTTGTTTTCCTGGCACATGTATTCGTACAGCTCTTCGTCGGCACTCCAGCGGATCATGAAGCCGCCGGACCAGGGCTTACTGTATGCGCCGGGATCGTCAATGGTGATCTCGTACCGCAAATCGTCGTAGTCCACGCGCGTGAAGCGTTCGGTGGTGTGCAGGGCCGTCGTATGCGGAATTCCTTCGCGGCTGACCCAGAAGCGTTCGTTGAAACCGACGGTATCGACCACCAGCGTCTCGCCTTCCCAGCGGCCGATGGAGTGGCCCAGGAAACTCGGCTCCGGGTTCTTGGGATGCTCGCGGCCATCCATATAGATCTCGCGCCAGGTGTGGGGGCCGCCAACTTCAATCATGTAGATCCGCTTGAGGTCGGGCTCGTCGATCAACTCGAAACCGTAGGGCGTGTGGAAGAGGCGCGCCCCGCCGGAGGGTTTGCAGCGGACATGCGGATCGTCAGCCGTAAGCCGGGACTGGCGCAGATCGTACAGCGCCCGCGCCCACGGCAGGAAGGGCACATCGGCGACCTTGAGATTCGTTGGCAGATTCAGGCCGAGGCCGAAGGTATCGATGCCGCGCGAGTTGGTCGCCAGCGTGGTTCCGGCCATGCCGCTCCAGAGACCGTGTTCGCCCGGCGCTGGCCCGAGGTTGACGTGCCCGTCCGGCCAGTGAGGAGTGGGCTTCGAAGGCGGGCGCGGTCCCCGTTTGCGCGGCAGTCCGCCGTTTAAGCCCGGCTGCTGGTTCAGTTCCGGAGCCTGGCCCCACGACATAGCCGCCGCGCATAGAAGCGACAGGGCCGCTATGGACGCCCATCGGACGATCACGGGGTAGTTTCCTGGCTCGATGCCGCGCCCAATTTCTGACCGGTCGCCGCCATGGTTACCGATCGCGCGTTGGCTTGCTTGGCGCCATCCTTGGCGAGCAATCCCTGCACGATGACTTCGTCGCCGACTTTCATCGTGTTGCGGTTCCAGCCGGCCTTTTGCAGCAAGGTCGGCGGCCCCATTTCGAGAGCCCAGTTGGTGACGTTGCCGTCATCGTCCTTCACGTCCAGGTAGAAGTAGACGTGGGGATTCATCCAATCGACCTTGGTGACGATCCCTTTGAGCGTCACCGGTTTCTTGCTGTCGTACTCGGCAGCGAACGAGTGGTGCGCCATTGCCGGCGCTACTGCCAGCAATACGCCAAAACCTGCCACCAACCAACGGAAGGCGCTGTTTCTCATCGAATTCTCCTTGGGCTACTTCCCCGCCATGTGTTCTGCGTCTCTGGGATTATCTTGGCAGAAATATTCCTCGATGTCCTGCCCGGCTTGCCATTCGAGATTCCAACTGGCGGTCCACGGCCGCGTGTAGGCGCCCGGATCGTTCACCGTCACTTCGTACTTCAAGGTATTGAAATCGGGCCGCGAGATGCGCTCCGTCAGGCGCAGGTTCTCGGTGTGCGGCAGGCCCCCGTTCGAGAACCAGAACCGCTCATTGAAGCCGATGGTATCGATGACCAGCGCGTCTCCATCCCACTTGCCTGAGGAATAACCGAAGTAGGTCGGGCTCACATCCTCGCTTTGCGGATTCGCGCGGCCATCCAGATAGATCAGCCGCCAATTGCGATTGCCGCCTCCCGACAACACGAAGATACGCTTGCGGTCGGGTTGTTCGAGGAGTTGCAGGCCACCGCCGGTCTCGAACTGGCGCGGACCGCCCGGCGGCAGGCAACTGACCATAGGATCGTCTTTCAATAAATTGCGCTGGCGGTATTCGTAGAGGCCTTTGGCCCACGGCTGGAACGGCGCCACTTTGCCGGCGTCGGCGAGGTTGGCCAGCAGGCCTTCGCTGCTCATGCGGATGTTGCCGGCGGTGGTTTCCACCAGGCTGGCCACGCTGGGATACGCCCAGTATCCTTTTTCGCCCGGCAGCGGACCTAAGCGCGGGTGGCCATCGGGCCAGCGCGGCGCCGGCTTGCCACTGGGCTTTGCGGCCACGTGAGAAGGGGTCGGCGCTTCCGATAGTTTCCTGCCGCCCGCAATCGCCACCGATTTGCCCAGCGCCTGTTTGCTGCCATCGCGTGCCAGGCCGCCTTCGACCGTCACGCTGTCGCCGACTTTGAGCGATTCGTCGGTCCAGCCGACCTTGCGCAGATCGGACGGACTGGCCCACTCCACCGCCCAGTTAGTGATGGCGCCGGCTTCCGGCACATCGACGTAGAAGAAGACATGCGGATTGTTCCACTCGAATTTGGTGACCGTGCCCTTGAGCGTGACCGGCTTCTTGTCGTCGTACTCAGCCGCCAGGTTGTGGTGGGCCCACGCGGGCGCAGAGGCGAGCCACAGTGCGCATGCGATGGCCGCCCACGAAACAAACCGACTCAACCTCATCGTTCTTCTTCCGAATCCTTCCTGCCGTAATGCTTCGCCAGGTAATCGACGATCAGCTCGAACTCCTCATCGGTCACCGGGGCGCCCTCCGAGACCATCCCCTTGATGAGCCCTCGCCATTGTTCCTTACTCAGTTCCTTGCCGTCCACTTTGTGCAGGCTGTGGCAATACGAACAGATGTCTTCGAACAGTTCCCTGCCCTTGTCTTTCTTCTGATCGCCAGCGGCGGCGCCGGCCGCCAACCAGGCTGACAACGCCACCCACGCTACGCGCCTCGCGAGCATCGCTAGAGTCCTTGTCTGAGAAATTGTAATTCGAATGCGTCAAGTTCTTAGGCAACAAGCCGCTCCACTTTCTTGAGGGACAAAATAAATGCAAATGAGTCAAGTTTTTCACCGCCGAGCCGCCGAGCCGCAGAGAAGGCAAACAGGTGTTTCTCTGCGTTCTCTGCCGCCTCTGCGCCCGCCGTGTTTTTGTCTTTCGCTGCCCTAAAAAGCAAGGAGCCTAAATCGCCGAGCAAGCGGCGGGCGCAGAGGAAAATGGTTCTCGCATTCCTCTGCGTCTCTGCGTCTCGGCGGTTATTCATTGTGCAGGTCTGAGGCAGAGCATCGCTAGTCCCTGGTGAACTTGCAGTCGCCCCTCGCCGATCCCTCCGACCAGGTCCCGGTGATAGTCCGGTTGTAGGATCCGATGTTGTCCAGCTTGCCATCGATGACGATATGCGAGCCGTCCTTGGCATCTGCCTCGAAATGTACCGTCCAATTCGCCGCATCAAGTGTTGCCACCTTAAGCGGAACGGCATTTGGGCCGGGGTTAATGGTACCGATAACAGCTTTCGAATCCCACTTCAGGAATAGTAAGATAGGTACTCGTTTGCCGGCTGCGGGGTGCCACTCCCCATGCCAGGAGCCAGTCAACGGATGGCCTTCCTGGGCCCAGTTTGGCAACGCTAATGCGAGTAAAAGACCGAGAAAAAAGTGTGCGATGCGCACCTACCCTCCAGAGCGAGCGAAACTGCTTCGCCATTCTAACGGAGCCATAGTGGAAACGCAACCGAAGCGATCGTGGGTGGTGATGAGTCTTTTGTTCGCTTTCGGTGCGGTCATCGCCAGCGCCGCTTCCCCTCGAATCGGGGCAGATATTTACCATCAGTACTGCGCGGTGTGCCACGGACCGCATGGCGCCGGTGACGGTCCAGTAGCCGATGCTCTGCGGGTGAAACCCACTGACTTGACACGCCTCCGCGCCAGGAACAACGGCAAATTTCCCGAACTGCGGGTCCTGAATTATATTCGAGGGGATGACGCAGTTCAGGCGCACGGCGATCGGAAAATGCCGATCTGGGGCCGGGTCTTCCGCGACGAGAGTGGAGGCCACCAGGAGCTGGTGCAAATGCGGATTTACGCGGTGCTGAAGTACCTGGAAGAACTCCAGGCGCCTGATTCCGCAACCGGTCAATAGCTGCGGGAAATCGCACGGTGGTGCGTGGTCTTTCCCACCTCTGCTGAGTTTTCACTGAAGAAAAGACAAAAGTTCAGGTCGACGACAGCGTAGGCTGAGAGATCTTCCGACTCCTGGACCGGCCGGCAGACGACCGAAACCACGGGTCGGGCCCATCGCACCGCACCGCGGTTTTCATGCACGCAAACATGCAAAAAGACGCCGGTGACGAAGTAGGCCGGAGTCGTTCAGGTAGTCTTGGCAGACGGCACAAAACGACCCTCTGCCCCACGAACCACTACTTGTCTGTCGTGGTCTGCGAATGCGCGTGCCGACGGCAACGGAAATCTCGTATGCGCCGCGCTTAATTCCCCATCACGAGCGTACGTGTCACGTTCCAGGTTCCTGTGATAGTCGGGGAAGTGCAGCTAAACATCCCACTGCCGGTGGCGGATGCGCCCGACACCTCGATACTGCCGGTGAAGTTGCAGGTCGTGCCCCCGCCGATGACGACTCCAAAAGTGATTTGCCCGGTGGACGTGATGGTTCCAGTTCCACTCGCCGGAACGGTCACTGTAACCGCCCCGTTGTTTATGGAAGCGCCCACCGCGCCGGACCCCGCGGTGCCGCTGTAGGTGCCGCTATAGTTTCCGTCATAGTTGGCTTGGGGATTGCCTCCGCCCCCGGCGCCGCTGCTGGCGATGATCGGCGAACCGGTTTCCGCATAGACCGGGGCCGTCGAGAAGGCGCCTGCTTCGAACTTGAGTGCAAGGATCGAGAAGCTGCCGCTCGGGGCGTAGAACTCTGCCAGGCCGCTTGCGCCGGCACTCGCCGCAAATTGCGTGGGGAACGAAAACGAAGTATGACCTTGCGCCGGAAGTACGATCGAAGAAGGCTGGGTAGTGGCGCTGCTGGTGCGAATCCCGACGTTCACGGTCAGGCTGGAAGAGGTGGTGTTGGCGATCGCCATGCTGGTGGCGGCTCCACCGGTGTTATCGAACGGCACGAGGATGCGGCTCGAGGCGGCTGCCGCGGGCGCGGTTCCTTCCTGATCGGTCCGGCCGGGAACACGCTGCGTGAAAATCGCGTAGGCGACGACGGATCCGGCATTGTCCACCTCCGTCAACTGCCCCCAACCGACAGTCGTATTGGCGGCTGTGCCAAAAGTGTGCAGAAACACCGTGGTGCCTGCCGGTATCATCAGAGCCTTCGCTTGGGCGGAGGTCATTTCCATAAAATCGAGACTCCAAGGCGACGTGGCGCCTCCACCGGTCTCCTGATAGAAGTTGAGGCCGGCACTGGCCTGGCTCCCGCTCGTGTTGGTGACCACGATGGTGCTGAACCACGGACCGCCATCCACGATTTGAGAAATGTTCGAAGTCTGGGCTTGCGCAACGGAACTCGCTAGCAGGAATCCCGCGACGCACAGGCCCCGGTGAGCAGTGTTCTTCTTCATACAAATATGTTCTCCAGGTCTGTTTATCTCATTGCCAGATTACTGCAGCGGTAGCGGTGAATCAACGGGAAATTGCCCGGGGTTGCCCGAGGTCAACTGGAGACTTGCCACTGCCGAACACTCCTGACATTATAGGTGGTTTGGATTAGGTGGTTTGGAAAAGGAGTGATCGCATGGCGAAAATGAAGACCGGCCGCCGTAGTTTTCTGAAAGGCGCAGCCGCGGGAGCTGCCGCGCTGGCTGCCACACCGCCGCTGGCGAAAGCACAGGAAGCCGCACCAGCGGCCCGGCCCAGCGCGTTGCCGCCCACCGCCGCGCAGAGAGCAGCGGAGACCGCGACGCCCTCGATCGCCGACGTGCAGATCGTCGAGAAGCCCGGCTCCGATTTCATGGTCGACGTCTTCAAGTCGCTCGGCATCGAGTACCTGTTCGCCACGCCGGGCTCGAGCTTCCGCGGCATTCACGAATCCGTCATCAACTACGGCGGCAATCGGGCCCCCGAGTTCATCACGTGCACGCACGAAGAATGCTCGGTGGCGATGGCGAACGGCTACGCCAAGATCGAGGGCAAGCCGGCCATGGCCTGCGCACATGGGACGGTGGGCATCCAGCACGCGGCCATGGCGATCTACAACGCCTATTGCGACCAGGCCCCGGTGATCGTGGTGGCCGGCAACATCATGGATGCCGCCGAGCGCCGCGGCCTCGTGGAATGGCTGCACGCGGTGCAAGATGTCGGCGCCACCGTCCGCGACTACACCAAGTGGGACGATAGCCCGGCATCGCTCGAACACTTCGCCGAATCCGCCGTCCGCGGATACCAACTGGCGATGACCCCGCCCATGATGCCGATACTGCTGGCGGCCGATGGCGTCTTGCAGGAAGGTCCCGTTGCCGAGGATTTCGATCGCCACATTCCCAAGCTGCCGCGCATCACGGCTCCCGCTGGCGACCAGAGCACCGTCAACGAGCTGGCCAAAATGCTGGTGGAAGCCGAGAACCCGGTGATCGTGGCCAGCCGTTCGGCGCGCACGCCGGCGGGCCTGCAGCTCCTGGTGGAGCTGGCCGAGACCCTGCAGGCGGGAGTCATCGATCAGCAGCGCCGCATGAATTTTCCATCGCGGCATCCGCTCAACCAGACGCAGCGCTCGCGCGCCGCGGTGAGCAACGCGGATGTCATCCTGGGCCTCGAAGTATACGACTTCTACGGGGTGGTCCACGCGCTGGGAGGGCAGGTCAAGGTTGTACCGCGCACCATCACTAAACAAGGCGCGAAGCTGGTGAGCATCAGCTCGAGCGACCTGTTCTACAAGAGCAATTACCAGAATTTCCAGCGCTACCAGGATGTCGATCTGCTGATTCCGGCCGATGCGGAAGCCACGCTGCCGGCGCTGATCGAAGCTGTGAAGCGCCTCGTCACCGACGATAAGAAGCGGGCATTCCAGGCGCGCGGCGCCAAGCTCGGCGAAGCCAGCCGCAAGGCGCTCGAAGACACGCGCACCGCTGCCTCCTACGCCTGGGATGCAAGCCCGGTCAGCACGGCGCGGCTTTCCGCGGAACTCTGGGCGCAGATCCGCAACGAAGACTGGTCGCTGGTTTCGGATCCTTTCTGGGTGAGTAACTGGCCGCTGCGCCTCTGGGATTTCACCAAGCACTACCAATTCATCGGCGGCGCGGGCGGCGAAGGTGTGGGATATCTCGCGCCGGCTACCGTGGGCGCGGCGCTGGCCAACAAGAAACACGGCCGGCTGAGTGTGTCGATCCAGAGCGATGGCGATTTCATGATGGCCAACGGGGTGATGTGGACTGCCGCGCATCATCGCATTCCGCTGCTGACCGTGATGCACAACAACCGCGCGTATCACCAGGAGATCATGCAATTGCAGCGCGTGGCCAACCAGCACAACCGCGGCGTCGATATCGACCGCTGCAAGATCGGCACGGCGATCGAGAGCCCCAATATCGATTACGCCAAGCTGGCGCAGAGCATGGGAGTGCAGGCGGAAGGGCCGATCACCGATCCGCGGGACCTGGGGGCGGCCATTCGGCGGGGAATCGACGTGGTCAAGCGCGGCGATCCCTATTTGATCGATGTGGTGACGCAGCCGAGGTAGGGAGGCAACATGATTTCGAAGACTCTGGCGGCCGCTGCGCTCACGCTATTGGTCGCCGTCTCTGCGATGGCGCAGGGCAACGCCGAAAACGGGAAGCGGCTCTTTACGAAGCTCGGTTGTTACACCTGCCACGGGTATCAGGGGCAAGGCGGCGCGGCGGGGGCGAAACTGGCGCCACAGCCGATCACCACGAACGCGTTGATCGCCTATGTCCGCCATCCGCGCGGGAGCATGCCGCCGTTCACTAGCAAGGTTGTGTCCGATTCCGACCTTACCGATATTCACGCGTTCCTCGCTTCGGTGCCCGCGCCGCCGCCGGTGAAGAGCATTCCGCAGTTGAACCAGTAAGCCCCGAAACAGACTCATCGCTCCGCTACACTCGATGTGCCCGGATTGGGTTCATCACGAATCCCAAATTGGCTTCGTTTCGCAACATTTTCGCGCACCTCACTCGGTGCCCTCGGCGACCGCCCCGCGGCTGAGTTGACCGGCCGTTCACAGGATTTCTAAATTTTTCTAAGCCATTTTCTTTCAGCTTTTTCACGCGTAGTTGGGGGCGCCGAGCCGGGGGGCTTCCGCAGGGTTGTGCGGCACAATGCATACGGGGTCTCCACCCCAGTTGATGGCCGCCATTCGGAGCCGCTCGCCTCGTGGGAGCGGCTCCTTTTTTCTCTCCAATTCCCCAAGAAATGTTTCGAACGTTTTTCGTTGGCATTATCCTGAGCGCGTCACTCGCATTCGCCCCTGCTTGGGCGCAAACCACCGGCCAGATCGCGGGGCCCCTGATCGCCGGAGCCACCGCAATCAAGGGCACGGTACACGGCACCCGCACCGACATTCAGCTTTGCGATATCGATTCGGGTTTGCTGCTCGATCTCACCACCGGCCCCACCGCTCCGAGTGATAGCAACGGCGCATTCGCGGCCCAGCTCATCTATCCACTGGTGCCGGGCCAGCACGTACGCCTGGAGCTTCCGCCATCCGCGCCAACTACCGGAACAGAGCCGTGCTCGGCCATGCCGGGGGCTACTCTTCTCGGCGTGCCCGTTGCCGTGATCGATCCGGGCGGCTGGGGCCGCTCGCGGGTGACATTCATGACCGGGGCCGTGATCACAAACGACAACAGCTTTCAGGCGCAGAGCCTCAGCCAGGCCAGTTTGTTCGTGGATTTCACAGCGGAGAAGAATTGGGTAGGAGGCGGAGTGAACGCCGATTGCGGCTCGGTGGCGCATCCCGATTGCACGTGGAGGCGGCGCTTGCTCGTGAATTCCTACTTCCAGACCCGCCTGGCCAGCGCGCCGGAAACCCAGCAGGCCACGCCTGCATCATCCGACAATCTATCGGTGTTCATCGGCTCGCGCAAAGCGGCGCTCGTGGAAGGGGGCGTCTACCTGCCGCTGCTGACCTCGAAATGGATCTGGCAAAACGCGCCCCAGGCCTTATTCGTCGCGCCTATCGGCAAAGCCGGTTTTCTCACACCCACCGATTCCAGCGGGACCACGCAGCCGGTGAACCCCGAGCAGTTCTCGAAATATTACGCGTGGGGCGCGCGCCTGGGCCACTTCGCGCTGCCGCTCGACACGAACGAAGCGCCGGCATTGATCGACCACCTCGATGTGACCATAGGCCGCTTCGCCAACCTGGAAGACCTCGTGCCGGTGGACGCTGTCGCCGGCATGACTCGTCCGGTGCGGGAATTCCGCCTGGCGATCGAGGGCGTTCTTCAGATTCCCGGAACCCCGCTGGTGGCCGGCTTCAGCGCGAATATCGGGCAGAGCCTGGCGCACACCACACGCATCCAGACAGCCAATGATGACCTGCGATTCTTCTTCGGCGTGAAAGCCGACCTGAGCAAGCTGCTCAGTAAACTCCCACAGTTTTGAAGCCGCGACGGCCTATCCCAGCTGGCTCAGCAACTGCTGAATCTTGGCCCTCTCGTCGAGCGAAGGATTGTCTCTGAGCGCCTGCTGGAGCTGCTCCACTGCCTTCGGCCGATCGCCCTTCTGCGAAAACGCCATTCCCAGGTGGTAATGGAAGGTCGGTTGACCGGGCTGCTTGCTGACCAGATCCCGGAAAATGTCGATCGCATTGTCGCTGAGATTCTTGCGCAAGTAGATCAACCCAAGCGTATCGGAAACCTCGGCCGTGTTCGGCAGCATCTGCTTGGCGCGCTGCGCCAGAGTGAGCGCCTGATCCAGATCGCCGCCGCTATCGGCAATCAGGAACGCCAGATTATTTAGCGCCACGCCGTTGTCGGGATCGGCCTTGAGAGTCGACTCGTAGATTTTGCGAGCCTCCGCTTTGCGGCCCATGCCATCCAGCGCCAATGCCAGCGTGCTCAGCACGACCGGGTTGTCGGGCATGGTTTGGCGTGCCTGCTCGAGCACGGGAATGGCATGGCCCAGGTCGCCCTTGCGGCGGTACGTCTCGCCGAGCCGCAAGAAAATATCGGCCCTCGCGGCGGCATCCTGTCCCAACATCCCCAACGCCGTCTGGTATTGCGTGACGGCCATATCGAACCGGCCGGCCATCACCGACGCGGACGCGATGGCCAGACGGAAATCCACGCGTTTGGGCTCCTTGGCGGCCTCGGCCTGCAGCATGTTGATGGCATCGTCGGGGCGATGCTCCGAGAAATAGGTTTCCACAATGCCCATCAGGCCGCGTGAGTTGGCGGGGTTGAGATCGAACGACCGGCGGAAATCGGCTTCCGCCTCTTTGTACTTTTTCTCGGACATATCGATCAGGCCCAGTTGGTAATAAATGTCCGGCGAGTTGGGGGCGCCCTTCTGCATCTCCATCAGCATGGCGCGGGAATCCACGTACCGTTGTTCGCCCATCAATGCAGCCGTTTCGATCAGCCGGGCGTTGCCATTCGCTTTATCGACCTTCAGCACCAGCTCGGCGGTTCTGAGCGCGGCGTCCCACTCGCGCTTGCGTAATTGCAGTTGCGCCACAGCCAGGCGGGCCAGCAGGTAGTCCGGGCGGATGTCCACCGCCTTCTGATATTCCTGGCGGGCCTGTTCGGATTCGCCGCGGGCTTCGTGCGCGCGGCCCAGGTTGTAGTGCGCCACGGCATTATTTGGGGCACGCGCCACCACGGACTGCAGCTCGGTCAGCGCCCGGTTGATGTCCCCTTTGTCCAGCAGGAGAGTGGCTGCCAGGCCGTGGGCGTCGTTGTCGTTGGGATCCGCCTTGAGAATATCCGCGTTGACTTCGGCGGCTTCTTCGCGTTTGCCTTCACGCATGAGTGATTCAATGATGCGTTTCTCATACGTCGCTTTCTTGCTGGGATCCTTGGCGATGCCTTGCCGGTATTCGCGGATGGCATCGTCGTTGCTTCCCATGCGCAGGTAAAAGTCGCCGACGGCCAGATACGCCTGGGGGAAATCCTTGGAGTGCGCCTTGATCTGCTCGAGCACGCCCACCATGTCGCTGGTCCGCTTCTCGTTGTAATAGTGGGCCGCCAGCATGGTGAGAAAGCCAAATTGCTTCGGGTCGCCCTGAAATCCCATCTTCAGGACCTTTTCGCCCTCCTCGGGCTTGCCGGTCAGCATATCGAGCCGGTAGAGCTCGGTGTAGGCGTAGTCCAGCGTCTTGTGCTTCTCGATCAGGTGCAGGTAGATCTGCTCGGCGCTGGCGGGATCGCCATAGGCGAAAAGCGCCCGCGCCAGTTGCATCCCGATGCCGGCTTGCTCCGGCCTGATGGCGTCCGCTTTGCGGTATTCGGCGATGGCATTGGCCAGGAACCCTTTGGCCTCATCCTTCTGCCCCACGCGCAGGGCAGCCGCGGAACGAACAAATTCCAGGTCGCCGCTGAGCCGGTGCCCGTCGTAAGAATTCGGGTCGCGCTTCAACAACTGCTTGGTAAAGCCCTCGACCTCCGATTGATACTCCTTGTCGGGCGAGGCGGCCAGGTAGATTTCCGAGAGCTTGATGGCCGCATCCCAATGGTCGGGCTGCTCCACCGGCAGCAGTTCCACGGCGCGCCGCAGGGATTGCACGGCCGGGGCGAGTTGGCCCATGTGGATATAGGTCAACCCGAGCCGGTAGTGCGCCGGGCCGTACCGCTGGTCCTTTTGCAAGGCGTTGCGGTACATGATCGAGGCTTCTTTGAACTTGCCTCGCTCGTAATACTTGTTGCCGCTATCCAAATATCGTTTCTTGGCAACGTTGGGGTCTCGATTGCACGAGACCAACGCCGCCAGCGCTGTCAGAGCGATTACCAATACCCGCATCGAACGCATGAAACTGTTTCCCGTCTGTCCTTTTTCACTGCCTATGATAGTCTGACCCTACCAAGCGGGCTTATAGTTACCAAGATATAGTACTACTAGGACAACAACGCCTGTTTCCTCCGGTGATATAATCCCATTTATGTCGATCCCGTAGTAGTCCGAACCTGGGAGAAGTCGTCCCGTCCAGTACCCCGAGAGCAGTTCGCAAGAGTTACCCAAATTTAGGAGGCTTGGATGAGAAGGTTGATATCCGGTGGTTTGGTCGTATTCGCGGGCATGGTTACGTTGGCTGAGCGCGTATCGCCGAAGCAGGCGTATTACCGGGCGGCACCCGATTACCGGGGAGATCCCAGACTCGGGATCCTGCAGCGTTTCTTCCAAAAATCCGGCTGCCCGGCTGTGGCGTATTCCGAAGCGTTTCTGGAAGCGGCGGATGTGTACGAGCTCGATTGGCGCCTCTTACCCAGCATTTCTTTTGTGGAATCGACCGGGGGCAAGGCGGCGCCCAATAACAACCTCTTCGGCTGGGATTCGGGCCGCGCTCAATTCGATTCGCCCACGGCCGGAATTCATAAAGTGGGATACCAACTGGCGCATTCCGAACTCTACCGTAACAAGGATATCGACGGCATTCTGGCCACCTATAACCCGAACGCGGAATATGCCGTCAAGGTCAAATGGGTGATGCGGCATATCGCCAGGTCCGAATAAGAAAACCTGCCAGGCGACAAAAACCAATTTGCCCCCGCACTTTGTTCGGTCACTGCGCGTGACGGGCGTTGACAATCTTGAACAAACCGGCGTATAGTTGCTAAAATACTGATCTCTCAGTGGTTTGCTGGTGATGCCTACGGTCTCATTCGGGAGCGGCCTCGTACAGCTCCCGGTCTCTCTGTTTCGGTTCCCTCTCCTAGTCGAGCCAGTGATGCGCGTCAGCTATGGGAGGAGGTGCGATGGCTGTAGATCCGAATGACGGACCCACCCCGAAAGACGCACCTGCTCCGAACGACCAGGCGGCCCCGGAAAGCTACGAGGAGCTGATCGAGGACTACAGCCATTTTGGGCCACCGCCTGCCAACGAAGTTCTCGAAGGCACCGTACTCAGCGTAACCGGCAAAGACGTCATCATCGATTTCGGGTATAAATCCGAGGGCATCACGCCGATCGAGGAATTCCAGGATTCGAGCGGCAAGGTCACCGTGCAGCGCGGCGACGTGGTCGACGTCATGATCGTCCACGGTGAATACCAGGAAGGGTACGTGCTGCTGTCTCATAAGCGCGCGGCGAACCTGCGCGTTTGGGACAACCTGGAGAAAGCCTTTCAGGAGCAGTTGGTGCTGTCCGGGCACGTGACGGGCCGGGTCAAAGGCGGTTTAGCGGTGGATGTCGGGATCGAAGCCTTCATGCCGGGCTCGCAGGCCGACCCGCGGCCGATTCACAATCTCGATTCCTTGATCGGACAAGATATTCCGGTCCGCATTATCAAGTTGAACCGGCGCCGCGGCAACGTGGTGGTCTCGCGCAAGCTGGCGGTGGAAGAAGAAATCAATGCGCGCAAGACTTCGACACTCGAACATATTTCCGAAGGCGCAGTCGTTACGGGCGTGGTGAAGAATCTTACCGAGTACGGCGCATTCATCGACCTGGGCGGCATTGACGGTCTGTTGCACGTTACAGATATGTCGTACGGCCGCATCAATCACCCGTCCGAGATTCTGCACGTGGGAGACGAGATCACGGTCAAGGTTCTCAAATTCGATAAGGCCAAGGAACGCGTTTCGCTCGGACTCAAGCAGCTTGAGCCGGATCCTTGGGAGGCCGTTGGCAGCCGTTTTCCTGTAAACACGCGCGTGATCGGGAGGGTAGTCAACGTTACCGACTATGGCGCTTTCGTCGAACTCGAGGCCGGCATCGAGGGCTTGATCCATATCAGTGAGATGACGTGGTCGCGCCGCATGAAGCATCCTTCCAAAGTCGTCAAGCCCGGCGACCAGGTGGAGGCGGTCGTATTAGACGTGCATCCCAAGGAACGGCGTATTTCGCTCGGACTCAAGCAGCTCGAGCCTAATCCGTGGACCACTATCGATAGCCGCTACTCGGTGGGATCGGTCGTGGAAGGCCGCGTGCGCAACATGACCGATTTCGGCGCCTTCATCGAGATTGAAGAGGGCATCGACGGGCTGGTGCATGTTTCCGATCTATCGTGGACCAAGCGCGTGAAGCACCCTTCGGAAGTTCTGAAGAAGGGGCAGATCGTGCAGGCCGTGATCCTGAACATCGATTCGTCAGCGCACCGGCTCTCGCTGGGGATCAAGCAGCTGCAGCCCGACGCCTGGGAGACGTTTTTCCAACACCATCAAGGCGGCGACATGGTGCATGGGCGGGTCTGCCGCCTGGCCAGTTTTGGCGCGTTCGTGGAATTGGCGGAAAGTGTCGAAGGCTTGTGTCATTTCTCTGAGGTTCCCGGTTATCAGGGCAAGCGCGGAGCCGAAGAACCTCCACTGACAGTCGGCAAGGAATATGATTTCAAAATCATCAAACTGAGCGAGGCGGAGAAAAAGATCGGCCTCAGCCTGCGGGCCGTGGCTGACGACGAGGAGAAAACCCGCCTGGAAGATTACCAGCGCCAGGCCGCGGCCGCCACCACCACCATCGAAGAAGTGATGAGCCTCAAAGATCGTACTCCTGAGTAGCTTGCAAATTTTTTGTTTTCAAGCGATACTGCGGTTTCGTAAGTAATTGAGGGAACAAGGAGAATTGGATGACGAAGGCTGACCTGATTGAAGAGGTCTCCCGGGTAGTGGAGATGACTCGGAAGGAATCCGAGGTCATCGTGGAGGCGATTTTCGACAGCATCGTACGTTCCCTACGCGGCGGCGACAAGATCGAAATCCGCGGATTCGGCAGCTTCCGCACCAGGCAGCGGCAACCTCGCATCGGCAGAAACCCGAAGACCGGGGCACGGGTCGAAGTACCCGCCAAGAAAATCCCGTATTTCAAACCAAGTAAAGAACTTAAGGATGTCGTAAACAATTCGGCCCAAACCCCCGCCGAACCGCCAGCGCCCGAGCAGGTTCCCAACCCGTAGCCGCGCCAAATCCATGGATTTTCTCTGGACCCCCTGGCGGTATCAGTACGTCACCACCGCTGAGGAGGCCGAAGCGTGCATTTTCTGCGCCGCCGCCGCCGATACTCTTCACGACGCGGAGTGGCTGGTGGTGCACCGGGCCGAGCGGAACCTGGTGATGCTCAACCGCTTTCCGTACACGTGCGGCCACATCATGGTGGTGCCGTACGAGCACGTAGCCTTGCTCGAAGATGTGAAGGATGAAACGTTGGTGGAGCTGATCCGGCTGGCGCGTCTCGGCGAGAAGCATCTGCGCGCCTTGTACCGGCCCGAAGGATTGAACCTGGGTTTCAATATCGGCCGCAGCGCGGGAGCGGGGATTGCCGGCCACGTTCACATGCATGCACTGCCGCGCTGGACCGGCGATACCAGCTTCATGACATCGGTGGGCGAAACACGAGTTCTGCCGGAGGCGCTGGAAACAACGTGGGAGAAGCTGCGGGCAGCGTTTGCGAAGGGCTGACCTCAGTCCGATAGATTCAGAGTTTCTACCGCACCCGTTCGCCGATTCTCGAATACCAGCCCTGGTTCGGCTTCGCCGGCTGCCAGCGCGTCCTGCCAACGCCTTCGCTTCCACCACCAGGCTGCCAGCATGGCGAGGAGCAGCAACGGAAAGAGTAACGGCTGCATGAGAATCGTTTGTTCCAAACCTGCTCCCAAGTGCGTGAACGCTTCGAATGCGAGTACCTGCAGAAGGCACAGCATCAGGAAATTGTCGCGGAACCCAGGCATGGGACAGGCCAGGGGAACCTTACGGTAACCGGTAAGCAGAGCCTCGATCAAACACAGCGATAGAGCCAGGACGAAAGCCGTATCAAGCAAGGCGACAACGGCGCCCCAGCGCCACCACGAATATGCCAGCCAGGGAACCAGCACAAAGCACGTGAGAAAACTGAGCATGACGTGCCGCCCCACGCCCAAGGACTCGTTGCTGCGCGGGTCGACAGCGGCGCGAAAAATCCAGTTCGACGCGATGCTTGCGGGAATCTCGAAGGCGACCCGCAATCCGAGCAGGAGCAAGTACGCCGCTACCAAAGGGGCCTCACGGTCGAAGCCTTCGGCAACGTCTTCGAGCGCCAGCAGCCATCCCAGCCCGATGGATACCGCGATCGCCAGCCGGTGGGCTTCATTGCGAAGCAATGCCCGAATCACAAACCGCTGGCATGCCCGGGGAAACCCGGCCGCCCGCGCGCAGAACAGATCGAGAAATGCCAGCACGGCGGCTGCGGCCCGGCGCTCGGCCGGTCTTCGGCCACCTTCCAGAACAGCAGCGAAGCGGCGGCGGTAGCTCAACGCGTAGGTAACAGCCATCAGCAGAAAAGCCGCGGCCGCACCTGGAAGAGACGCGGCCGCAGCGTCCGCCAGGGCCGGAGTAGGGCGGTGCTGCCAGCTCTGGTATAGGCCGAGATACCAGAAAGAAGGCAGAAATCGCACGGCGGAGTTGCCCGCCAGGCGTAGCATCAGGCCAGGCCCGGAGAAGCCAGTTAGCAGCAGCACCAGGAAAGCGACGAGCACTAAGCCTCGCACCCACGAGGAGATGGCGCGGAACACTTCCCTGGGCAAAACGGCCGCGAGAGTCCCGAGCAAGGCGAACACCGCGCAAAACGTGAAGAAGCTCGCGAGCATGACACAGGCCGCGTGTACGGCGACAAATGCCACGAACGCGCCCAGGTTGGTCTGCGCCGCCGCCGTGACGAAGAGGGGGAAGAAGATCATGGAAACCGTATTGACATCGATCGCAAAGACCACCACCGCGGCGGCGATGGCAGTGGCGTTGGCAAGCAGAATGGTCCGGGGGCGTAAGGGCAGCGGAGCGAGGTTCAGATAGTCCTGCGCATCGGGCAAAATCTTGTCCAACTTCAGAACCGTCACGATCCCCGTCACGGCCATGGCTAACGACAGGAACAGGTACTTGTCGGGAAGAGAAGCCACGTACAGATCGGCACGCGGCCGGCCGCGAATCCAATTCGACAGGGTGGAATACTTGTCGAGCAGCAGCAGACAACTGAACGCGCCGGGAGCGGCTAGTAAACCGAGCAGGCCGCCGATGCCGAGTTCGAACTCAGCCGAAGGAGTGTCGTCTCCGCCGCGCACCAGGCGATTGAGGAAATGCCGGACGAGCCGCAGGAAGGTTCCGCGGCGAAAGCGCGCGCCACGAACCGCCAGCCGCCTAAGCAGCCGGCGCCCGGACGGCGGCCACAATTTCTTGTGCGATGCGGTGGGCATCTCCCTGCTCCGTCAATTGCATGAAACCGGCTTCCAGTCCGATCCCGTTAAAGCCGGCGTGGATCTCTTGGATCGGCGCCGCGGCTACGATCGCCCCACCCTTCAGCAGCAGCAGATCGGAGCAGAGCTGATCCACCTGCTCCAAAACCGGCGAGGAAAAAAGGATCGCCTTCCCCTGCCCGGCCAACAGCCGAACGACAGTTCGCAGGACTAGAGCACTGGTCACGTCCAGGCCGGAGAAGGGCTCGTCGAGCACCAGCAGCTCGGGGTCGTGCATGGTGGCGGCGATGATGACAATACGCTGGCGCATCCCTTTCGAGTAGGAGTGGATCGGCGTATGGCGGTGCGGATAGAGCGCGAAGCCATCCAGCAACGCCGCGGCTTTTTCCCGAAACCGGCGGGTTGGCATCCGGCGCATGGTCGCCACCAGATCGAGATATTCCCAACCGCTGAGGAAGCCGTAGAGATCGGGCTGTTCGGGAACATAGCCGAGGTTGCATTTGAAGCGAGTCAGATCTTGCGCGATAGGTGCGCCATGGAATAAGACCGTGCCGCGCGACGGATCGGCCAGCCCGGTCACCATTTTCACAATGGTGCTCTTGCCAGCGCCGTTCGGCCCGAGCACACCCAGGATCTGCCCGCAGCGAATCGAGAAGCTGACGTCGCGAACGGCCGTCGAAGCGCCGTAACGCTTAGTCAAGCCGCGAGCCTCGAGCACCGGGATCATGCTGTTTTTTCGCCGACGAAGATTTCCTGCCAGGATCGATCGAGCGGCGTCCACCGATAGGGTTCGCCGGTACAGGCGGTCAGATCGGAAAGCCGCAGCGTGCCGTGGCCGCGCGTACAGAGGAACTCGACGCCGGGGCGATCGAGGATCAGGCTGCTGCGCGACCCCACCGTAATCGGCATGGCCACCTGGCGGCAGCAGACCGGGCAGCGGCCGGCCTGATCCTGGTGCGACCAGCGCAACACGAATGCCTGGCCGATCAGCAACAGGAAGACGAGGGGGATTGCGGTACCCAGGTCCACGCCCCCGGTGATGGGAATCGGAATCGCGGTGGCCACTTCGGTCCATGCCAGTCCGACGCTGCCTAGCAAGAGGGCCGTCTTCGCCAGGAAGAACACCGTGTAGAGCGCCGTGCGGCGCACCCGGACCACTCCCATGGCCAAGAACACGAGCGCGCTGACGGAGGCGAAATATAGCGGCCAGCGGCTGCGCTCCTCGAGAAACGTGGCGGTGATGTGGTTGCCATCGTTACCGAGCTTGCCTAGCTGGGTTTCAAACAAACTCCGATTGGCACGCTCCTTCAAACGGGCGATGGCGCCGCCGAAGAGTTCGGCCGATCCCGGCGCCAGAAATTTGACCGTCCGCACGGGCCGGCCCAAGAAACGCCAGCGCACGCTCCCCAGCACCGGATCCGTGTGCAGCACCGCGAAGAAATTGGGGCTGACTTCGAGGGTTCCATCGTGCAACCAGAATCCGGCGACGCTGCCAAACCACTTGGACTCTTCCACCCACGACCAGACCTGCTCCATGCTGGCGGCAGATTCCAATCCGAGAACGCCGGTAGGCCGCGAGAGCAACACCAACTGCTGCGAATCAGGATACGAGGCGGCCGCGGCAACACGCGAGCGATGAAATCCGTTGGTCCAAGCCCACAATGACAGAAACACCAGCAGCAGCGCCGCCAGACAAACCAACGGCTCGCGGGCAAGCGCACGGCGGTTCACCCCGGCCTTCCAATGTTCCACGCGCAGATCGATCGAATCCCGAAGAGCGCCCCATGCAAATCGCACGACGCGGCGCGAAGCCTGCGCGGGCGGGCAGCCCTGACGGACGAGATCGGCGTGGGCATGCCATACCTCCCAAAGCCACTCACTCCTCCAGGCGCTGCGATGGGCTTGGGGGACCACCATGGATGCGGCGGCAATCAGGCATTGGCTGGCCGCTGGAATCGCGAATTGGTCTTCCTGGCGCATGCCTCACCCCTTCAACTGCGCGACGGCGGGGAACCGCTTCTCGGCGGCTTCGAGCGCCGACTTCCCTTCCCCAGTCACGCGAAAATACTTCCGCGGGGGTCCATTCGATTCAGCCGCTGCCGTCGACTCCCAGTCCGACCGAATCAGCCGGGCCTTTTCCAGCCGGCGCAAGGCCGGATAGATGGTTCCACTGGGCAGTCCCGTGGCGTCCATGATCTCGAACCCGTAGCCGCGCCCATTGGCGATGGCCAGCAGGATGATGGCGGAGGTCAGCGAAAGCGGAGTCTTCATAGGAGTCCTGGGGAAAGAATGTAGCATGCTACATAGCTGAGCGTCAAGAGGGAGAAATGCAGGGAGACGTGCGTGCGCGAGCCCGAGCCTTATCCCAACTTCACATGTGGGAAGTTGTCGAAAGACAGAAGGAGTGGTTGTGGGGACTGGTGCGGCAGCCTCGACCTATGCGGCCTTGAGGAACGGCGCGTATTTCGAATCCTCCGTCTGGATGTGATTCACCAGCCAATTCCGGAGGAAGTGGAGCAGGCTGATGCTGACGGTGCGCTTTCCGCTTTGCAAATCCGCTTGAAACTGGAGCACTTGGCGGGTTAGGTCTTCATGTTGCGCCTTATGCTCCGCCGCACCGGGATAGCCGGCCTGTTCCATGAGCCGTTCCTCATAGGCGAAGTGCACTTTGACGTATTGCACCAGACTGTCCACGATGTTGGAAACGGCTGCCTGTGCATTGCCAGCCTGCATGGCGGCATGCAACTCACCAGCGATCCGAAAGAGCTTCTGGTGCTGGCCGTCGATATTGGGAATTCTCACGCTAAAACTGTCGTTCCACTCGAACATACTTTTCTTATCGGAATTCTACGGAGAAACGTGAGGGTAAGGTCAGGGCGAACGGGGCGCGGCCGGAGTCGGGGAAAGCCTGTCGCGGCCGGGGTCAGGACACGCGTGTCGCAGCCGGGGTCAGCGCTTGCTGACGACCTCAGAGTCCGGCACTCTCACGTAGGGTGCGTATTTGGAGTCTTCTGCTTCGATGTGACTGATCAAGGCTTTTCTTAGAATCTGGAGAATGGTGATTCCCAGCATACGGTTGCTCGATTGCAGATCGGCCTGAAGCTGCAAAACCTGCCGCTTCAACTCATCATGCACGGCTTTGTGAGCGGAGTAACCGGGGTAACCGCACTCCAGCATCAAGCGCTCCTCGTAGGCAAAGTGTAGCGTGCCGCACTGGATCAGCCGCTCCACAATTTCGACCGTGGACTCCGTGTTGCCCGCCTGCATGGCTGCGTGTAATTCATTGGCGAGCCGAAACAGCTTTTGGTGCTGCCCATCAATATTGGCAATCTTCAAGCTGTAACGGTCATTCCACTCAAACATATCTCTCTCATCGGCATTCTTCGGGAAATCGATAGCCGGGCGGTAAGATCAAGGTATGCGCATCCTTCTGTTCAGCGGGAAAGGCGGAGTGGGAAAGACCAGCCTGGCTGCCGCCACCGGACTGCAGCTTTCCCGGCTGGGCTACCGGACCCTGGTGATGAGCGTCGATCCGGCCCATAGCCTGGCAGACGCTTTCGACCTGGAAACCGATCTTTTCCACGGCAAAACCGGCGACCCCTATACCATCGACAGCCGCCTCGCCATTCATGAGGTCAACATCCAGAAGGAAATCAAGCGCCACTGGCACGAAATCTCGTCGTACGTGATCTCCGTGCTGCGCACCACCGGCATCAGCGACGTGGAAGCTGAGGAGCTGGCCATCCTGCCGGGCATGGAAGAGCTGAGCGCCATGATGTACGTGAACCAGTTCCGGCGCGAGCAGCGCTATGACGTGATCGTGCTGGACTGCGCCCCCACCGCCGAATCCATGCGCTTCGTCAGCATGCCAACCACGCTGGAATGGTACATGAAGCACATTTTTCCGTTTCAGCGCGGCATTCTCAAGGCGGTGCGCCCCATCGCCAACCGGGTTTCACCCGTCGAGCTGCCGACCGACAACTATTTCGTCAATATCCAGGACCTGTTCGGGAAGCTGGAAGGCATCGGCGAGCTGCTGGAAGACCCCCGGATCACCAGCGTCCGGCTGGTGACCAACCCCGAACGCATGGTGCTGCGCGAAACCCAGCGCGCATTCGTTTACTTTTCGCTGCACGGCCTGGCCGTCGACGGGATCATCGTGAACCGGGTGCTCCCGCCGGCGGTCACAGACGCGTGGTTCCAGGAGTGGCGCGCATCCCAGGCGCGCATCCTGGAGGAGATCGAGGCCTACTTCGCGCCTGTTCCGGTGAAGCGCGTCCCGCTGTTCACGCACGAGGTGCTGGGCCGCGAGCGCCTGGAAGAGCTGGCGGCCGTTCTTTCCGCGGCCGGCGACGACCCTGCCGCCGTCATTCGCACCGAAGCCCCTTACTCGTTTGTAAAGCGCGATAATTGTTATGAAGTGAGGCTGCAGTT
>DATJAK010000035.1:0-6794 GCA_035516375.1 Bryobacteraceae bacterium
ACCGCGCGGGTAGCCGTGGGCGCCATGGTGAAGGCGCTGCTCGGGGAATTCGGGATCCAGGTTCTCAGCCACGTGATCGCGGTCGGCTCCGCCCGGCTCGGACGCTCCGTCTGCTGGGAGGAGATCGTCGCGCTGAGTAAGAGAGACGAGGTATTGCTGGGCTGCGTGGATGCCGAAGCTGAAGCCCGCATGAAGGCGGTGGTGGACGAGGCATACCGCACGGGCGAAACGGTGGGCGGTGTCTTCGAAGTGGTGGCGCACGGCGTGCCCGTGGGCCTGGGCTCGCATATCACCTGGGATTCACGCCTGGATGGGCGCCTGGCGCAGGCGATTGTCTCCATGCAGGCGGTGAAAGGGGTCGAAATCGGCCTGGCCGCGGAAGGCGCCGCCAGCTTCGGGTCGAAGGTGCAGGACACGATCCACTACGACCGCGAAGAGCGGCGTTTCCATCGGGGGGCGAATCGCGCCGGCGGTCTTGAAGGCGGCATTACCAATGGTCAAGACGTGATCGTCCGGGGGATGCTCAAGCCGATCTCGACGCTGCGGCGTCCGCTGGAATCGGTTGATCTGGAAACGCGCGAGCCGGCTCTGGCCGCTTATGAGCGCTCGGATGTGGCGGTGGTGCCGGCCGCGGGAGTCATCGGCGAGGCCATGGTGGCGATCGTGCTGGCGCAGGCGTTCCTGGAAAAGTTCGGCGGGGATTCGCTCACGGAGACGCGCCGAAATTACGAAGGCTATCTCGAACAGGTGAAGGGATTCTAGCGGGATGAGCGAATCGGCGAGGCGAGCGCGGCAGACGACAAAAACCGATCGTCTGCCCTACCAACTATGATTTACCCGATCGTGAAGTTTGGCGATCCTGTGTTGGATCGCGAAGCCGAGGATGTGCGCGAGTTTGATACGCCGGATTTGCACCAGTTCCTGGCCGACATGTTCGATTCCATGTACGCGGCTAAAGGGGTGGGGCTGGCGGCGCCGCAGATCGGATTCTCCCGAAAGATTGCCGTGATCGATGTCTCGAACGGCGAGAACGCCGCCGACAAACTCGTACTCATCAATCCGACGATCCTCAAGACCGAAGGCAGGCAGGAGGGCGAAGAGGGCTGTCTGAGCATTCCCGGATTTCGCGAGCAGGTCCGGCGGCCCAAACGTGTTACGGTGCGCGCGAAGAACGCCAAGGGTGAGGAATTCGAGATGACCGGCGAAGACTTGCTGGCGCGCGCCTTCCTGCATGAAACGGATCACCTGTACGGCAAGCTCTATCTCAGCCACATCAGCGCTCTCAAACGCGATCTGATGAAGCGCAAGATCAAGAAGCTGCAGCGGGCGGGAGACTGGGGCTGAGCCGGATGCGTTTGGTTTTTCTGGGCACGCCCGCGTTTGCCGTGCCGACGCTGGAGCGCATTGTCGAGGCCGGCCACCAGGTACTCACGGTTGTCACGCAGCCGGATCGTCCCAGCGGCCGCGGGCAGCACGCCGCGGCACCCCCCGTAAAGCAATGCGCCTTGAGTTTGGGACTTCCCGTGTATCAGCCGGAGCGTGTGCGCCGGCCCGAGGCGGTGGAACACTTGCGCTCGGTGGCTAGCGAGGCGATGGTGGTGGTGGGTTACGGGCAGATCATTCCGCAGGTGGTGATCGATCTTGCGCCGCGGGGCATCATCAACGTGCATGCCTCGCTGCTGCCCAAGTATCGCGGCGCCGGGCCGATTCAATGGGCGATCATCAACGGCGAAACGCGCACGGGGGTTACGACCATGCAGATCGATGCCGGCCTGGATACGGGCGACATGCTGCTGAAGGCGGAAACGGAAATCGGCCCGGAAGAAACTGCCGTAGAACTGGGGGCACGGTTAGCGGCGATGGGAGCGGAACTGCTGGTGAAGACGCTGGACGGTTTGGAACGGGGATCGATGGTTCCACAGAAGCAGGACCCGGCGCGGGCCACGCTTGCGCCGCTACTGAAGAAGGGGGATGGCTTGGTGGACTGGAACCAACCGGCGCAGACAATTCATAACCGAGTGCGCGGGCTGCAGCCATGGCCGGGGGCATCGACCAGCTTTCGGGGACAGACGCTGCACATTTGGAGGTCGCGCGTTGCTCCAGACGGCGGCCCTCCTGGACAGTTTGTGAAGTTGAAGCCGCCGGTGGTGGCGTGCGGTTCGGGATCGCTGGAGTTGGTGGAAGTGCAATTGGAGGGGCGCAAACGAATGCCGGCTGCGGATTTCGCCAATGGGCAGCGGCTGAGTGAGAAGGATTGGCTCGGAACGGAGCGCGCGTGAGTCAAGGAGCGAGGCCGAGCAGTTTGGCGGGATTGATCTTGGCCATGCGGTCGACTTCGTCCACGGTAAAGCCCTGCGCATGCAAATACTCATACATGGCCAAGAGGCCGTCGGGATGAAGCGGGTTGGCGGCCTGGCCGAGGTCGCTCGAAAGGACACAGTGTTCCGGACCAACTTCACGAATGGCTTTCACATGGGCCTTGGCGGCGTCCGACCCCGGCTTCACCCAAACGAATTCGAGGTACGCGCCGAGCTGGGCGGCCTTTTGCATATCGGCTATGGACATGTTTACGGGAGCGGCGGTGGCGTGGGTGACGAGGATGTGTTGGATGCCTTGCCGGCGCGCCTCGCGGATCAACAGCAGAGCTTCGGCGGGCGAAGAGTGGCCGGTCTCGAGCACGAGATTGTTCTTGGCGATGATGGAAATGACCTGGACTACTTCCGGCGTCAGTGTGCCGTCCTTAGCCACGCGCGCGAACGGGCGCTGCTGGCCGGACGAGGTGACCTGGTTTTCGGAATCGAAGGTGGGCATCCAGACGACCTTGCCGTATCCGCCCTTCACTTTGGTCATCCATTCCACTGCGGCGGGATTCACGCCGCCAACCGTGAGATCGAGCGAAATACCGCCGAAGACCTCGATGCCGGGGACTTCCTTGCGGACGATATAAGCGAGCGCAGCCGTGGGTTCGTAGTGGTTCTTGAGGACGATGGCGCGCATCCCGCGGCTCTTCGCCAGGCGACCCAGATCGAGGGCGTCGATGGAGCGGGGGGTGCCATCGGGGTCGGAGTGGGCGTGCATGTCGATGGCGCCTGCGAGGGTTTGCGCAAAGCAGGGCGCAGATGCCAGCAGCATCGCAGCGGGAAGACACAGGAACTTCATCGAGGCACAGTCTATCAATTTATGGGCCGGAGTTCACGGCGGCTGTGGCCGTCGAGAGAGAATGATGGCTTAGGAGATGTTCGTTTGTGAACCTGCCCCTTGGATTTGCCTACGCCGCCACCTACGCGGGAATCCGCCAGGTGGAGAAAGACGATCTGGCTTTGATCGTGACGGGAATGGCCGCCACTGCCGCTGGCGTGTTTACGCAAAATCGCGTGCAAGCCGCGCCAGTTCGTTTGAGCCGCCGGCACCTGAAGATGTCTAAGGGACTGGCGGGCGCGATCGTCGTGAACGCCGGCAACGCCAATTGCGCGACGAGAACGGGCGATGCGGTGGCGCTGGCTACGGCTCGGGCAGCGGCAAAGTTGTTGCGCATGCCGGTGGCGCAAGTGCTGCCGGCCTCGACGGGAGTGATCGGCGTGGAACTGGACGCCCAAAAAATCACGCGGGCGCTGCCGCGCTTGGTGGATGGGCTCAATCCCGACCGATTCGACGAAGTGTCGCGGGCGATGATGACCACCGACCTGGCGCCCAAGACGGCTTTCGGAGAAGTGAAGCTGCGCCGGGGCACGGTACGGATCGCGGGCATGACCAAGGGATCGGGCATGATCCAACCGCTCATGGCGACGACGCTGGGCTTCGTCATGACCGATGCCAACATTCCCGCGCCGCAGTTGCGCGCGATGCTGCGGCGATCGGTGGAGCGCAGCTATAACCGCCTGTCGGTGGATGGCGACACGTCGACGAACGATACGTTGCTGCTACTTGCGAACGGAGCTTCAGGTGTGCGGCCCGATCCAAACGAGATGCGCAAGGCAGAGGGAGCGATTGCCGCGGTGATGGAGTCGCTGGCGCAGCAGATCGCGCGCGATGGCGAGGGCGCGCGGAAATTCGTGACCATCCATGTCGCCGGGGCTCCCAGCAACGACGGGGCGGTTCGCATTGCGCGCGGGATCGCCAATTCCCCCCTGGTGAAGACGGCGATCGCGGGGTCGGACCCGAATTGGGGACGCATTCTTTCGGCCGCGGGAAATGCCGGCGTGGCTTTCGAACCTTCGAAGACGGATGTGTACCTGCAGGGTGTCACCGTTTGCCGCAGCGGCCTGGCGGCGCCGTTCTCGGAAGCGGAGCTCAAACAGAAGCTGGATGCGCCCGAATGCGAGATCCGCCTGGTGATTCGCGGAAAAGGGAAGGGCACGGCGCGGTTTTGGACTTGCGACTTCACCGAGGGATACATTCGCATCAACGCCAGTTACCGGACGTAAGGATGACGCGCCGCAGGCTGGTTCTAGCGATGATGGCGGCGCCGCTCGTGTGGGCTGATGAAGCGCAGGACGTCCGCGATTTCTTCGGTCAACTGGGATCGGCACTGAGCGAAGGCGATGCCGGCCAATTCATGAAAAACTTCGATCGATCGATGCCGGGTTACGAGATGCTGGCCACCAACGTGGAGGCGCTGGTGCTCCAGCAGGACGTGCAATCGTCGATTGAAATCCTGAGCGCCGAAGGAACCGATACGAAGCGCATGCTGGAGCTGGATTGGTTTCTGCAATTCGTCGAGCCGGGGCCCGGTGGCGATACCACCCGGCGGCGCGAGCAGGTGAAGTGTACGCTCGCGCGGCAGGGGAAGCGGTGGCTGATTACGTCGCTGGAGCCGTTGTCGTTGTTCGCGCCGCCGGCGGCGAAGTAATATCAGCGCGCTGCCTGCCATTGCGATAGCCGGCATGCGAGCAGCCGGCGGGCTCCTGGTCCGTGCCAACCGCGCCGCGCTGCTAACGCACAAAGGGTAGAATCAAGATGGCGCACGACCAATGAAGGTGTTCATCTCATACGGCGATATTTCCGACCAAGACATCGCTCTTCGGCTTCAAGCGCTCGGAGCCGTTAACGGTATGACGGTTTTTGTGCCGCCCGCCTATACCCGTCAGGGCGTCTGGAGCTTTGATCCGGAGGTCAGCCAAAAACTGAGTCACGCTGACGTTGTATTGGGGGTTGTTGACGGTGGTCTGTCAGAAGCTTGCCGGCAAGAATTCAACACGGGTTTGACTCTTCAAAAAAACATGATTGTGATGGCATACCCAGAGCCTGCATCGCAGCTCCAACCGTACTTTCCGTCAAATCTAGTGGTAATCGACCCAGCCCATCCGGATCGGGCGGAGACCGGTATTGTGGAATATCTAAAGGCTGTCAACGCACAGCAGAGCGCAAAGAGGGCCCTATTGGCTTTGGGCACCCTCGCACTGGGTCTGCTCATCCTTGCCCCGGCGGATCGAAACTGACCAAAAATGAGGGCTGGACGATGTACGATTGACAGTTCGTGCATCATCGCGCTCGACCATCTAGATCTTGTACCTCAGCTCAGTTTCCTGTTTTCAGCCGTGCTGGTCCCAAAAGGAGTTCGAAAGGAGCTCTTCAAGCTGCGAGCAACCAAGGACCGCTTGCAGGCCATCTTTGCTTCGTATGGGTTTTTTCAACGTTGCGACGGCTACGAACATGGTACCGTGGACATCCTTCTAGCGGAACGTACTCGTGAAGGCGTGGAGGACCGGGGAGAAGTTGAAGCTGTGGTGCAGGCTTCACAGTATGGCGCCTCTGTTATCATCTATGATCGTTGGGGCCGCGAGCTAGCTGAGCGCAATGACCTTGACTCTCATGGCACGCTTTGGGTTCTTCAACGCCTTCATGATTAATTTCACGAACTCTTCGAGAATGCTTCACCACGCTGCGAGAACGAGGCGTGTGGCTGCCATGGGAGAAGGTCAACGAACTATTGGTGGCCAGTGGCGAAGAGGGTTTGAAATCTTAGCGGCAGTGCTCCCTGGTTTCCATCAATATGAGTCTTAGCGACCTATCGCGCTTCCACACCTTGCTACGCCTTCGCCACCAGATTTTCCAACGCCCGGAGATTTTCCTGTTGGCCCATCACGATCAGGAAGTCGCCGCCGCGCACCGCTGTGTCGGCAGGCGGATTGAAAAGCATGGCGCCGTCGCTTTTGCGGATCGCCATGACGATCACGCCTAGAGCGCGGCTCAGATCGAGTTCCTTGATGGTGTGTGAAACTGCTTCGCTGGTTTCGGAGACTCGCACCTGCTCGATGCTGACGTTCATCCCGATATCTTTGGTGGTGAAGTCAAGAAACTGGACGACGTGCGGGCGCAGCAAAGACTGGGCCAGGCGATGGCCGGTGATCGAATAGGGCGCGAAGACGGCATCTGCGCCGGCGCGCTTCATCTTTTCTTCCGCGCCTTCTTCGGCGGCACGCGCTGCCACATAAATCCGAGGGTTCAAGCCCTTGGCGGAAAGCAGAACGAACAGGTTGTCGGCATCGGTGGAGAGCGCCGCCACCAGGCCGCGGGCGCGTTCCACGCCCGCCTGCCGAAGAGTTTCGTCGCGAGTGGAATCGGCGGCAACGGCCAGCATACCAGCTTCGATCGCCGCTTCGACCCGTTCGGGACTCATGTCCACGACGAGGAAGGGCACGCCGGCATGTTGTAATTCCGAGGCGGCGCCCTGGCCCACGCGTCCAAACCCGCAGACGATGAAGTGATTTTGTAATTTGTCGATCATGCGTTTTTGCCGCCGTCTTCCGAAGGCGTCTCCGAGTTCCAGCTCGATGATGGTCTGGGTCATCGCG
>DATJAK010000036.1:0-6563 GCA_035516375.1 Bryobacteraceae bacterium
TAGCCACCGACAACGGCCGAGCCGAAGTGGAATTCGAAAATGGTGCGATGGTCTTTTTGGCTTCCAACACCGTGCTGGAGTTCTACGATCTTTCCCTGCAAGACGGCTCGCTGATCACTCGACTGGTGCTTCGCCAGGGAACGGCCACCACTTACGTAAATCCCACCAACGGCGATTATTTCAGCCTAACCGGCGGCGACTTCACCGTAGAAGCCGCGGGCCGCACCACGTTTCGCCTGGACAATTTCGACGATGGCAGCACCGTAAGCGTCGACCAGGGCCGCGCGAATGTTTTGCGCAAAGACAAGACCACGCAACTCTCCAAGGGCCAATCGCTCTCCGCGCACGCCAGCGATCCGGAGAACCCCGTGATCGGCCGCAGTCCGGATCTGGATGATTTCGACCATTGGGTTTCCGGCCGGGTCGATAGCGTCGTTACCGCCACCAATTACTCGAACCAGTATGTGAACTCCCCGGGATACACCGCCGGTTTCGGCGATCTCTATACCTACGGCTCCTGGTATCCCATGGCGGGATACGGGTATTGTTGGCGGCCGTTCGGTGTGGGCCTGGGCTGGTCGCCGTTTGACTACGGCTCGTGGTATTCGGATCCGTTTTTCGGGTATTCGTTTATCGGCAATGCGCCGTGGGGCTGGCTGCCGTATCACTACGGAGGCTGGGTGTTTTCACCGGCGTACGGCTGGGTGTGGGCGCCGGTTGGCTTCGGACCGCGAGGCGGGCCGCTTCCGTACCATCCTGCAACGGCGGTCTGGGTTCGCAACGGCACCAATGTTGGGATTGTGCCGCTGCATCCCGGCGATAGATACGGGAAAACCGCGCAGAACCTGAATCAGGGCATTTACCCGGTGCAGAATTTACAAGTCGCGCGAAATACAATCGCTCCGGCGGCGGGTAGCTGGTCGGTGCTGCATCGCGCGCCCACGGAAATTCTGGGCTCGAACGCCACAGCGACCACTGCTCCCGTGCGCGTTTCGCGAACGATTCTGTCCGGCACCACCACCAGCACACGCGTGGTTGGCTTTGGCCGGGAATCCTCGATCGCCTACGATCCCGTCGAACACCGTTACGTCAACAGCGGCAATCTTAGCGCGGACCAGAAAGCGCAACTCGAACAAGCGAGCGGCGTGCGCACTGGCGTGAATGGCACCTTGGCGCGCGGGGCAACCATCGCCCAAACTCCATCGAAACCCAGCGTGCCGGGAACGCCCTCTAGTGCGCGCATCGGGACCCCGACGGCGCCACGCGCTCCTGCCGCGCCCGCGCCTCCGCACACGAATGGCTCCGGCGGCGGCTTTCCTTCACGCGGAGGCACCATGTGGGGAGGCAGCGGCCCTTCGGGCTCGCATACTTCGATTGGGGGAGCGGGCTCCGGATCGCACCCGTCCGCTGGTGGCGGTCATCCCCGTTGATTGTGGCGATTTCGATCGGCAAAGAGACGGCTCGCGGAACGCGCGAGCCGTTTTCGTTGTAGAGAAGGATTCTTGGAAGTCCCCAGTGGAGCGCCCGGTCTAGTGGAAGATCATGCCCGCATAGCCAACCACGGCGTCGCGATCTCCGCTTACGTCGCCTGAGGTGGCATAGCGCACAAGTTCCCCACGTTCGGCTCCAATCGCTTTCATCGCTGTCAGCGTCGCGATGGCCGGGCCTAAGCCGCACATGGAAATCCGTTGTTCCCGGCAAACGTCATAGAGGCCTTGGGCATCCAGGGCTTTCAGCTTTTCGATGGCTTTCTCGTCCTTGATCCGCGTGGTTTCGTCGTCCTCGTAATGATTCATGTCCGAGGAGGTCACGATCAGGATCTCGTCTTCGCTTTCCTGAAGGACGCGGGCGAGTCCGAGGCCCAACTCGCGCAACTCGGAAAATCGCAACGTGCCCACCGCCACCGGAACAAATGTGAATCCCGGATCGAGCACCTGCAGAAACGGAATCTCCACTTCCAGCGAATGCTCGCGCTGGTGCGCCACGACATCTTCCCGCAATCGCGCACAGCTCTCCTTCAACATCCGCGCAAGCGGCTCATCCAACGGAGCGTCGCCCAGGGGTGTCCGCCAGGCGCCTTCGGAGAGGATCGCGAGTTCCGCTCCCGGCGGCGAGTGACGCACGCCCACAACCACGATTTTTCGCGGCAATTGAATTCGGGAAAACACGGCGCCCGCCACTCCCCCGGAATAGATATAGCCCGCGTGCGGGACCATGCAGGCGCACACGCGAATTTTCGCGGTTCCCGCTTCGGGCGCAGTAAATTTCTGAATCAGGTGGGTTAGTTCTTTCGGATTCGCGGGATAGAACTGGCCGGCAACGGCAGGCAGGCGCAACATCGTACCCTCCGGGTCAGAGGGGTTTCGAGGGCTTTCCCTTGAACTTCACCACGGTCATGGATTGCGGGTCGTACTCCAATTTGATCTTGTCGCCGTACTGGTAGCCGCCTTTGTCCACGATCTGCTGCATCTTATCGGCGGCGGCGGCGCTCAACGTAAACGTCTGGATGGACATATCGTTGCCCATGGCGCGCACGGTAACCTGCGCCCGGCTGGCGTGCATCACGTAGCCTTGAAACTTCGCCAGGCCATCGGCCTTGGGCTTTGGCGTGACCGCGTTGACCACGATCGGCGCAACCTCGCTCACGATAATCGGCGTCAGGATGGGATCCTGCGCCGCGGCGCGCGAAACTCCCATCGTGCCAAGCAGCACGATGCCGAGGCCCGCGATTTGGAGAGCTTTCTTCATTCGATGTCGTCGGTGGCAATCCGCAGCGACTTCAAGAATCGCACGTCCTGGGGTGTCATGGTCAGCCGCGGCACAGCTCTCTTTTCCGCCTCCTGCTCCATCGATTCCTGATCCACCTGAATGCGCAAAGATTCCAGGAAACGCCGGTCCTGCGTGGTGATCCGCGGACCTTCCTCGGCCTGGCCGTCCCGCTTGGCCAAACCGATGGTGGCATCCAACTTCAACACGATGTCGTAACCATGCGCGCGGACACCGGCGATCGCACCAGTGATGCGCTCAGACTCCGAAACCGTGTCGTTAATGGCATGACCCAGTTCACGCAGCAGGTTTTTCAGGTGATCGTCGAGTTGCAAGGCTGGCTCCCCAGTACTTCTGCCTTGATTCTAGGCCTTAGCGAAATTCGATACAAGCAGCGTTCGCGGAGTTGTCTTCAATCCGTTCATGGCCCTTACCTGTCCTTTCGGACGGGCCGGAAACGCGCTTCCAGCGCGAATGGGTTAAGATTTCGGGGATGCCTGCCCCGGCGCAAATTTTGCCTCCGAAAACCGAGTTGCGCGGATTCCGCCGCTTGTGGCGTACGATCCGGCAGGTTTTTCACGAGGTGATGGGCGCCGTGTTTGCGGTGCTGGCCTTCGGCTGGCTCAATTCGGCGTTCCGGGCGTGGACCCGCGACGTCGCCCACTGGCTGGTGGGAGTCACGGTGGCTGTGGCCGCGCTTTTCGCTTTCTTCGCCGTGAGTTCCTTTCGGCGCGCGCGCCAGTTATAGTCTCTAGGAGCGGCAGGCTTCTGCCTTCAGCCTCCCAGGCCTTCCCCGATCAGGGCGTATGACGGATACCAAGAACAAATCGGCCGTGCCTTCCGAACGGAAAGCACAATTCACAACGCTTTCTGGCCTTCCGATCGATCGCCTGTACACGCAAGAATCATTGCCGGGCTGGAATCCCGACGAATCCCTTGGGTATCCCGGCGAATCCCCCTACACGCGCGGCATTTATCCCACGATGTACCGCGGCCGCTTCTGGACCATGCGCCAGTACGCGGGCTTCGGCTCCGCTACCGAATCGAACCAGCGCTATCGCTACCTGCTTGGCAAAGGCCAGATGGGCCTTTCGGTCGCCTTCGATCTGCCGACACAGATCGGCATGGATTCCGATCATCCCCTCGCGCTCGGCGAAGTTGGCAAAGTCGGCGTGGCGATTGATTCCCTCGAAGACATGGAAACCCTGTTCGATCAGATCCCCCTCGAAAATGTTTCCACGTCGATGACCATCAATGCCACGGCTGCGATTTTGCTCTGCCTCTACGTCGCAGTAGCCAAGAAGCAGGGCGCGGACCTGAAGAAAATATCCGGCACGATACAAAACGACATCCTCAAGGAGTACATCGCCCGCGGCACGTATATCTATCCGGTGCAGAATGCCATGCGCATCGTCACCGACATTTTTGCGTGGTGCCGCGACTCGTTGCCGAAGTGGAACACCATCTCCATCTCCGGCTATCACATACGCGAAGCCGGCTCCACAGCCGTGCAAGAGGTGGCTTTCACCTTGGCCGACGGCATTGCCTACGTCGAAGCGGCTCTGCGCGCCGGCCTGCCCATTGACGAATTCGCGCCACAGCTTTCGTTCTTCTTCAACGCCCACAGCGATCTGCTCGAGGAGATTGCCAAGTTCCGCGCCGCGCGGCGCCTGTGGGCCAAAATCATGCGCGATCGCTTCAAAGCCCAGGATCAGCGTTCGCTGCTACTGCGCTTCCACGCGCAAACCGCCGGCTCTTCGCTCACTGCGCAGCAGCCCGAAAACAACATCGTCCGCGTGGCCATCCAGGCGCTCGCCGCGGTCCTCGGCGGCTGCCAATCCCTGCACACGAATTCGATGGACGAAGCGCTCGCGCTGCCCACCGAAGAGGCCGCGCTTATTGCCTTGCGCACGCAGCAAATTGTCGCTCATGAAACCGGGGTCACCAACACCATCGATCCCGTCGCCGGCTCTTATGCCATCGAGGCCCTCACCAATCAGATCGAAGAGCGCGCGGAAGCGTATCTCGCCAAAATCGACGGCATGGGCGGCATGATCAAAGCTATTGAAGCGGGCTATGTGCAGTCGGAAATCCAGCGCGCCGCCTACGATTTCCAGAGAGCGGTCGAGACCAAAGACCAGATTGTCGTCGGGATAAACGATTTCTGCACCAGCGAAGAGCGCACCATTCCTACCCTTCGCATCGACGCCGAGATCGAGCGCAGCCAGGTCCAGCGCTTGCATGCCCTCCGAACCAAGCGCGACGCATCAAAAACTAAAGCGGCTCTCACCGAACTCGAGCGCCGCGCCCGCGGCACCGAGAATCTTCTCCCCGCCATTCTCGCCGCCGTCGAAGCCTACGCCACGGTCGGTGAAATCTCAGACACCCTTCGCCGTGTCTACGGCGAATATCACGAATCTGTCGTCATCTAGAAACCTGAGCCTGTCCGGTCGCTCAGCCGCGCCTCCACTGTTCCCACAGGCTGTCTGCATTCTGGCCGAAGGCACAGCTTTGTTAGGAATGCCCGTGTAGTATTCTTGCGGCGTGCCGCAGATCAAACTGATTCTGGCCTCGTCCTCGCCGCGCCGCGCGGAAATCCTGCGCAATGCCGGCTTGCCGTTCTCCGTGCTTTCGTCCGTACTGGACGAAACGCCCCTCCCCAGCGAAGCGCCCGAAGAACTGGTCCTGCGTCTTGCGAACGCGAAAGCGGACCTTGCCGTTGCGCGCGCCGTTGGGCCGGCGATTGTCATCGCCGCGGACACCACGGTGGTCTGCGAAGGCAAAATCCTGAATAAACCGGAATCCCCGGAAGAAGCGCGCGCAATGCTGCAATTGCTTTCCGGCCGCAGGCACTTCGTTCTCACCGGCGTCGCTCTCGTCCGTCTTCCCGGCGGCCAGCGCCGGCAGTTCACGGAATCCACCGCCGTGCAATTTCGCCTGATCACCGAAGAAGAACTCTCCGCCTACCTTGCTACCGATGAGCCTTACGACAAGGCCGGGGCCTACGCCATACAGGGCCATGCCGGGCGTTTCATCCCTCGCATTGAGGGCTGTTACTTCAACGTCGTCGGCCTGCCGCTCTCCCGGCTCCTCAGCGAACTCCAAGCCCTGGGCTGGCCGGAAGCCGGAGGTTAGGTAGCCTCGCGGTAGCGACTGCTTTCCGCAGCGTGCGTTGTTCCGGGCTCCTTCCTTACTCAACCCCAAAAACAAAGGCGCCCCGATTTCTCAGGGCGCCTTCAGACAACTCTTCTCGCTCGGCGGCTTACTTTTTGGGGTGCTGCGTGTTCGCGTTGTGCTTCTTGTTGTAGATGTTCTTCGAAGCGGCGTTCTGCTCCTTGTTGACCTGCTGCTTTTCTCCCGGCGTCAGCTTGCCGCCGTTGGCCGCGCGATCCGCCTTCACCTGCTGATTGATGCCGCGTTGCTGGTTTTCCAGCTTGGCGGTTTCGCCGGCCGTCAGTTGGCCGCTCTTGACGCCCTGCGCAATGCGATCCTGCTGGTTTTCACGGCGCTGCCCCACTTCGTTGTTGCCGTAGTGCGCCGTGTTGGCATTGTGCTTATCGTCGTAAATCTGCTTGGAAAGATGGTTCTGCTGCTGGTTGACCTGCTGTTTCTCGGCCGCCGTCAGCTTGCCGCCGTTGGCCGCGCGATCCGCGCGGGTTTCGCCGTTGATGGCCGCTTCCTTCGACTCCAGGCTCGCGGTTTCCCCCGCGGTCAATTGGCCGCTCTTCACGCCGTTGGCGATGCGATCCTGCTGGTTTTCCTTGCGCTGTGCGATGCTCGGATCCTGCGCCGGAGTT
>DATJAK010000037.1:0-22689 GCA_035516375.1 Bryobacteraceae bacterium
AGCCTCATGGCGTGTTTTTCCCTCCATATACTCTACAGGAATAGCCTGTGGGACAGACCGTCGCAGTTTGCGGTCTGTCCTCCCGATCTCGACAGACGGCAAAAATCGACCGTCTGTCCCACTCCCGACAGACGGCACAAATCGACCGTCTGTTCCACGCCCAGTCTACTGGTTCGAAGCCGCCAGCCAATACCCCGGCCGCGTCTGAATTTTCTTGATCTCCGGGTGTCCCACGATTTCCACCTGGATCTGATGGAAGCCGCCTTCGAGTTTGTTGCTCGGGCTATAGCTGATCAGGTATTGGCTGTGCAGTTCCTCGCCGATGCGAGTGATAGCTTCTTCGAGGCCGCTTCGCTTGTAATAGGAGAACTCGCTGCCGCCGGTTCCTTTGGTGAACAGCTCCACCGGATTGTCCTTGAAGATGGCCTTCACATCTTTCAGCAATTCCACCATCAGCGGAATGAACTGCGCGCTGGTGCCATTGGTCCCGTACATCTGCTGAACGCTGGTGGGCGTTGCTGGTACGCCCGCGGGCGTGGGGACGGCCGTCGGCAATTGAGTGTCGGGACGCGGCTGAACCGGCGGCGCCGAAAGCGTGCTGAGCAACCGGGACATATCCACGGCGTAGAAAACGATGTTCGACAACTGCAAATCGATCAATGCTTCGCGCGCCCGGCTCTCGCTCGCCAGATCGCGTGTCTCGCCGATTACCAGCATGATGCGGCGGCGATTCACTGGCTGCTTATCCAGCATTCTCGCGCCTTCCACCACCGCGTCGATCATGCGATTCGAATAGCCGCCCGGCTGAATGTCCCTGACCGCCTTGGTGATCAAGTCCGGATTCGAAGTGAACTGCTGCAGCGTCTTGACGTTCGAACCGAACGAGATAATGGCGGCCGCACCCTGGTCGCCAATCACCAGGGGCGTAACCAGATTTCCGATCCGGCGAATCTGCGGCAACATGTTTTCGACGTGCTCGTTCGCCTGGATGCAAATCACCAGCGAAATCGGCTGGTATGAGATGTCCACCTGAATGTTCTGTTCTTTATTGTTGTCGAAGAGGTGGAACTGAAATGGCTCGATGCCATTGACGGTCGCGTTATTTCGATCGAACACGCTGACCGGCGCCACTACGCGTTCTGTGGTCACACGGAACGGCTGCGGAACCTCATCCTGAGCCTGAATTGCCGCGAGAGTGCCGATTAACGGAAGAAGCAAGATTGTGCGCATGATCACTCCTGCTGGGCTGCCGCGTGTTCGGTCTGCCCCTGCAGCAGTTCGAGCACGTGGGGCACCAACTCTACGATAGCATCCAGGGACTCGACCGCGCCCTTCGGAGACCCCGGAAGATTGACAATTAACACGCGCCCGCGCGTGCCTGCCACCGCTCGCGAAAGAACCGCGCGTGGCGTCGACTGGCTTCCCTTGGCGCGCATGAGTTCGGGCAGGCCGGGGATCTCCCGGTCAATCACCGACCGCGTAGCTTCCGGCGTCACATCGCGCAGCGCCACCCCCGTTCCACCTGTAGTGAAGATGGCCGCCAGTTGTCCGCCATCCGCCAGCGTAGCGAGCCGTGTCGAGATTTCGTCAGCTTCGTCGGGCAGCACTTCCATCACCGTAACGCTCCAGCCCAGCTGTTCCAACCGTTCCCGCACGGCGGGGCCGGAGCGGTCGGGGCGCGTGCCGGCGGTCGACGAATCGCTGATGGTCAGGACGGCTGCGTGGATCACGATGCGCCCTTTCGGCGGAAGTTTCCGCTTTTTCCACCGGTCTTCTCCAGAAGATACAAGTCCTGGATTTCGATCGCCTTGTCCAGCGCTTTGATCATGTCATAAACCGTGAGCGCGGCTACCGAAGCCGCCGTGAGTGCTTCCATTTCGACGCCCGTTGCCCCCGTAGTGGTTGCACTGGAAATGATGCGCACGCCTTCTTTTTCCACCGTCACGTCCACGTCCGCGTGCGAAAGCATGAGCGGGTGGCACAGCGGGATCAGCTCCGAAGTCCGCTTCGCCGCTGCAATGCCGGCGATCCGTGCAATTTCCAGCGGATTGCCCTTGGGATTTTGCGGCAGTTTCTTGAGCACCGCTGGCGCAATCTGAACGAAGGCGTGGGCGCGCGCTGTGCGGAGCGTATCCTGCTTGGCGCTCACGTCCACCATGCGCGGGCTTCCGGCCCCATCGTAGTGCGAAAGTTTCTTTTTCATTTGAGCAACACGCGGATGAGTTCCCCGCTCAGGTATTCGGCGCAGTCCGCCTCGGCCACCAGGTAGGCGTTGGCGCGGGTCATTGCGGGCACATCGCCCGAGCCGTGCCAGGCCACCGGCGTGACTTCCGTTCCGTCGCTGCTCAAGTGTGCCGGTAGAAAGCGCGTCAGGCCGGGCTTGTGGCGAAAGTCGCTGGTGAGCTTTGCAAATGGCATCGGCAGCGAAACCTCCGCTTGCCCTCCCAGCAACTCCACCGCGGTCCGCGCGAAGATCTCAAACGTCACCATGGTAGAGGCGGGGTTTCCCGGCAGGCCGAAGAAAAACTTCTCTCGCGCGCGGCCGAACACCAGCGGCTGGCCGGGTTGAATCAGCACGCGGTCGAAATAAAATTCGGCGCCCACCTCCGCGAGGACCTGCTCCACCAGGTCGTACTTACCCGCCGACACGCCGCCGGATAGCAATAGAAGATCCGCGCGCAGGCCTTCCAGCACCAACTCGCGCGTATGGTCCCGGTTATCGCGCGCCACCGGCAGCATCACCGCGATCCCGCCGGCCCGTTCCACCTGGACGGCCAGGGAGTAGATATTCGAATTGCGGATTTGGAATTCTTCGGGCCGTTCGTTCACCTCCACGATCTCATCGCCCGTGGCGATCAGCGCGACACGCGGCCGCTCGTACACCGCGACGCGTTCCCGGCCGAATGTGGCCAGCATCGCAACGTCGGTGTAATCGAGGCGCTTGCCTTTGTGCAGCACAACTTGATGCGCGGCCGCTTCGCAGCCTTGTGGATTGATGTTCTGGTGAGGCTCCGCGGCGCGGCCGATCTGGACGCGCCCGTTGTTGTGGTGCGTGTGCTCCACCATCACCACCGCATCCGCGCCCGCCGGTAACGGGGCGCCGGTCATGATTTCCACGGCTTGGCCCGGTCCGACCGCGCCGGAATAGCGCTCGCCCGCGCGCACCTCGCCCACCACATCCAGTTCTCCGGGAAGGTCGGCGGCGCGCACCGCATATCCATCGCGCACCGAGCGGGAAACGGCCGGGGTATCGCGATCGGCCGCCACGTCTTCGGCCAGCACACGCCCGCCTGCTTGCGCGAGCGGCGCGCTTTCGATCACCGGCAGCCGGCGCGCGCCGCGCACTTGGGAAACCACGGTTTCGCGCGCTTCGCAGAACGTGAGCGTTGGCACACCGCTATTCTACCGCCCGCAAGCTCGAGTTCCAGGGCAGCAACTTCAACGGCATCTTTCTTTGTTTGTGGGACAGGCGATCGTCGTTTGTCGCCTGTCGTCTTCGCAAGCCCAGGCAGACGACAAAAGGCGATCGTCTGCCCCACCTCTCCAATCGTGCTCAGCCCCGCAGCCTCTACAATGAAAGAAATGCTTTTCAAGCTATTCGTGGCGGTCTCGTTTGCCGCATTGCTCTTTGGCGCGGATGCTCCTCGTAAGGTTTTTCCGTACGCCTATACCCAGGAGGATCTACCCAACGGCTTGCGCGTGGTGACGGTGCCTACCGATTTTCCCAATATCGTCGCCACCTATATCGTGGTCCAGACCGGGTCGCGCAACGAAGTGGAGTCCGGGCACACCGGCTTCGCCCACCTGTTCGAGCACTTGATGTCTCGCGGCACCGAAAAGTATCCGCCGGAGCACTATGACGCCATTCTGAAGCAGATCGGCGCTTCGTCGAACGCCTTCACCACCGACGATTTCACCTGCTACCACACCACGTTCTCCAAGGAAGACCTCGAAACCGTGCTGGCTATGGAGGCCGACCGTTTTCAAACTTTAAAGTACGCCGAGCCCGAATTCAAGACCGAGACTCTCGCCGTGCTGGGAGAATACAACAAGAACAGCGCGAGCCCGTTTCTGAAGCTCAACGAGCAGATCGCGGACACGGCCTTCGAACGGCACACCTACAAGCACACCACCATGGGTTTCCTGAAAGACATTCAGGATATGCCCAATCAATATGAGTACAGCCTACGCTTCTTCGACCGCTACTACCGTCCGGAGTACACCACCATCATCGTGGTCGGCGACGTAAAGCCGAAGGCCGTGCGCGAATTGGTGGATAAGTATTGGGGCGCATGGAAGCACGGAACCTACCAGCCGGAGATTCCGCGCGAGCCGGTGCAGGACGCTCCGCGGACCAGTCATGTGGATTGGCCAACCCCCACCTTGCCGATCCTGACGATCTCCTACAAAGTTCCGGCCTACACCGATACCGCCAAAGACACAGCTGCCCTCGAAGCGCTCTCGTTTCTCGCCTTCTCGCCGACCTCTGAGCTGTATCAGAAGCTGGTGATTCAGGAACAGAAAGTCGACCAGCTATCGGCCAACAATCCGTTCAACGTCGATCCGAATTTGTTCGGCATCCTGGCCCGTGTGAAGAAGCCCGGGGATATGGATTATGTCCGCGAACAGATCCTCAGCACGGTCAAAACTCTCCGCGACACTCCCGTGGATGCCGCGCGGCTCGACGCAGTGCGCAAACACCTGCGCTACCAGTTAGCGCTCACCATGGATAACAGCGACACCATTGCCAATATCCTGTCCCGCTATGTCGCCCTGCGGCGCTCACCGGACACCATCGACAAGCTGTACGCGCAGCTCGCGCAATTGACCCCGGCCGATATTCAGGCCGCTGCCACGAAGTACCTGATCGAAAACGGCAGGACCATCGTAACGCTCACCGGTCCAGGGAGCGCCAAATGACCCGCCGATTCGTTCAACGCTTCCTACGGTCACGGCTCGGTAACCGAGCCGCGACTAAAAGGAGCGGTGCTTTGGGCGCTCTCCTCTTCCTCCTCACTGCACTCCCCGCGCTAGCCCAGATGCGCGTCATTTCATTGCCCAGTAGATCCCCCCTCGTCACCTTGCGCATCGTATTCATCGCCGGTTCGGCGTCCGACCCGCAGGATAAACCGGGCACCGCCTACCTGACCGCCATGATGTTAGGCCGCGCCGGCACCAAAGACCTGACGTACCGGCAGGTGGTCGATGCCATGTTTCCGATGGCCTCATCCGTCAACGTCCAGGTCGACAAAGAAATGGTGACCTTCTCGGGGGCCACTCACACCGACAACCTGGAGGCTTACTACAAGCTGCTGCGCGCCATGCTGCTCGATCCGGGCTGGCGCGCCGACGATTTTCAGCGCGTCAAAGACGATGCCATCAACTTCCTGCGCGTGAATCTGCGCGCCAACAACGACGAGGAACTCGGTAAGGAAGTCTTGGAACAGGAAACCTTCCAGGGCACTCCCTACCAGCACTATTCCGCGGGAACCGCTTCCTCGCTCCAGAAAATCACGCTCGACGACGTGCAGCAGTTTTACCGCATGCACTACAGCCAAGCCAACCTGTACCTCGGCATCGCCGGCGGCTATCCGCAGCCGTTTCTCGAGCGCGTGAAAAAGGATTTTCGCAGCTTGCCCGAAGGTGGCGGGTTTCGGCCGCGCGAGAATCCGCTGGCCTTGATCCGTCAGAACCGCGCCGTAATCGTGGATAAAGATACGCGTTCGGTGGCCTTCTCATTGGGTTTTCCGACGCTAGGGATGCGCTCCAGTCCCGACTACGCGGCGCTGCTGGTGGCGAACTCCTACCTCGGCCAGCATCGCTCGAGCAACGGCCGGCTTTTTGATCGCATGCGCGAGAAGCGCGGCCTCAACTACGGCGACTACTCGTACATCGAGTACTTCCCGCGCGGCATGTTCCAGTTCGAGCCCTCCCCGAACCTGGCGCGGCACTTCCAGACTTTTCAGATCTGGATCCGGCCCGTGGAGCCGCCGACGGCCAAATTCGCGTTGCGCCTGGCGCTCTATGAGCTCGACAAGCTGTGCCGCGAAGGAATCCCCGAGGAGGGTTTCGAGCACACGCGCGATTTCTTGAGCAAGTACGTCAACATCCTGACCAGCACCAAAACCGCGGAATTGGGTTACGCCATCGACAGCCTGTATTACGGGATTCCCAACTACAACCAATACCTGAAGATGCATTTGGAGAAACTGACGCGCGACGACGTGAACCGCGCCATCAAGCGTTACCTGCGCCCTGACCGTCTGGTGATTGTAGCCGTCTCGAAAAACGGCGAGGATTTGAAGAAGCAGTTGGCCAGCGACGCCGTTTCCCCCATGACGTACAACTCGCCCAAACCGGCGGAAATTACGGAAGAGGATAAGGTCGTCGAAAAGTTCCCGCTGCATCTGGCGGCCGGTGAGGTGCGGGTCGAGCCGGTGGATCAGGTATTCGAATGATACATGTGCGGACAGCTCTGTTAGTAAAAGGGCAAGGGCCCATCTGGTGTCGTCACCCCGTGGGTTGCCGCCAATAGGAAGCCCGCTCCCAACAGAATTGTGAGTACGCCTTGAAATCGGGTCAGCAACTCCCATCTCCGCCATTGCTTTGCGTAGTCAAGAGCGTCGGGCGGAACTGCGGGTAGGCTGGCAATCGGCGGAAAACACCGCGCAGCCGTACTTCGAGCGTATGCCAGTGGACTCACTACCATGACAAGCCCGAGTGACAGGACAGCACTTCCCACGCCCGCCTCCCACACTGCATCGAACTGCACGCCTCCACTGTAATCACCCCACCCTTGTTACGCAAAGTATACCGAAGATAAAGGGCAGTACTGCTCATGCAAAATAAACAAAAACTCCTGATGCGAAAGTACCGTACCGATAGTACAATTCCAGACTAAGGAGCATCAGTAGAGAGGTATGCCGGCGCCAAATCCGCAGGGCCCGTACCATCGCCAAACGCGCGAACGGCTCGAAGAGCAGATGCTCGCGGAATTGAAGCAGGCAGAAGCGGAGTTTCAAAACGCGCCTCCCGAGCAAAAAGAAGCCGCCGCGGAACGCTATCGGGAAGCTCTGCAGAAATTCAACGACTTAATTCTGGATCGCAAGCCGCCGGGTTCGTCCGAAGAACCATAGCCAAAACGCGCTAATCCTCCGCCACCGAGCGCTTCGCCAACTCTCCGAACAATGGCAGGGCGTAGGCTTGGTCCTGCGCCGTCTTCACGATCATGAAGATTGACATGAAGAGCAGTGCCAGCTCGATTAAGCCGTGGACGGGCGAGTGGGGAATCATCAGAGTCATCGGCCGGATGACCCAACTATTCAGTAACCACGCGACGAACAGATACAGGCCCTGAAACGCATGGAAGCGGACCGTCCGATCCTGGCGGTAGCGTTGCGATGCCAGCACGACGATCGACGCGATCCAGCCCAGGCCCGGAATATAGCAGCAGATGGACGCGGTGCGCGGGGTGATATGCGCAAACGGGTCCACTGGCGGATGCAAAAAGTCCAGCGGCTGGCGGCTGCCGCAGCGTGCGCAAAAAGCGTCCCGCTCGCCAACCTGGTTTCCGCACTGGCTGCAAAAGGGCATCTATTCATACATACGGTATTCCGTGCCCAACCGTTCACGCAACTAAAAACGGGCGTGTTACTATCGTCGCCATGCGCGTGTATTCCTGCTGCCTGGCGTTTCTGGCCGTTGCGACCACGCTTCCGGCAGCCAAGAACCTTGAGGTGTATTTCATCGACGTAGAAGGCGGCCAATCCACGTTGTTCGTCTCTCCCTCCGGGGAAGCCATCCTGATGGACACCGGGTACGGAGGGTTCAACGGGCGTGATCCGGGCCGCATCTTCGCAGCCGCAAAGGCCGCGGGCGTCAAGAAAATCGACTACCTGGTAACCAGCCACTACCACGAGGACCACGTCGGCGGCCTCCCGTACGTGGCCGACAAGCTTCCTATTCGCACCTTCGTGGATCACGGGCCCAACACCGAGGACGACAAGGATTCCAAGGTCCGCTACAACATGTACAGCGCATATAGCGCCAAGGGGATGCGCGTATCCGTCAAACCCGGCGATACGATTCCGGTCAAGGGGCTGGAGGTAACCGTGCTCGCGAGCGCGGGCGATACCGTGGGCTCTCCGCTCCCTGGCGCCGGCCAGCCGAACCCGGAATGCGCCAGTTACCGGCCCGATCCCGATGAGAAGGCCAGCGAGAACCAGCGCTCATTAGGCCTCCTCATCACGTTTGGCAGTTTTCGCATTCTCGACCTGGGCGACCTGACCAGCAGCCGCGAGCACGAGTTGGTATGTCCCGCGAACAAGATCGGAACCGTGGACGTGTTCGTCTCCTCGCACCACATGGGCGCCGCGGCCAATACCCCGCAGCTCGTCCACATCATCCATCCCAAAGTGGCCATCAGCGATAACGGCCCCCGCAAGGGCGGACAGCCCGAGGTCTGGCAAACCCTCCACGACACGCCCGGGCTGCTGGACATCTGGCAGCTCCATTACGCGATCGGGGCGGGGAAGGACCACAATTCGGCCGACACCTTTCTGGCCAACGTGGATGAGATCTGCCAAGGCAAGTGGCTGCGGCTCACGGCCGAGAAAGACGGATCATTCACCGTGCTCAACAGCCGCAACAAGTACGAGAAGACGTACCGATAGCACTCGCAATTCGTACGCCACGCGCGTCGTGGTGATCGCCAGCGTGGGGCCGGGCCTTCCGGCCCGCCGCCGGGCTTCGCCCGGCGCGCCGCGCGGAAGCGCGCGGCAGCCCGGAAGGGCTGGCCCCACTAGCAGCCAATCTTCTACGGCGCGACCGCAAACGCCAGCAGCACATTGCCCGGGATGCCATTCTTCACGCCGATATAACCCGACGGAACGAACAGCGTCCCTCCCGCGACCGTCGGCCCCGCCGCGCCCATAGACCCGCCCTTCGCTGCTACGCCGTTTACCGTCGGGAAATCATGCGCCGTGTCGTATTCCCAAATCACTTTCCCATTGGCGGCCGACAGGGCGCGCAGCACACCATCCCATCCGCCGGAGAAAACCACGCCCGGAATTGCGGTCAATGGGCCATCCTGGCCGGGATGCTTTGCCATCGCGGGCGCAGGCTCCAGGGCAGTGAACCATTTTCGCTCGCCATCTCGAATTTGCACCGCCGCGATACCGCCGGTGCCCAGGCCGAAATACGCATTCTGCTCGTCGGCCGCTCCGCCCCACACGACCTTTCCGCCGAACTCGGTGGTGTTGTTGACAAGCGCGGTCCGCCACACCACGGTGCCCTCGCGATCGACATCGTGCGCCCAGATGTTGCCGCTTTTCTGCCCGGCAACCAGGACGGTCCGCCCGTCCGCCAGCGTTTTGAGAATGGGCGACGCGCCAAAATCCTGATCGGGGCCCAGGTTCTTGGGGCAGTTTTCGGGCGGAGTCGGGCCGGTACAGCCCAGCAGCCAGGCGTCGTTCTCGGTGTCCTGCTTGACCCATAGAATCTTGCCGGTATCGAGATCGAGCGCCATGATGGCGTCGGAGGTCTTGGCCGCAGGCTCCGTGAAGGCATCGCCCGTCCCAACGTAGAGTGCCCGCCGCTTGAGGTCGATGGTGGGTGAATTCCAAATCCCCGCGCCCGCCGGCCACCACCGTTGCGTGCCGTCGGAATTCTTCCCAACCAGTTTGGGCTCCTCCGCGATGGTGTACGTCTTCCAGATTTGCTTGCCGGATGCCCGATCGAGCGCCACTACGCTGCCGCGAAAGCTGCAGCATTCGTACTTGCGAAGCGCTGCACCCTCTTCACCCGACGCGATCGGAACATACACGCGGCCTTCGGCTACCTTGGGCGCACCCGTGATGCGCGCCAGTGGGTGAGGATCGGCGTGGGCCTTCCAGATCAATTCGCCCGTGGTGGCATCCACGGCATAGGCATTCGCCTTCAGATCGCCGAAATAGGCCACGTAGCGCGTCTGTCCATCGCGTTCGACGGTGATGGCCGTGCGCACCCCAGCTTCCGCCTGATACGTCCAGTAGAGGCAGCCGGTGGCGGCATCGATCGAGTAGACCGCGCCCGTATCGACCCCGATGAACACACGCCTGCCCACCACCGAGGGCTGCCCCATGACCGATTTCACTCCAGGAAAACCGAACGCCCATTTCAGCTTCAGGCGGCCGATCTGATCGGCCGGCAATTGTGCGGCCCGAGCCGGCTGGAAGCGCGCGTTCGAGGAATCGACGCCCCAGCCGTTCCACGCAGGGCTCGCCGACGGATCGCCAAGCCGCGAACCGGCGGGGCATGCGTTGGACTGGGCCCACAGAGAGCCCACCAGCGGGATCAGGAGGAATAGTTTCGGCAGCATAAAAAGGAGCCTCTGATTGTACCGCGGTCACCGAAGCCTGTACCCCACAGCTTTGTCGTCGTAGCTACGCTTGAGCCACCAACATCCGATCTGGTGGTGTAGGACAGACGATCGGCTTTTGTCGTCTGTCGGGCTCACAGACCGCTAAGAAGCGACGGTCTGCGCCACTTGGCGATCCCCATAGCAGTGAAATTCGAATGGGTCTCGGTGGTGGTCCGGAAGAGCAGTAGTTTTACAGTGGCCAAGGGGCGGGGCCGTACCACTCGTCCAGGTCTTGCAGGCTCAGCGAGTCGAAGTCATCGGCAATCCGCAATTTCCCCTTGTCGATTCCGGGAACCCGCTTCGCCGCAGAATGAACACGTTCGGGTATCAGCCGCGCCACCGATTTTCCCGCCTTGGTAATGACGATCTTATCCGCCACGTTCGTAGGTTCGTCCAATCAGTGGACTAAGTCAAAACGCCGCCCCCGCGCCGGTAGCCAAGCGAGGCGACGCCGTGGCTCCTCCGACATATCCAACCACGTTAACTTCGGACATCAGCGGGACGGGCCCTCTTCAAGGTCGATGCTATCCTCCGTGGACTATTCCCGCCGCCCGGCGCGGCAGTAACCTCTTGTACAGCCATGAAATGGTCTACTTCTCTGCTGCTTTTCGCTTGCGCCGTACCGGCGTTTTGCGCTGATTCGACCGATCTGCTGTCCCTGCTGCCGCCAAGCGCGGACATCGTGTTCGGGATCCATGTCCACGCCACTATCGATTCGACGCTGGCGCGCGGCATCCTCTCGCAGATGCACGTCAACAGCACCGAATTGCCCAAGATCATTCCGATCGATGGCTTCGACCCGCTTTCCGACCTGGACGAGGTGGTCTTCGCCTCCACCGGAGAAGGGGACAACCCTCCGATGCTGGTCGTTGCTCGCGGAAAATTCGACCTGACGCGGATGACCTCAAAGGGTAAGCTCTACCACGGCGTGCGCCTGATCGTGACGGAATCGGAAAACGAGGAAAGCGGCTTCGCCGTGATCGACCCTGCCACCGTGATGATGGGCGATGTTTCCGAAATCAAGGCGTCCATCGATCGCCGCATAAAGTCGCATGTGTACGACCAGGTCCGCTGGGCGCAACTGGCCGACTATCGTGATAAGTACACCCTGTGGGGAGTAGCGGAGCGGCCATCGAACCTGGTGAAGAAGCTGCAGAACTACACCGCCGCACCCGCGCTCGACGCCATCGACCACATCCAGTTCGGTGTAGGTTTGGCAAAGGGTATCGAGTTCGAAGCGGAACTGCACACGCGCTCCAGCGACGACCTTGCGCAACTCACCAATTCCCTGAAACTGCTCGAAAGCATGGCCAAGGCAGCGCGCCCGTCGCTCGATGATGGCACCAAGTTCGGTATCGACACCAAGGAAGACGGCACGATGCGGCTCAGGCTGGAGATTACCGAAGAACAACTGGTGCGAGCGATCCAAAATCAGAAACCGGCGGAAGTTGCCGTGACTGCGGCCGCCGAGCCAGTACACAAGGAAACGGCAGAGCGCAAGGTCCGGACGAATGCCCCTGCTGCCGTGGACCACAGCCGCGACGGCGGCACATCGGTATTTACGCTGCCTGGTCGGCGCTAGGCTGTTACGCGGGGCTCCAGGCTGGCCGGTAGCCCGAATTAGGCCGTAAGCCGTTCACTTTCATACGGCTAGGAGCGGTTGCCATTCGACCGTTCGGTTGCTCCGTTCAACCGCTCCACCTGCCCATACAACCAATAAATTCAACAGTTTAATGCCAATTGATACCCCCCTTCGGGGGCCTTTCCTATACTGGCCTGAAGAGCGTGAGGCCCTTTTGGGGGTATCTCTGCGCCAGGAAGCTGAGCGAACTCGGCTAGGTAAATCTTCGCCACGAGGAGTCGGAATGCACAAGCCTATTAAATACGCGGAAAAAACGTTGGCCTATGCCGCCAATGCAGCCTGGCACGTATTCGATAAGTTGAACCAGATCAAGCAGAACCCCAGTTTCACACCGGCCTGGTCGGACAAACCGCTACTCAAATCATGGGAGAAGACCAAGCCGCCGCTGGGCTGGCCCCGCCAGACCGATTCACTCTGCCCGCGCTGCGTCCCCGAAATCCGCAAAGACATTCTCGACGGCAAGACGCCTCTCGACGTGCTCTACACCCAGAAGCCCGGCGAGATCAAGGCTCAGGTGATCGAGCGCGACGGCAAGATCCTGATGGTGAAGGACTGCCCGATCCACGGCCACTTCGAAGATGTGATGGCCATCGACACGGCGTTCTTCAAACACCTGGAGGAAGTTTTCCCCGGCCGTGATATTCGCGCGCACAATGACTCCACACTGCACAAGCACGGATCGAGCACCATTACCCATGGCCGGGGTTCCGTTCTCACCATCGACCTGACCAACCGCTGCAACATGATGTGCGACCCGTGCTTCATGGATGCGAACCAGGTCGGCTTCGTGCATGAGCTCGCCTGGGAAGACATCAAGACCCTGCTCGACAACGCCATCACGATCAAGCCGAAGCGGCAGATGTCGGTGCAATTTTCGGGCGGCGAGCCGACGCTTTCGCCGTTCTTCCTGGAAGCAGTGAGCTATGCCCGCGAGGTGGGCTACACCTCCGTGCAGGCCGCGACCAACGGGATCGAGTTCGCCAAGAGCGCAGAATTCTGCAAAAAGGCCGCCGACGCCGGGCTGCGCTACGCGTACCTGCAGTTCGACGGCATCGGCAATGCCGCAAACTCGCACCGCGCGGTCGGCAACCTGTTCGATGTGAAATTGCGGGCCATCGAAAATCTATATTCCAACGGCGTGGATATCATCCCGGTGATCACGCTGGTGAACGGCATCAATAACGAGCAGGTGGGCCGCATCATCCAGTTTGCCCTCGACAACCCCAAGAAGATTCCGTTCCTTTCATTCCAGCCGGTCTCCTTCACTGGCCGCGACGAAGCGGTTACCGACGAACGCCGCATGGCGCAGCGCTACACACTATCGCACCTGGCGCACGACGTGAAGAACCAGATGGGGTTGGGAGTGCCGGCGCGCGACTGGTTCCCGATCTCCTTCATTTCGACCTTCTCCGATTGGAGCGACCTGGTACACGGGCCTTCGTATGGATGGGGTCAGTTGAGCTGCGGTTGCCATCCCAATTGCGGCGTGGGTATGGCCGTGATGGTGGACAAGGAAACCGGCGAACGCGCGCCGGTGACGGCGTTCATCAACGCCGACCAATTGGCGCGAGATGTGGCCCGCATCAACGACGCGGCCCGTGGGAAGTGGCTATCGATTGTAGGCATGGCCCTGGCTGCCGCGCGCAACTACGATCCCTTCCAGGCGCCCACGCATTTCCGGCTGGCGGACTGGTACAAGAAATTAGACAAGACCTTCGGCGCCACCGGCAAGAGCTACGGCAACGTGGGCAAGACGCGCACGCGCGAAGACATCGAAGTTCGCCGCCGCGACCGGTGGAATTTCCTGTTCATCGCCGGCATGTGGTTCCAGGATCTGTTCAATTACGATTTCCGGCGCACTGAGCAGTGCATCATCCCCTACGCCACGCAGGAGGGTGAGATTTCCTTCTGCGCGTATAACACCGGTGTGGGTTGGCGCAACATCATCGAGAAGATGCACATGACGGCCACGCTGACGAAGTGGTACGAGGAAAAGGGCCGGCACGAAATCTTCGCCGGCAACAAGCAGGTACCGCTCAAGGCTAAGGAACACTCGCTGGTGCTGCGCGACGAGATCGTGACTAAGGAAGTGCAGCACGATCTGGATCGCTTGGGCATCGCGAAAACTGCCCGTGAAGAGAAGCGGCGCGCGCGCGATGCCAAGCTGCAGCTTTCTGCCGATGACGCGCGCATGGCAAAGTTGTATCGTGAGCACGTGCTCAAAGAGCAGGCTGGTCCGGACCTGGTGCAAATCGGCGGGATCGCGCCGGCGCCGAAGACCAGCGAAGACCGCGAGGAAGTGGGCAGCTTCGGCGATTAGTGGGGGCGGGCCTTTCGGCCCGCCGCCGGGCTTCTGCCCGGCGCGCCGCCGGAAGCGCGGCGGCAGCCCGGAAGGGCTGGCCCCACAGGGTTGGTCCAGTTCTAGCGCGGGCTCATGCCCTTGTAGTTCCAGCGATAGACACGCCTGCCCGTATCTACCTCACCGAGGTAGATGTTTCCCTTGGAATCGGTGGCGATGCTGTGAATGTGGGAGAACTCGCCCAGGCCATGCCCGCCGTAGCCGCCGAAGAAGCCTACCACCTCCATCGCCTCGCGGTCGACGATTTGCACCTTCTTATTCGTTCCGTCCGGGACAAAGAAGAAGCGCTGCGCTTTGTCCTGTGAAAATGCGAGACCAAAGCCGGTGCCAAAACGCGCTGAGGTTTTGCGTTCGATGAAGACCTCTTTGACGAAAGTTCCATCCAGGCGAAACGACTGAATGCGGTTATTCACGCGATCGCCGACATAAACCAACGCGTCGTTAGAGATGGCGATGCCGTGCACGGTGCTGAACTGCGGCGGTCCGGGACCTTCGTAGATACGCGTGAATGGCGCCTTATCGTCGGGCTTGTTCCCGTACGCTCCCCAATGCCGCTTGTAGGCGCCGGTATCGGCATCGAACACGATCACCCGCCGATTCCCGTATCCATCCGCGACGAAGACCTCGTTTGATGGCGCATACACGGCTATGCCCGCGGCCTTGTTGACGTTTGCGGTATCGTTGCTGCCGCCGGTCGTGCCGTGATGCCCGATCTGGAGCAGAAACTTGCCGGTCTTCGTGAATTTCAGCAGGTTGGTATCTTTGTCCCCGTTGCCAGAGATCCAGACGTTATCCTTCTGGTCGACGAAAATGCCGTGTTCGGTATCGGGCCAGTCATACCCCGGTCCCGGTCCGCCCCAGGATTGGACGAGAGTACCGGCTTGGTCGAATTCCAGAACGGGCGGCGCCGGCGTACAGCAATCAGCAGTTTTGTCGCGGAGGTAATTATCGTGCTCGTCGGTGGTGCGCGGCCGGTGAATCACCCAGATGTGGTCATGCGAATCCACAGCCACGCCGGAAACCTGCCCGAGGATCCAGTTGTTGGGCAGATGCTTGGGCCAATAAGGATCGGGCTCATACTTCGGTAGGCCGGGAGCCGTGGCAGCCAGTGCGAGGCTCAGGCAAATGAGCCCGCTCGCGGCTGGAATTGCGATGGTTTTGAGCGGCATGGATTCCCATCAGTTTATACGAGCCAAGTTGGAAACGGGACGGGGCCGCGCGATTGATCGAGGAGCGGCACTGTTGTAACAAAACTGTCATCTGGATTTAGTAAGGTTGAATCCATGGACAAATTCGAGGTTCGGTGCAGCCAGGGTGCGAGCGGCGCGAGTATTCTGAATTTGAGCGGTCCGCTCACTCTCAACACGTTGTTTGAATTCCAGGACCAACTGCGCAAGGAGCAAGGCAACGCGTTGATCATCGTGCTGTCGGACGTCCCGTATATGGACTCGGCGGGCCTGGGAGCGATCCTCAGCGCGTATGCATCCTGCCAGCGGCATGGAAAGCGATTTGCCTTGGCGAACGTGTCGCAGCGTGTGATGTCCCTGCTACACGTTTCGAAGGTCGACTCGCTGGTGCCGCGGTACGAAAGCGTCGAGGCCGCCGAGAAGGATTGGGGCGTGAAGGCGGGGAGCGCGTAGGCTGCAGTGTCGCTCCGAAAATGCCGAAAGTACTGCCCGTACCCGCTGTTGACGGCCTGACTCCGCGAGGGCGGAAGCGCCGAGTTCTTAACCGGATCGTCATCGTAAAATAACATTCCTTAAGTAGGCTGAGTCCTTCAACTCTCGGGACAGAAAAGATTGTGGCGGCAGGGTAGTGTTGCGCCGTCGAAGCTTGTCCATGCGGGAGTTGAAGCGCTGGGGAACGTACAGCGGTTGACTCTCTACCGAGAAAAGGATCTATGAACAAGCTACGACGCTTTAGTCTTGCATTTGTTTGCGCGGCTCTGGTTTCGGCCGGATGGGCTGCGGATAATTCGCAGCCGCTGGGAACGGCGTCAGATGGCCAGTCGGCGGAGCTTCAGCAGCTAAAAGCGCAACTGGAACAGCAGCAGAAGCAGATCGAACAACTGCGCGCCACATTGGAAGCCCAGCAGAAATTGCTGGAGAAGGCGCAGAACGGACAGAACGCTACGCCTGCCGCGGAAGCCCAGGCAGCGCCACCAACGGAGCCCGAGCATAAAGCTCCCAACCTGGGTGACGTAGCCTCAACGGTGCCGATTATTCCGCGCGGCGTGGCCCCGGCGCCAGGAGTCGCGAAGCCGCTGCCTCTCCCCGATCCGCAACAACCGGCGGCCAACCAAATCCCGGATTCGCCGTTGCAGCTTCGCATCGGCGCTTCGACGATCACGCCGGTGGGCTTCATGGACGCAACGGACACGTTCCGCAGCACCAACTCCGGCGCGGGACTGGCGACTAACTTCGGCAACTATCCGTACAACAACAACCTGCCCAACGGCCGGCTGACCAGCAACAATATCAGCGTGCAGAACTCGCGTATCGGCGTGCGGTTCGACTCCACCTACAAGGGCTATCACGTTCTGGGCTACTGGGAGTCGGACTTTGTGGGCCAGAACGCCGCCAACAACCTTCTGGTGACCAGCAACAGCCAGCTCTTTCGCGTGCGGCTCTATTGGGTGCAAGTTCGTAAGGACAAGTTTGAGTTCCTGGCGGGCCAATCGTGGAGCATGATGACTCCTAACCGGCGTCAGATCTCGCCGCTGCCTGGCGATCTTTTCTACGGGCAGGAGTTCGACGTCAACTACCTAAACGGCTTGACCTGGGGCCGCATCCCCGGCTATCGCTTCGTCTATCATCCGAGCAACAAAGTGACCTGGGGGCTTTCGCTGGAGAACGCCTCGCAGTACTTTGGCGGCTCTGGCGGCTCGGCCAACCCTACATTACCTGCTGCGCTGGGCGGGCTGACCTCGACCGAGCTCGATGCTAACGTAGCCGTTGGCCTCAACATTTCGAACGTGCACCCCGACATCATCAGCAAGCTGGCCTTCGATCCCAGCGCGCACATCCATTTCGAAATCGCGGGCGTCCTGGATACGGCGAAGATCTTCAATCCGAGCACTACGGGGCCGGGAGCGCAACAGTATTTCACGAAGACCGGCGGCGGCGGCTCCGTCAATGGCAATTTCGAAATCTTCAAGAATTTCCGGCTGATCACCAACAACTTCTGGAGCGACGGCGCCGGCCGGTACCTCTTCGGCGAAGCACCGAACTTCATCCTGCAGGCGAGCGGCAACCCCTCGCTCTTACATTCCGGCTCAACCGTGGATGGGTTTGAAACCAGGGTGGGCAAGACCCAAATCTACGGTTACTACGGCGGGATTTACGTGGGACGCGACACGGCTCTGGACGCCAATAACACATCGCTGATCGGATACGGCTATCGCGGTTCGCCGAATAGCCAGAACCGTACGATGCAGGAAGGCACGTTCGGTATCACGCAAACCTTCTTCAACGACCCCAAGTATGGCGCCGTTTCCTTCTATCTGGATTACGCGTACTTCTGGCGCAACCCCTGGTACGTGGCCCCAGGCGCGCCCAAGAACGCGAAGCAGAATGCCGTGTGGTTCGATCTTCGTTACACGCTGCCGGGCAGTGCACCGACGATCCAGTATTAGGCAAGCATGAGAGAGTGGGCGCTCCTAGCGAGCGCCGACTTCCGATTTTTCGGTCTGCGCCAGCTCCGTGGCGTAGCGTTTCAGGTCGGCTGGTAGCACCGTCACCAGGTCCTTCTCCATGTCCTCGCCGGATTCCACGAGATAGCGGAGGTGCATTGCCGCGATGCGCGAGCACCACGGATCGTCCATGCTCCTTCCGATTTCTTTACTCACGCGCAGCAGATCGGCGTGCGGGAGCGCGATGTCCTTTTCGGTGCGCTCGCCCTGGTCATCCGTTAGAACGAATTTCACGTCCACGGTGTCGGAGTGACGCGTGGAGATGGCTGTCTGCAGCCACTTAAAGAAAACCTGGTATTTGCGGCCGAACGGGTCAGGGCCTGCTTCGAATTCGCGGAAATTGAGCATCGGTGCAGCTACCATCATACGTCGATACCATGAAGATGTGACGACTGGACTGGTGCTTTCGGCGGGCGGAATGTACGCAGCGTGGGAAGTGGGCGTGTGGAAGGCACTGGCGCCCCACGTTCGTCCCGACCTGGTTGTGGGCGCTTCCGCCGGTGCCTTGAACGGCTGGGCCATTGCCGGCGGCGCCCGACCGGAAGAGATCGAGCGGATCTGGCTGGATTCATCAGTCGCTGCGATTCGTGTCTTTCAACCCGAGGCGCTTCGTGCGCAGGCGCGCGACATGACTTCCCGCTTCCGCCCGCAGATCCCCTTCGGCCTGACTATCGTGGAAGCGCCCAGTTTGCGGGTGCGGCTGGTGCGCGATGGTGAAGTCGAATGGCAGCATCTGGTGGCTAGCTGTGCGGTACCGTTCTTGTTTCCGCCCGTCGCGATCGGCGGCCGCAGCTATGTAGATGGCGGATTGATGGGTGCGCTGCCGGTTTGGGCCGCGGAAGAAATGGGCGCCACCAGAGTAGTCGCCATGAATTGCCTTCAGGGCCTGCCGTTCCGGATCTTGCGGGCCGTGACGCGGCCTCGTCGTCCGAGCGCTGCGCTGCCGGTGGTTTTGATCGAGCCTTCGGAGCGGCTGGGCTCGCTGCGCTCGGCGCTGGTTTGGTCGCAGCCCACGATCCGCCGCTGGATTGATTTGGGTGAGCGCGATGGCGAAGCCGCCCTCGGACGCATCGCGCAGGTGTTCAGTAAGTCTGCTTCGCCAGAAACGCCAACAGCAGCCGGTTGAATTCCTCGGGCTTTTCCATCATCAGGAAGTGGCCGGTCTGGGGAATTTCCGTGTACTCCATGGCGGGGAAATGCTCCTTCATGTAGTCGCGATTGCCGAGGCCGGAGTGGTCGGCGTAGAGCCCCAGGACCGGCATTTTCAGCACATCCTCCTTCCAGATGGCCGGATCGAAGGTGGCATTCATGGCGCCCACGGCCGTGGATTCAGGCGGCGCCAGCATCATGGAAAGGATGTGCTTCTGCATGTCCGGCGTGGTGGAGCCGGAGAACATGGTGCGTATCATTTGTTCGCGAGCCTGCGGGCCGTTCGGGCCGGCCATCTGCTGCGGATTAGGCGCTGCGCCGCGGCCGTTTCTCGGAATGTTCACCAGACCGTCGACGAACACCAGAGCCGCGGTGTGCTGGGGGTAGAGACGCGCGTATTGGACCACCACGGGCGTGCCCATGCTGTGTCCGACCAGCACGACGCGATCGGCCTTGGACTCCTTCCGCACTGCCTCTGCCGCGCGGGCGAACAGGTCCATGGTGAACTTGCCATCTTTGGGGGATGCGCTTTGGCCGTGGCCCGGCAGGTCGAGCGTGATGACTCGGTATTGTTTGGCGAGTTCGGGCACCTGGGAATTCCAGGTGGTCTCGTCGCAAGTCCAGCCATGCACCAGGATGACGGTGTTCGGCCCTTTGCCGGTGGTGGTGGAGTGAATCTTCAGGCCATCGACGGTAGCAGCCGAGAGAGAAGTGGCCAAAAGCACGGGGAGAAGAAATCGCATGCGAGGATTATACATGCGAGCACGGGCAGGCTGCAAAAGACGACGGCCTGTCCCACAACGTATCGGTGAATACTGGAAAAATCATGGCCAGTGTCCGTTGGCACCTTGGTTGCTCCGAAAAACAACCTCGGGCGGAGAGGCCTCTATGTGTCAGATAACGTCAGTATCATAAACAGGGAGACCCCACCGGAGACTCCGAGTTGGCGCAAACGCCTCGAATGGAATCCAGGACCTCGTGCCAAAGCTTGCATCAAGGGCACATCGATTGCGGTCACGGCAGTACTTCTAGTCTTCCTTTTCTTCTACGTCAAATTCGCCTGGATAGCGGATGAAAGGCTGCGCGCCGGCATTTTCGCGACCACGTTAAACATCTATGCTCTACCACGCACGATAGCGGTCGGAGACCGGGTGTCCCAACTAGAGTTGGTCGATTGGTTACGCGAGCACGGCTACGGTTTGAGCTCCGGCAATGCAATTGGCTGGTACGAGATACATCCAAACGCGTTGGGTATCTTTCCCAACCCTGCCGCCAATCCCAATCAGGAACCGGCGTTGATTGATTTCTCAAGCAGCCAGGTCACACGAATCGCGATGGCCGACGGTACCCAACGGCCAGCATACGAATTCGCACCGCAACTCATCACCAACCTGTCGGACCGCGATCGCGCAAAACGGCGCCTGGTCCAGTTCTCAGAAATCCCGTCCGCTCTGGTCGATGCCGTGGTGTCGACAGAAGACAAGCACTTCTTTTCACACAGCGGGTTCGATTTGTTGCGCGTGATGAAGGCCGCCTATGTAGATCTGAAGCAACGCCGCAAGGAACAGGGCGCTTCCACGCTGACCATGCAACTGTCGCGGGGCATCTGGCTTGGGCGCGACAAGAGGTGGGGGCGCAAATTTGCCGAGTTACTGCTCACGATGCACCTGGAGCACAAGCTCACCAAGCAGCAAATCTTCACTTACTATGCCAATGAGGTCTATCTGGGCCGGCGCGGTACATTCAGCATCAATGGTTTTGGCGAGGCTGCGCACGTCTATTTCGATAAGGATATCTCGCAGCTAACCGTTCCCGAGGCAGCAGTCCTGGCCGGCCTGGTGCAGCGGCCCAGTTATTACAATCCATTTCGCTATCCCGATCGCGCCTTAGACCGCCGCAACCTGGTGCTGCATCTCATGCGCGAGAACCACCGGTTGAGTGATGCGCAGTACGCCCAATTTGCCGCGGCCCCACTCGGGATAGCTGCGGGCGGCATGGAAGGCGTCGACTCACAATACTTCCTCGACCTGGCAAACGAAGAAGTGCAAGATCGGCTGGGGGATCGTGAACCCGGCAGGGAATCAGTGTATACGACGCTCGATGAGGACCTGCAACGCGCCGCGGTGGATGCCGTCCGGATCGGCATGGAGAATGTGGATGCGCAACTCCGCCGGCGCAAGCAGGATGCGCCGGTACCGGCGGGACAGCCGCAGGTGGCGCTGATTGCGCTTGATCCGCATACAGGAGAAATCCGGGCGCTGGTGGGCGGCCGGGATTACGGCGCCAGCCAGTTGAACCACGTCACCGCCGAGAGACAGCCAGGGTCGTCATTCAAGCCGTTCGTGTATGCGGCGGCGCTCAATACCGCTTTAACCGGCGGACAGCAGGTGTTTACGCCGGCAACCACTTTGGAGGACGAACCCAGTACCTTTCATTTTGGCAATCAGGAATATCGGCCGGGCAACTTCGGCGGCGATTTCCTCGGAACGGTTAGCCTGCGGGAGGCGCTGGCGCACTCGCTCAATGTGGCCACGGTCAGCCTGGCGCAGGAGGTTGGGTATAAAGCCGTGGTGAGCATGGCGCGGCGAGCCGGCTTGAACAATGGCATCCAACCCACGCCGGCCGTGGCTTTGGGCGCTTACGTGTGCACACCGCTTGAAATTGCCGGCGCCTACACCGTGTTTGCGAACGGCGGAGTTTATGTGAAGCCCTCCATGGTGACGACGGTGAAATCTCAAAATGGGCGAGTGCTGTATCGAGACCGGCCGGAGAGCCATCCGGCGCTGGATCCGCGTGTGAACTATCTCATGGTCAACATGCTGGAGGAAGTGCTTCGCAGCGGCACGGGCGCCGGCGTGTGGGCGCGCGGGTTCCGAGGTATAGCGGCAGGAAAGACGGGCACCTCGCGCGACGGATGGTTTGCGGGCTTCACGACGCAGTTGCTCTCGATCGTCTGGGTAGGATTTGATGATTACCGCGATTTGGGGTTAGAGGGCGCCAAATCCGCGCTGCCGATTTGGGCGGAGTTTATGAAACGCGCCGCCCAGTACAGCCGCTATCGAAACGCCAAGGACTTTCCCATACCTACCGGAGTGGTCAGCGCGAGGCTTTGCTCGGAATCCAGACAACTGGCGACCGAGCGGTGTCCGTCGACTTATACGGAGTATTTCGTCGCGGGCAGCGAACTGACGGTTGAGTGCGAGTTGCATTCAGGGGATTCGGCGAATGCAGATCGTAGCGAGGAAACAGACGCCGGCCCGCGGTAACGGCCCTCACGTGCTGTAGGGCAGACGATCGGTTTTTGTCGCCTGCCCGGGAAGACAGGCCGCTGAAAGGCGACGGCCTGTCCCACCAGGGTACTCGGCTGCATCCCGAGCATTGGGTGCTTCAAACTGCTTCAACGCTTCGCGGCGGTAACGGCCGTCACGTGCTGTAGGGCAGACGATCGG
>DATJAK010000038.1:0-14155 GCA_035516375.1 Bryobacteraceae bacterium
TCCGGCAAGATCGAGGGCACGCGCCAGGCAAGCGTCCGAGGTCCGCTTTCCGCGGATGATTTCGATGAGCGGCATGCGGTCCACAGGCGAGAAGAAGTGCATCCCGATGAAGTTATCGGGCCGCGGCCACGCCTCCGCCAGACTGGTAATCGGCAGCGTCGACGTATTTGAGGCGAACAAGATTGCATCTCCGGTGACCGCTACCGTCTTGCGCATGACATCGGCTTTGACGACTCGGTCTTCGAACACGGCCTCGATGACGGCATCACATTCTTTCAGATCTCGATAGTCGCAGGTGTCGAGGATGCGCGCCGCTGCCCGGTCGCGTGCTTCCGCGGTGAGCCCACCCTTGGCCACGCGCTTATCGAAGGCGGCGATGGCGGCGGCCCTTCCACGCCCGGCGTTCTCGGCAGTGGTGTCGAGCAAGGTAACCTCAAGGCCCGCATCGGCGCAAACGTAGGCGATGCCGGAGCCCATCATGCCAGCGCCGAGAATGCCGATCTTCGAAAAGCGCGACTTCGGGACGCTGGCTGGCCGCCCAACCAGGCAATCCAGTTCCTCGCGCCACTGGCGCAGCCGTGCCAGGTTGCGCGCCTCGGGCGTGCTGCGCACGTACGCGAAGTAACCCGCTTCGATCTTCAGTCCGGTTTCCAGATCCACCTGGCAGCCCTCGAATACACTCGACAGGATTGCCAGCGGGGCTGGGTAGAGCCCGAGAGTTCTTTCGCGCAGGAGGGCGCAGGCGACACCGAACTGCGGCGCGGCAATGTTACCCGGAATGCGAGCGGTCTTGTTCTCGGTCAAAATCCATTCGCGCGCAGCCGCCATGAGGCGATCCGGAAGAACCGCTTCATCAACCAATCCAGCTTCTTTGGCCTCGCGCCCATTCAGAGTTCGCCCTTCCAACAACGACAGCGCCGGCTTTACGCCGAGCAGCCGAGGCAGCCGCTGCGTGGCCCCGAGCCCGGGCATCAATCCCGACTGCGCGTCCCAAACACTGATGTGCGTTGTGTTATCGTCGGCCGCGACCCGATAGTGGCACGAGAGGCAGATTTCATAACTCGCGCCGATCGCCCGGCCAGCGATAGCTGCGACGAATGGCTTGCCGCTGGTTTCAATTCTCCGCAACACGTTTCCGAGACGGGTTGTGTCACTCGGGTAGTCGCGGTCGCCCAGCCCGGTGCCGGCCGCAACCACGACACCCCGAACGCCAGGGTCGGTGATCGCCGCTTCGGCCTCCGCCGCGAACTTCTCCCACGAAAGCCCGCTCAGTACTGCGATCATACGCGCTCGATCAAGGTTGCGGTCCCCATGCCCCCGCCGACGCACAGCGTGGTAATTCCGGTCTCGACGTTCCGCCGCTCCATTTCGTCCAGCAGCGTTCCGAGAAGGACCGCGCCGGTCGCCCCCAGGGGATGGCCCATGGCAATGGCGCCGCCGTTCACGTTGACACGGTCGTGCGGCACGCCCACCTCTTCCATGAAGCACAGCACCACGGCGGCGAAGGCCTCATTCACCTCGAACAGACGCACGTCGCTCGCCGCTATGCCCGCCTTCGCCAGAGCCTTTTTCGTCGCAGGCACCGGACCCGTAAGCATGATGCACGGCTCGCTCCCGATGCTGGCGAAGGAACGGAACCGCGCCCGCGGCGTCAAACCCAGACGGCGCCCCATTTCGCGGTTGCCGATCAGGACCGCGGCCGCGCCGTCCGCGATTCCCGAGGAGTTTCCGGCATGATGCAGGTGGCGAATGGCTTCCACGCCGGGATACCGTTGCACCGCGGTCGCGTCGTAGCCGAATTTCTCGCCCATAGCGGCGAAGGCGGGCTCCAGCCGTGCCAGATCTTCTATGGTCGTATCGGGCCGGATCAGCTCGTCGTGATCCAGAATCGTCGCGCCATTCATATCCACCACCGGAACCATAGACTTCTGGAAATAGCCGTTTCGCTGAGCCGCCGCCGCCCGGAGTTGGCTCTGCAGCGCATAGCAATCCAGATCGTTGCGGCTGTACCCGCGCAGGGTGGCCAGCAGGTCGGCCGAGATGCCCTGCGGCACCGAGTGCGCCGGGAACGCCACGCTGGGGTCGTCGAACAGCGCGCCTCCACTCGAACCCATGGGCACGCGCGACATGCTTTCCACGCCTCCGCCGATTGCCAGGTCCGCCTCGCCGCAGATCACTTTCGCCGCGGCCATGTTGCAGGCCTCCAGCCCCGAAGCGCAGAAACGGTTCACCGTCACGCCTGCTGCGGTTTCGGCATATCCAGCGAGCAGCACCGCGGATCGCGCGATGTCGGCTCCCTGCTCACCGGTGGCTTCGACGCAACCCAGAACCACGTCGTCCACCAGAGCCGTATCCAGCCCGTTGCGCTGTTGAATGGCCCGTAGCACGCTGGACGCAAGCGATACAGGCGTCGACTGGTACAGCGCGCCAGACCGCTTTCCCTTACCGCGGGGCGTACGCACGACATCGTAAATATAGGCTTCGGTCATTTCAGCAACGACCTCCCGATGATCTCCTTCATGATTTCCGACGTGCCTGCCCAGATGCGGTGAACGCGCGCGGCCGCATAGAGCCGCGCAATCGGATACTCCCACATGTATCCATATCCGCCAAAAAGTTGCAGGCACTGGTCCGTGATGCGGCCCGCCAGTTCGGCTGTCCACAGCTTGGCCTCAGCCGCGGTTTCGGCGCTCAGTTCGCCGGCGTTGTACTCCATGACACTGCGGTCCACGAACGCCTGCCCGACGTCCAGCCCGGTCTTCATCTCAGCCAATTGGAAGCGAGTGTTCTGGAATTCCCCGATGGCTTGCCCGAAGGCTTTGCGCTCCTTGACGTAGGGCAGCGTGAGGTCGAACGCGGCGCGCGCCAGCGCCAGTGAGCCGCAGGCGGACACCAGCCGCTCGTCGGCCAGCAGCTGCATGATGGCCTGGAAGCCTTTGCGTGGATCGCCCAGGACGTTAGCACAGGGAATCTTGACGTCGCGGAAAAAAAGCTCGGCCGTGTCCTGCGCGTGATACCCGAGTTTCTCCAGTCTGCGTCCGCGCTCGAACCCGGGCATGCCGGTCTCCACGAAAAAGAGACCGATCGCGCGTGGATTCGCGGTGTCGGTCTTGGCGGCGGCAATTACGATGTCCGCGATGATGCCGTTGGAGATGAACGTCTTGGATCCATTGAGGAGCCAATGGTCGCCGCGGAGCTCCGCGCGCGTCTGGATGCCGGCGAGATCGCTCCCCGCCGCAGGCTCCGTCATCGCGAGCGCCAGGATGGCGTCACCATTCACCGCGCGCGCCAGCAGACGCCGCTTTTGCTCTTCCGTTCCCAGGCGGTCCAGGTACCGCGCTACTACCGACGAGTGCAAGCCGAACGCAATCCCGGGAGTGTTCGCCAATTCCTCGCTCACGATCTGGTCGTAGCGAAAGTCCCGGCAGCCGGCGCCGCCGTAAGCTTCATCCGCCCACGTACACAAGTAGCCGTGCGCGCCGGCCTGCTTCCAGATTTCCTTGGGGGTAATGCCGGCACGCTCCCAGGCGTCGTAGTGCGGTGCGATCTCGTTGCTGACGAATTCTCGAAAGCTTTTGCGGAACATCTCGTGTTCCGGTTCGAAGTGCCTCAACCTTATCATCTATGCCACCAGGCGCGCCGCGCGGAAACTCTCGATCTGTTCGATCGAATAGCCGGCAGCGCTGAGGATCTCCACGGTCCGCGTTTCCTCGCGGGAACGCGGGGAATCGGGCTCAAAATCGAAATCGCTCATCTTCAGCGGCGGCGCGAACTCCAGGAACTTTCCCGAACCCTCGCATTCCGTCTCGACCACCATGTTCCGCGCCCGCATCTGGTCGCTCGTGACCGCTTCCTCCAACGTCAGCACCACCGTCACGCAGCAATCCGCATCATGGAACACGCGCGTCCAATGCTCCGAAGTCTGCGCTTCGAAAATGGCCTGCAATTCGCCGCGAACCCGCCGCGCGTCTTCGCCGTAGACCCAGTGCTGCGCTTTCAGATCGCTTCGGCCCAAAGCGTCACACACGCGTTCCCAGAACTTGGCCTCCAGCGCACCCACGGCAAGATACCGGCCGTCCGACGTGCGGTAGTAGTTATAGCATGGGAGGCCGCCCGAGAGCAGGTCCTCTCCGCGTGGCGCTGTCTGCCCCGAGGCGGCCATCGTGGATAAGGCCAGCACCGAATGGGCCAGCAGGCTGTCCGTCATGGCGACGTCGACATAGCGTCCCGTGCCGCAGGCCTGTGCATCTACGACGCCGGCGAGAATCCCCATCACCGCCGTGAGGCTTCCACCCAGCAGGTCGCCAATCTGCAGATTGGGAAGCGCCGGCCCGCCGCCGGAGAGGCCGATCTGGTCGCCTACACCGGCGCAAGCCATGTAGTTGATGTCGTGACCCGCCCGCAGGCGGTCCGGACCATCCTGGCCATATCCCGAGATCGAGCAGTAGACGATTCGCGGATTTATGTTGCGCACCGCTTCATAACCGATTCCGAGGCGATCCACGACGCCCGGCCGGAAGCCTTCCACCACCACGTCCGCGTCCGTCGCCAGCCGCAAGAAGATCTCGCGCCCAGCGCTTCGTTTGAGGTCCAGGCACAGCTTGCGTTTGTTGCGGCTGAGCATCAGGCGCAGTAGCTTGTGCGCGTCGGGCCCTTCCTCTTGGCCGAACGGCTCAATGCTGGTGACATTCGCGCCCAGGTCGGCCAGGTGAAGGGTCGCCATGGGGCCGGGAAGCTGCCGCGAAAGATCGAGCACGCGAAGGTTCGAGAGCGGTTTCGGCCGGGCGATTGGCATCCGACAAGCCTTAAGCCTTTGCGGCCTCCGCCCATTTCCAGTCCGCAAACATTTCCCGCAGCCTGGATTTTTGGAATTTGCCTACAGACGTGCGCGGAATTTCCGGTAAGAACACGATCGCATCCGGCAACTGCCACTTGCTGAACTTTTGCGCAAGGTGCGCGAGCAACTCCTCAGGCGTGGCCTGGCAGCCGTCCTTTAATACAACCGCGGCCAGCGGCCGTTCCGCCCACTTGGGATGCGGAATCGCAATTACCGCCGCCTCGCACACCGCGGGATGCCCCATGAGCGCGTTTTCCAGGTCCACCGAGCTGATCCACTCGCCACCCGACTTGATCAAGTCCTTCGCGCGGTCAGCAATCTTGACGTAACCCTCCGAGTCAATCGCGACGATGTCGCCCGTGCGGAACCAACCATCAGCGGTCCAGCGTTCGTGCTGATCCGGCAGATTGTAATAGCTGGCAGCGATCCACGGCCCACGCACATGCAGTTCGCCGAGGCTCTCTCCATCCCACGGAATTTCCTTCTCCCCCACCATCGCGCGGATCTCGACGAATGGAATTTGCAGGCCCTGCTTGCTCCGGATCGCGATGCGCTCTTGCTCGGGCCGCTCCAAGAGGGTGCTCTTGACACGGCACACGGTGCCGAGCGGCGTCATCTCCGTCATCCCCCAAGCATGGAAGATTTCAATGCCGTGCCGGTCGAAAGCGCGGATCATCGACTCGGGCACCGCCGATCCGCCGGAAAACACTTTCAGTCCGCGCTGCAGCTTCCACCGGCCGGGATGCCGGTCGAGTGCGTCGAGAATCCCCATCCAGAGCGTCGGCACGCCGGCCGCCCGCGTGACCTTTTCCGCTTCGAGCAGATCGAGCAGGCTGACCGCATCCAGGTTTGGACCCGGCAGCACCTGCTTGGCGCCGACCATGGCAGCCGCGTAGGGGCAGCCCCACGCGTTGGCGTGGAACATAGGGACGATCGGGAGAGCGCAGTCAGCTTGTGACAGGGCGAAGCAATCGGGCAGTGCCGCGCAGAAAGAATGCAGCACGATGGCGCGGTGAGAGTACATGACCCCCTTCGGCACGCCCGTCGTCCCGGACGTGTAGCACATGGCCGCGGCTTCGTTCTCGTCGAGCTGGGGCGGCCGGTAGTCATCGCTACCGCACCCCAAAAACTCCTCGTAGCTTTCGTAGCCGGCAGGAACTGACTGCTCAACGGTGGGCATCACAATCACGCGCTCGATATTCACTTTTCCGCGCAGTTTTTCGTAAACCGGCAATAACACGTCGTCGACCAGCAGCACACGGTCGCCGGCATGATTGATGATGTAAGCCAGCTCATCCGCATGGAGCCGCAGGTTCAGGGTGTGCAGGACGCACCCGGCAACCGGCGCTCCGAAATAAACCTCCAGGTGCCAGACGTGATTCCACATGAGCGTCGCGACGCGGTCCCCGCGTTCGACCCCGGCAGCCGCCAGCGCCCCCGCGAATCGGCGCGCCCGCCGGCAGACGTCACCGTAGTTTGACCGATGAATGCGCTGATTCGGCAGCTGCGACACAATCTCCACCGCGCCAAAAAGTCTCTCCGTACGTTCCAGAATGGGCGTCAGGGTTAGGGGAAACTGCATCATTGCGCCAAATGTCTTTTTCTCAGTCAATCTGACAGAATACACCCTGCGAGCGGGGTCGTCAGAGGAGAACTGATTTTACCGAATCCGACAATCCGCATGCCGATTTTTCAGACGGTCGGGTCAGGTTTGGCTGCTTGCTGAGTCGGCAGTGGCCGCATTCGAATTCGCTGGCGCGTGATCACGCCGCGATCCACAACACATCAAGGCCGATTTGCCGGAGTGCTTCTACTGCCAGGCGAGGGAAGTTCTCGTCGGCAAGGAAGGTCATGCGGGTTCCAACGGGAATACTTTTTCGCGGTGAAGGATCTCGCTTGCGTACGCCAAGCAGGCGCGAACGTCGTCTGCTTTCAATGTCGCGTAGTTGTCGAGCACCTGTTGTTGAGTCCAACCCGCCACCAGGAGGTCGATGATCATTTCTACGGAGATCCGCGGCGTCGCGCCTGCCGTCATTGCACCCGCAGCGTCGTTCCAACCGTCGTCGGGTAGCCTTGGCCAACGGTCACATCTTTGGTCAGGGCCGCATAACCGTCCGCTGAGAAGACTGCTTTGTAAATGCCCGGTGGCAGCTTGGTGATGAAGGGGGTTCGGCCGATCGGCTGGCCCGTAATCGTCACCAACGCATTCGCGGGAACCGAGGTGAAGGTCACATCAAACACGCCCGGGCTTGTGAAGAGGCTAGCCCCCGTCGCCGATGCCGTAGAGGATGGCAGGTGATACGGCCGGTGGCTCAAAATCGCTTCGCACGCATCTTTCACGGAATTGCCCAACTCCCGCGTGGAATCGCTGAAGATGTCATCGCCTCCGCGGTTGAAGACCACGATTTTGTTGTGCCGGCCGATCGATACCTTCCCGCCGTCATGATTGAACGTGATGGCATAATCCGCCTTCTGCAGGATGTTGGTGACGATGATCTGCGGGCACCGATCGTTGAAGTTTTTGATGATTTCCGCGGTTTGGGCCCGAACCGCACTCGATTGGTAACCGGCGCCTCCGCTATCCTCGCCGCCGCTCCATCCGCCGCGCAGCGCCCAGGACTGACTGTCGGTCACGAATACGCGCGTGCGGCCGTTGTAAGGCGTTGACGGAGGATCTGGGGTTCGATCGCCGGGCGTGTCGGGCGCGGGAACTTGCTCACTCGAACTCTTCAACCGTGCCGCCGCGTTTGGTGCCGGTTGGGCGTTTGGTGCCGGTTGGGCGTTTGCGCCACTCTTGGCCATCATAGCCGCCAGGATTTTGTCCGATACCCCGGCTTTTTTCAACGTGATCAGGTCATCCGCAGCTAAGGCAAACTTCCCCGGCTGCTGATTGACCATGCTCACGATGAGGTCCTCTCCGATTCCGGCTTTGGCGAGCTTGATGACGGTTTCGTTCGTGAGCGGTTCTTGCGCGTGCAGGAAGACTACCAGCACAAAAGAAATGCAAACGATGGCGCGCTTCATTCGGGCATGATTCTCCTCACTCCGAGCATATTCGCGGATGCGTAACGCCTTTATGCTCAAAAAGGGCAACAGGCTAACGTCAACGAAGGTTGAGGGTATCCAGTCCATAGGCCGGGTCGCCGAGAGTCCAGCGCGGCTAGGCCTATCTTTTTCCTTGACATATGCCTATATGGGAATGTATTATCATCCTCGTGGCCCGCGCCTCGGCAGCACTGGACGTCTTCAACGCCATCGGCGAACCGCGCCGTAGAGAGATCTTGAGCTATCTCGCGCTGCGGGAACGGCCGGTCGGGGATATCGTCCTGACCTTGCGCATTGAGCAGCCCTCCGTCTCCAAACACTTACGAATTCTGCGAGAGGCGCACTTAGTCCACGTGAGGCGCGACGGCCGCCAGATGTTTTATCGAACCAACACGGAAGCCATCCGGCCGCTCCACGAGTGGACGAGCACGTTTGAGCGCTACTGGCGGAACCAACTCAGTCGCATCAAGGAGCGGGCCGAGCAGAAAGACCGGGAGGAATTATGAACGCACCTGCACCAGCTATGGACAATCTGACTCTGGATTTTAAGGAAGAGATTCACGTCGACGCGTCGTTGGAAAAAACGTTCGACGCCCTGCTCGAACAGATCGGTCCATCAAGCGAAGGCCCCGATGGCCAACCGATGTCGATGAAAATTGAAGCTTGGCCGGGTGGGAGGTGGTATCGCGATCTGGGAGACAATAACGGCCATTTCTGGGGCTGCGTCCAGGCGATCAAGCGGCCCACCTTGCTCGAAATCAGCGGCCCGTTGTTTATGTCTTCTCCAGTCATTTCAAATGTGCAGTATCGGTTGAGTGAGGCGGGCGGAGGAACGATGATTCAGTTCCGCCACACCGCTTTCGGGTTGATACCGGATGCCCACAGAGCGGGCATCTCGGGAGGCTGGAGCCACATTCATGCCCGCTTGCGCGCGAGAGCGGAAAGTAAGACTGCCCGCTGAAGGCGCGGCTGGAGGAATCCGATGGCTCCCGTGTGCTCCCCGGAAGAACGCAGTCAAGTCTTGACGTGGCTCGACGAATCGCAGCAGGAATTTCTCGCGGCCATCCACCGCGTTTCCGAAGCGCAGTGGAACTGGAAGCCTGCGCCCGATCGCTGGTCCGTGGGCGAAACGGCGGAGCATATCGTTTTAGCCGAAGCTCTGCTGTTCGGCTCGGTCCGGGAAGCAATGGCGGCTCCGCCAAATCCGGATTGGGAAGAGCAAACAAAGGGCAAGACAGAGTTTCTCATCCGGGTGATGCCGGCGCGCCAAGGCAAAGCGGTAGCGCCCGCGCCAGCCGTGCCGCGCGAACGGCTCACCAGTGTTCAAGTCAAGGAACGGTTTGAGAGGCAGCGCGTCGCGATCGTAGACTTTGCTCGGGAGACACAGAGCGCCTGGAAGGAGCATACGGTCGTCCATCCGTTCCCGATTTTCGGGACGCTCGACGCGTATCAGTGGCTGATCTACGTGCCGCTGCACACGATTCGGCACAATAAACAGATCGCCGAAGTGAAAGCGACCCCCGGATATCCCGCAAGCTAACGCGCTGCGCGGTCACGCCGCGTAGGGCTGGTCTCGCCGGGCATCACACTCTCCTGTACCGCACCATTGCGGCACATCCGGCAAGGCCTGTGATATCTTGGTGAACAAATCCTGGAGGCGCATCATGACTCGATATCTCCTTGCTGGTTTACTTGTTACGACGGCTGCCGTGGCCGCTCCCGATGTCACCTTTAATAAGGACATCCTGCCGATCCTGCAGAAGAACTGCCAGAGCTGCCACCGTCCGGGAGAGATCGGGCCGTTCTCGTTGCTGACCTACGAGAGTGCCCGCCCGTGGGCCAAGTCCATCAAGGCCGCGGTGCTCACCGAGAAGATGCCGCCGTGGTTTGCCGACCCCAAGTATGGGCACTTCGCCAATGATCGCCGCTTGAGCGACACGGACATTAAGAAGATCGCGGCATGGGTCGACGCAGGCGCGCCCGAGGGAAATCCGAAAGACAAACCCGCTCCCCTGACTTGGACCGACGGCTGGAATATCAAGCCCGACGTGGTGCTCGGGATGCAAAAGCCGTACAACGTGCCCGCCAAAGGGACTGTGCTCTACACCTACTTCGTTGTCCCCACGGGCTTCACCAAGGACACCTGGGTGGTGGATGCCGAAGTGCGGCCCGGTAATCGCGCGGTGGTGCATCACGCCAGCGTGCACGTGCGGCCTCCGGGGTCGCAGTGGATGAAGGATGCCAAGGTTGGCGAGCCATATATTCCGCCATTAAACCCTGACGGTAGTCCGGCGGCGCCGGCTCCGGTGGATCCGAACGTCAGTACGGCTAACGAGTGGATGCTGGGCTACGTGCCGGGAACGCAGACTCAAAGCTATTTCGATCTGGACCACAAGGCCGCCAAGCTGATTCCGGCCGGCTCGGACATTGTCTTCGAGATGCACTACACCGCCAACGGCAAAGAACAGACCGACCAGACGAAGGTCGGGTTCGTGCTGGCCAAAGAGCTGCCCAAGTACCGGCTGCTCACGGTTCCGGTGTTTGACGCCGGGTTTGTGATTCCGCCGGGCGATCCGAATCACGAGGCGCACGCACTCGCCGTGTTCAATCAGCCGGTGCGGCTCATTTATTCGCAGCCGCACATGCACCTGCGCGGGAAGAATATGGATATTCACCTGCAATATCCGACCGGGGAAGCCGAGACGATTCTCAGCGTGCCGCATTACGATTTCAGTTGGCAGACGATTTACTTCGAGAACAAGCCGCGCGACTTGCCGCAGGGAACGAAGGTCGAGTTGACGGCCCACTGGGACAATTCCGTCGCCAACAAGTACAACCCCGATCCGACCAAGACACTACGCTGGGGCGAACAGAGCTGGGATGAAATGATTTTCGCCTGGGTGGGCGTAGTGGTTCCGCGCGACGCCGATCCGGCCAAGGTGATATCCGCCATCCCGGAGCCGCCGCAGACATTGGCGTTGCGGTAAGCCCGCGCAGATCTGCGCCGTTTTTGGACCGATCCAAAGGATTTAGCTTCCAAACCCCGCGCATCCTGCGCCGGCGTGGGGCAGACCATCGTCGTTTGTGGTCTGCCCGGTGGACCAACCCTAACCCACCAGAACACGCGCGTCCGGTATTTCTTCGAGTCGCATGATGTCACTTGCCAGGCGCTCGCGCGCGCCGGCATCCAGAAATGCGCTCGCGTTCGCGTCGAACTTGGCCCGCAGTTCCTCATAGGTCATCGGGTTTTCCGCCGATCCCCGGTTGTACTCCTCCACCTCTTCCACCGTTCGGCCGTCTTTCAATGTGATCTTCACCGCGCCCTTGAATCGTCCGGGGCCCGGAAACTGCGGATCGGCGTAATACTCGACGCGCCGCGCCAGCGCCAGGATCTCCGGGTGGCGCAAGCTTTCCGTGCGGTACGCATTCTTGCCGAGTTCTCCGCGATAGAGCGCTTCGGCCAGGCTGTATTGCAAACTCACGCGGCCGTGGGAGTCAGACGTCGGCGCCCACTTCTCGGCGGTTGGCTCGCACACGATGCCGACAATGAAACTCGCCACCGGACACTCGATTCGCTCCACATCGCGGGGTTCAATGTGGTGCTGCTGCCGGAGCCGCAGGATGGCGGAAATGTAAGGATGGATCACGTGCGCCGCCGGGAACGGCTTAAACGAAGAGTTGCGGCTTTCCCATCGCGTGCCCAGCCCGCTGTTGATGCGGCTGAAATCGCGGTGCGCCTGGGGATCCTGCACATGCGCGGCGAACATTCCGAAGCGTCCTTCGAACACCTGTGCCGGTCCGGTAGTTCCCGCGCGAGCCAGGAGCGCCGCCATCAAGCCGCTCTGCGCGGCCGAGCCGGAGTGCAGAAATTTCGATTGCGTGCCATCCACCCAGCATTCCAGCAGGCCGGCGGCAAAGCTGCCGCAGATGCCAGCCGCGCGCTCCATCGCATCGGCGTCGAGCCCTAGCAGTTTCGAAGCCAGGTACGTGACGCCGAACGGCGCAAACAGCCCCGTCGGATGGAATCCACGCTTGTGCAACTCGCCGGATGACACGCTGCCTGCGCGGCACGAAATCTCATTGGCAATCGCCAGCGCGGCGAGGAAATCGCGCCCGCTGATGGAGCGCGTTTCCGCCAGTGCCAATGCAGCCGCTACTGCCGGGCTGCTCATGTGCACGATGGATTCGACATGTGTGTCGTCAAATTCCAGAGCCTGCGGAAGAGCGCCGTTCGCGAATGCGGCAGCCGTTATTCCCACCTGGTCGCGCGTACCGAGGATACGGCAGGGTCCCGGCGACGCCATGGCGAGGGCGGCCGCGCGAACCGAGCGGCCGAACTGCGTCTCCGCGCCTGCCAATGCCAGGCCAATCACGTCCAGCACGCGCAGTTTTGACGCGGCCACGACATCGTCCGGCAAGTCCGCGAAGCCGATGCCGCAGACCCAATTAGCCAATTCTCTGGAAAGGCTCAACTGATAGACCACCCGCCGTCGATCGGCAATGCCGCGCCGGTAATGTCGCAGCTCTCCGGCTGGCAGAGAAACAGCATGAGCGCCGCAATGTCCGCGCCTTGGATGAATTTCCCGCTGGGCTGCTTGCCGGTCAGAAAGCGCTTTTCCGCTTCGGCACGCGACAACCCGCCGGAAGCCATGCTCTCTCGAATCGTGGTCTCATGCGGAGGTGTATGAGTCGTACCCGGGCAGACCGCATTGCAGGTGATGTTTTGGCCCAAGGTTTCGAGCGCCACCGCGCGAGTCAAGCCGAGTAACGCGGTCTTGGTGGTGACGTAGCTCACCCGGTTGGCCGCGCCACGGAAGCCGTAGATTGAGGAGACGTTGATGATGCGGCCCCAGTTGCGCTGGCGCATCTGTGGCAGCGCCAGACGAATCGTATGGAACGCCGCGGAAAGGTTGACGGCTAATCCTTCGTCCCATTTCGCCACGGGGAATTCTTCGATCGGATCGGCGTGACGCACCACCGCATTGTTGACGAGGACATCGACGGCGCCGAACGCCTCCAAGCTCTCCGCCATCATCTGCTCGATCTCGGCGGGATGGCGCAGATCGGCGCCTGAATAGAGCGCGCGCACACTGTGCGTATGCTCGATCTGCGCGCGAACCCTGGCGACCTCATCGGCCGGTGCGAGGCCGCTCAATACGATATGACAGCCGGCCGCGGCGAAGCGTTCGGCAGCGGCGAGCCCCAGGCCTTGCACGGAACCCGTGATCAGCGCACATCTTCCTCGAAGACCTTCGCTCACGGCGTAACCCGGCTCGGCTCTCCATCGGCCAACGCCAGCTCGGTGATCCGCAGACCCGTTTTGGTTATGCGCGAAGGATAGATCTCGCGCAGGCGCTCTTCATGCGGTGGGATGACGCGGAAGCAATCGCCTCCCGCTGCCTTGACCATCGCCTCGCTCGCCATGATCAGGTTGAACTGGCTGCCAGTGGCGAGACCCACCGGAATATACTGCGGGTCGGCTGGATCGCGGCCCTGGAGGTTCTCGTATTTGTAGGCCAGGTCGCCGGCAAACACCCAGTTATTGGAGGAGTTGGGCGAGAAGTCGTTGCGCACATGCACGAACATCGAACCCCAGGTGTGTGTGTCAAGCGCGGCGTGGAGATCGATACCCGGCAGGACGCTTTCCCGATCGCCATCCACCGCGACCAGCCGCCCTTGCCGCGCCAGGTCCACCGCGCGCAGGATGTCGCCAGGATCGATTCCCAGCATCAGCCAGCGAAAGCGCCGTTCGAGCGACATGGCCCAGACCCACTTCGATAGCTCGCTCTCCTGCATGTAAAAGGTCGCGTTCGGGAAATCTTCGATGTTCCCCATGTGGTCGAAATGCGCGTGGGTGATGAAGATGTTCCGGACGTCCTCGGGCGCGACGCCACACTCGGCCAGTACGGTGCGCGGCGAATGCCAGTTTTCGACGCCGTACAGGTTGGCGAGCACTTCGCCATACGCTTTGTGGTTGTAGCCCACGTCGACCAGCGCGATCTGGCCCTGGCCCTTAATCAGGATGTAGCAATAGGGCAGCTTGCAATGCCCCTCGTTGTGCGCGCCGTAGATCAAGCCGCTCAAGTGATAATTCGGCACCCACGCATATTCCATCGCCCAGATCGAGTAGTAATTCACGCGCGCCTCCCGCAGCAGCCTTGCTCGAAGGCCACCATCGTGAAGCCTGGAAGCTCGTTGGACGCGCATTGCAGGTGGGCGTAAGCGGCGCGCAGGGGGATGAGAATCGGGTCGATTTCGAGGCCTCCATGGGCC
>DATJAK010000039.1:0-13536 GCA_035516375.1 Bryobacteraceae bacterium
TTCGCCATCACGTACGGAGATTAGGCAAGCTCGGAATTGCGACTCGCTGTCGCCCAGTCAGTCTGAAATCTGCCGCTAATTCACTGAATCGAGGAGCAGAGACGTGAGGCCGCGGTAGTTATTTTCGGAAGAACCCAATTCTGGGCCATCGTCTGCGGGGGGTTGGTCTGGAGTGGTGATGCCGTCCGGGTCGCTACCGGGCTGGTCGGCGAAGAGGGAAGCGCGGGCGCGCCGGAGGCGCTCCAGTTCCGCAAATGCTTCCTTGTATGAGCGCTCGGCCAGAGTGACGCGGCGCTGCAGGCGGCGGAAGACTTCGTTGCCAGCGACGAGCGCTTCGCCGAGGGGCACGCCCTCGGAGCGGCTGGCGCGCAGGGCGTGGTACTCCCAGAGGTGCGCCTCGGCGCGGAAAAGCCGCCGTAGGATCCATTCATTGCGAAGGAGCGTATCGACCTGGAAACGCTCTTCGGGAGTGAGCGGCTGGAAGCGCGCGAAATACTCGTGCTGGAGTTCGGCGAACTCGTTGCGGTCTTCGCCGGTGACGAACTGAGATTCGGCGTCGAGCCCGGATTTGAGGGCATTGAGTGAAGAGACGGCCTTGCCTTCAGGCGTACGCGGGCCGGTGGATTTTTGAGCGTTGAGGCGGTTGGCCTCGATTTGACGTTGGGTGGCCATGGGATTTCTCTCGCGTCCACGGTAGCAGCGGCGGAGAGGCCAGCCGGGCCGCGGCGGGTGGGTGCCGTTGAAAGGGCTTGAGTTGTTTGTGGGGAAGTGCGGGGACTGCGGGATGTGGCTGTTAGCGGCCGCCAGACGATCTGACTCCACCGTCACCCACCGTCGGGCCCCGACAACCGCTGGTTCGCGTTTGAAATACCCCCGAGCCACTCGCGATTTCCGTTATTCCGCTCTGGTACTTTTGCTGAACAAGCCGGGAGTAGCACACTGCGTAGCCCTAACGTGGTGGAAACATAAAATGCCATGATCCGATCGGGAGGAGCTTTTCGTACTAAGCCTATTTGACTACTTTCTCCGGAGAATTGAATTCGAACCGAAGCGCTGGTAATGTGCTGAAGTGGACAAAAGATAGCTTGCGTGCCCGGCTGGAAACAAATGGGGGACTTATGACCAAAGAGTCACTAAATACAACCGGCCTGTGGACAGCAGTCGTGTTCTACCTGCTGCTCGCCGGCTCCAGCAATGCGACGGCACAGGTCATCTACAACTCTATCCCTAACCCGCTGCCGCCCAATGTTCCAAGCCTCGGCTATCAGGCGAATCAGACCGCCGAGTTTGGCGATCTCATAAGCTTCAGCGGGGCGACTCGAACACTCACAACTGTAACAGTGGTGATGAGTGACTGGGCGAGAGAATCGGACTTCCATTCCCCGGGAACCGGTTTCAATTTTCCGCTAACTCTCAATCTGTATAACGTAGATAATAGTGGGCCCAATCCGGCTCCGGGAACTCTCATTACTTCTAAGACGCAGACCTTTTTCATCCCGTTCCGGCCGGAGGACGATCCGACGTGCCCGAATTCAGGAACGTATCGCGCTAGCGACGGGAACTGCTATTCAGGGCTCGCCTTCGAGGTCACATTCGATTTTGGCGGGACCGTGGTGCCGGGTCAAATTATTTATGGCCTGGCGTACAACACGACCACTTGGGGTTACCATCCCCTCGGAGTGCCGGGGCCGTGGGAATCACTCAATTTTGGGCTCGCTACAGTTCCGCCTTCGGTGGGCGCCAACCCATTCCCGGATACTGCTTATTGGAATACCGAAACGCCCGGCGATTACTCTGACGGCGGCGCCGACGGTGTGGGGACCTTTCGCAGAGACACGAACTGGACTCCCTACAGCGGAGCCATAAGTTTCGCGACGGCGGCTGGCGCATATCAAGTCAGCTACCTGTCAAATCTGCTCGCCGGCGATTCTTTCCTGAATCTGACTAATGCCGGTACGCTAAGCGGCTCTGAGCCGGCCGGGGACATTTGCGCCAACGTCTATGTGTTTGCCCCAGACCAGCAGCTGATTGCCTGCTGCTCGTGTCCGCTTACACCCAATCATCTCAAGACCCTCTCAGCGCATGCAGATCTGCTCAGCAATACACTGACTCCCGGAACGCCGGCCAGTGTTACCGTGGCCCTGCTGGCCAGCACGAGTTGCGACGCCTCCACAGTGACCAGCTCGAGTCTGGCGGGTGGCTTGCGCGCGTGGCGAACAACGCTGCACGCGTTGCCGGCCAACGGCTACGCTGTGACCGAAAATGAGTTTTCGTCTGCAGAACTAAGCGCGACCGAGCTCTCGAAACTGACTTCTTACTGCGGTCTCATCCAGAGTAACGGCAGCTCTTACGGCATCTGCAACTCGTGCAGCACAGGTGCTCAGGGCGCCGCCCGGCAATAGCCTTTCCGGCTTCGCCAGTTTTTCACCGCCGAGACGCAGAGACGCAGAGTTTTAAGAATGGGCGCTGCGACGGTTCGTGGCTGGCACTGCCTTAATTTGGTTGGCGCGCAGAGGGAGCAGAGGGAACAAGTACTCGACGGGATTCGCGGCGTAGGTTCGAAAAAGAAGGCCCAACTGACGACGCCGAGTCTAAACAGGTTTAACCGCCGAGGCACAGAGACGTAGAGTTTTAACATGGGCGCGCTGCGACGGCCAGAAGGGGCTTGGGTTTGCGAGGAACCGCGGGGACTCCGCGGCGGGGCTAGAAGATCTTTTTGAAGACCTTGCCGACGCCTTTCACCACCTTACCGGTGCCCTTTGCCGTGCCGACGGTGACGTCCTTCCCGGCTTTGCCCGCGCCGGTTCCAATGGCGGAGGCTCCTTTGATGGGGTGGAGCGTGACCACGTCGCCGGCGCCTTTGGCGACGCCCTCGGCCGCATGGCCAGCGCCTTTACCGGCGCCGCTGGCAATATTCCCCGCGCCGCTGCCAATCTCACCCGCAGGCCCTCGAGAATGCGCGTGATCCGATTGGGCCTGGTCTGGCGCCTGGCCGGACTGTGCCCAAGCGGAAAAGGCTAGAAGCATAACAAGACAGAGTTTGGATCTGGTCATAAGAAGTGCCTCTCTTTTGAGTTAGGCAATTCTCTGACCGGAAGGCGGCAGGACTGTACAAATTTTCGCGTTCAACGCAGCCCGCGGTCACTCACCAGATAGATCGCGAAGCTGCCGAGCCAGTGGCCGCCTTCGTAGTGTTCGCCCTTGATGCTTTCGAGACCAGCCTGTCTCAGACGGCCTGCCAGTTCGGTGAGGTGTTTGCGGCTGGCATAGGAGGCTGGAAGTTTCGAGAGGATACCCTCCAGCATCCACGCGCGGCTAAGGTTGAGGCCGGCCAAGTGATAGAGCTTGCCATCGGTCACGTCACTCACGCGGGTCGGTTCCAGATCCACGTGCGGCAGAAAACTGCTGAACCATTGTTGAAACTCACCGGGCGCGAGCACGCGGCGCATCAGGTCGGCTTCCGCCAGGCATGGTGAAAGAAAATCCTCGCCGGAGGGCTCATAGGAGAGCGGGCAATTGCGGTCGTTGAGGTAGTAATCCTTCGCACGCGCTTCCAGCAGTTTGCCGAACGGCGCGTTGCCGGCAATCCGCGCGTAATCGAGCATCAGCCCCATCGCGAAGGCGGTATTGGCGTGCTCACCGACGCGGATCGGATGCTCGAGTTTCGGCAGCCAAGAGGCGATGCGCGCGGTCACTGCCTGCTCGAGGAGATTGAGCGTGGCGTACCAATGCTGCGCTTCGGGGTCGTTCCATTCCTTCAGTTCCGCCGCCAGTTGCAGCAGCCACGCTAACCCATAGGGCCGTTCAAACGAATTACGCCCGTCCGCGGAGAGATATTTCACTTCCTGCGCGATGTTTGCCGCGGTAATGCTTTGCCCCACGGCTCTCCGGGCCTCGCCTGCAAATGGAGCCTTCGGGAACAGACGTGCCGCTCGCACCAGCAGCCAGTGTCCATGGACGGAAGAATGCCAGTCGTAGCAGCCATAAAACGCCGGAGTCAGTTCTCGCGGCGGCTTCACGTCGGCATCCGAATTTAGAGAGTGCGCAATCTTGTTGGGGTATTCGCGATGGACGCAATCGAGCGCCAGACGCGCAAATCGCTGCGCCTGGGTCTGATCGAAATCGGAAGCTCCCATAAGACCTCCGGCCAGCGCGAACGCCAAAACAGCGAGCCGAACCATGCCTGTATCTTAGCGGAGCGGGAATTGCGCGGCTATTTGCTCCGGTAGTCGAGCGGCGGCTTCTGGCCAGCCGGTATTACCGATTCGTAAGGCTTACCTGCCGTCTGGCGCTGGAATTCCGCTTTTGCATCCGCCACCAATTTGCGGTCCGAGAACAAATCCGCCCCGGTGACGGCAATCGATTTGGCCGCTACGATCATTCCCTTCTGCCCGATACTCATGCCGGCGCAAGCAGCGGCCTGCCAGGTGTGCGCGACCACTCCCGGAACGAATGTGGCCGCGTTAAAGCCGATCGTGGGGACGTTCCAACTGACGTCGCCTACGTCGGTGGACGCAGCGGCCTCGTTGGGATCCGGCGGATGCAGCGGCTTAACCGAGGCCGTAGAATCCAGGGCGCCCGCGCCACCGGCGGGCAAGCTCTTTTGCAGTTCCTCGGCAAAACGCTTCTCTTCCATGGTGTAGTGGAACCCGCCCACTTCCTCCAGATTCCGCTGCGCCACTTTGGCCAACGCATCGTTGGGCAGCACATTGGCGTCGCCACTGATCTCGTGGACATCCACCGTGTTTTCCGTCATCAACGCAGCGCCCTGGCTGATCTTCAGGATTCGCTCCCAAATTCCCCGGAGCACTAACGAGGACGGGTTGCGCGCGTAAAGATAGAGCTCGGCGGTATCGGGAACGACGTTGGGTGCAGCGCCGCCGTTCGAGATCACGTAGTGGATGCGGCTGTTGCTGGGGATGTGCTCGCGTAGAAACTCGACGCCATTGCCCATCAGCATCACGCCATCCAGAGCAGAACGGCCGCGGTCGGGCGCCAGAGCCGCATGAGCCGCCACGCCGTGAAAGAGAAACCGGGCGCCATTGATCGCCAGCATGCCGCCATTCGTCACGGCGTTCTCAGCGGCGGGATGCCAATGCAGCACGACATCGACATCGCGAAACAGTCCGGCACGAATCATGTACACTTTCCCGTCGCCGCCCTCCTCGGCCGGGGTTCCGTAATAGCGGAGCGTACCGGCGACATGGTTCTGCTCCATGTACTCTTTCAGCGCGACGGCGGCGAGCGCAGCTCCGGAGCCAAGCAAGTTATGGCCGCAGCCGTGGCCGGGCGCGCCGGCCGTCACGGGGCTGCGGTCGGGAGCGGCGGCTTGGGAAAGGCCGGGCAGCGCGTCAAATTCGCCCAGGATGCCGATCACCGGCGCGCCTTGACCATACGTGGCGACAAACGCGGTCGGTTCATCTGCGACGGGTGATTGCACGCGAAAGCCCGCCGACTGCAATTCACGCTGCAGCAGAGCGGAACTCTTCCGTTCCTGATAGCCTAGTTCCGCGTACTCCCAAATGGTCTTGGATGTTCCGGAGAAATGCTCCGCGTGCCGGTCCACCAGTTGCCGGATCTGCGAGTGCGCCGCAGATGCCTGGCCGAAGATTGGCGAGGGAATGAGAGCCGCAGCGAGGGCAACGCCTCGAATCCAGGAACGCACCGAATGCGCAGGTCGAAATCGCATGGGTTCAGCATACTATCACCGCGTACCGTCCGCTCCGCCGCGGACTGGGATAAGATATTCCGTTATGGCGCGAGGAGCCCGATGAAACGCATCGCGAGCATGATGGCGCGTGTGGCCGCCGTCGTACTCGCCTTCGCTGGCCTGGCGATGCAGGCTCCCGCCGCAGATCTGGAAGTGCTGCAACTGCGCCCGAACTTCTACATGATCGCGGGGGCAGGCGGCAACATCGGCTTTCAGATCGGGGTGGATGGCGTGGTGGTGGTGGATTCCGGCGCCGCGGCCAGCGCGGACGCCGTGGTCGCCGCCATTAAGAAGGTCACGGCGCAGCCCATCCGCTACGTGATCGACACCAGCGCCGATCCGGATCATGTCGGCGGCAACGTGGTGGTCGCCAAAGCCGGTCAGACACTCTTCACCCAAGGCGGCGGCGCCGGCATCGGTCTCGATTTCATCGGCGGTGCTGCGTCCATTCTTTCGGTCGAGCAAGTGCTCACGCGCATGAGCGCCAAACCCTCACCCTATCCCGTGGAAGCGTGGCCTACGGAAACCTTCCACCAGCCGCGTAAGTACATGTACCTCAACGGCGAAGGAATCGAGGTGTTCCATCAGCCGGCCGCCCACACGGATGGCGATGCGATGGTCTTCTTCCGCCGGTCAGACGTGGTGGTGGCGGGCGATGTCTTCGACACCACGCGCTTCCCGGTCATTGACGTGGCCAGGGGCGGCAGCATTCATGGGGAAATCGCGGCTTTACAGAAGCTCGTCGATACGGCTATTCCGTCCGTGCCGATCGTTTCCCGTGAGGAAGGCACACTCGTCATCCCCGGCCACGGCCGCATCTGCGATCAGCTCGACGTAGTGGAATACCGCGACATGGTCACCATCATCCGCGATCGCGTCCGCGATCTGAAGAAGCAGGGCCTCACGCTGGAGCAAGTCAAAGCCGCTTCGCCGGCGCGCGGCTACATTCGCCGATACGGCTCGGACAAAGGCCCCTGGACGACCAACGATTTCGTCGAAGCGGTGTATCGCACCATCGGTGAGAACGCGCCATGAAAACCATCCTCGCCGCCGCAATCGCTGCATCGATCTCGCTCGCCGTATTGCCGCACGCATCCGGCCAGACCCCTGGCCCGCCACGCCCCACAGGTCCGGCAAACCTCTTACCGCCGATCGATCTCACAGGCTACTGGGTCGCCCTGGTTACGGAAGACTGGCGCCTGCGAATGATCACGCCGCCGAAGGGCGACTACTCACGCGTTCCCCTCACCGAACAAGCGCGGAAGATTGCCGACGCTTGGGAGCCGGCGGCTGACGAAGCTTCGGGCAATCAATGCAAGTCGTATGGCGGCGCTGCCATCATGCGCTTGCCCACGCGGTTTCATATCACCTGGCAGGACGACAACACGCTGCGCGTCGAGAGCGATTTCGGGATGCAGACGCGCCTGTTTCGTTTCAACGCGCCGCCCTCGCCGCCCGGTGACCGGACGTGGCAGGGAAATTCCGCCGCACAGTGGCAAATGCCGTCGTCGCTGAAAGTCACCACCACCAACCTCCGCTCCGGATATCTGCGCAAGAATGGCGTGCCCTACAGCGAGAATGCCGTGGTTACGGAATACTTCGATCTCGCCGAGCACCCAAGCGGAGGCGAGGTGCTGCTGGTCACCACGATCGTGGATGATCCGCAGTACATCCAGCAGCCGTATGTGGTGACTTCGCAATTCAAGAAGGAGGAGGACGGTTCAAAATGGGACCCCACACCGTGCACCGCAAAGTGAGCCGATCCACCACGCCGCTTCTCGCCGCCGCGGTCCTGTGCCTGCTGGCATGCGAAACCGCCGGCGCGCAGACGGAGCTCACCGGCTCGTGGGTGCCGCGCACCAACGAGTTCCTCACGGGTGACGGGCTGCCGGTGGACTTCACCGGAATTCCACTCAATGAGGAAGGGCGGATTCGAGCGCTGAGTTACTCCGAGTCGCAGCTTGAAATGGTGGAACGCCAGTGCCAAGGGTGGCCAGCGTTTTATCTGGTGCAAGGACCGTTCGGTTTGAAAATCTGGAGCGACACCGACCCGCTCAAAGGCAACGTCATTTCCTACACCATCGGCGCGTGGGAGGATCGGGCGCCGATGACCATTTGGATGGATCGCCGGCCGCACCCCTCCAAATACGCCGAGCACACGCGCAGCGGGTTCACGACCGGCAAGTGGGAAGGCAACACGCTGGTGGCTTACACCACGCACATGAAGGCCGGGTTTCTGCGCAAGACCGGCGCGCCATCGAGCGATGAAGCGTCGATGACCACGCGTTTCTACCGCCATGGCGACATGCTGATTCTCCTTACGATCATTGAAGATCCCATCTATCTGGCCGAGCCATGGGTTCTGTCGCGAAGCTTCCAGTTGAGCCCAACGCCGCTATCGCCCATCGGACCGCCATGCGTCACCGCCTATGAAGGAAGCGTTGGCGACACCGCACCGCATTACGACCCCGCGAAAAATCCCTTCGTCGATGAGATGACCACCAAGTACGGCGTCCCGCGCGATGCCTCCATCGGCATGCCCGAGACGATTTATCCGGAGTACCGGAAGAAGATGGCCGCAGCGACTGCTGCCAGATAAGCTCGGAAACTCCACTTCCGGAAGTGGGGTGTACACTAAAGACCGGAAGGAGGTTTCAGAAAATGAATGAGCCTGGTTTCCTGCTCACTGCGGGGATCGTTTTTCTCCTGATCGCCCTGGGCCATTTTCTGCGAATCATCTTCGGCACACCGGTGGTGGTGTACAACATCCCGATTCCCGTTTGGGCCAGTTGGATTGCCGTGGTGATCATGGGTTTTCTTTCCTACGAGGGCTTCCACCTCGCCCGAAAGGGGCCTCGGCAGTAAATCGATCCTGACGCGCGGCCAATCGAAAACCGCGGAAGTGACCCTCGCTCCAGGCGACACCTGGGCGCTTTACACCGATGGGATCACCGAAGCCGAGCGCAGTGACGGAGCAGAATTTGGCGAAGCTGGTCTGCTGGAGATCGTGAAACGCCGAAGCCAGGTTTCGGCGGAACAGCTTCTCGAGGAAATCGTCCAGGCCGTCCGGCAATTCACGGGCGGCAACCAACAGGATGACATCACCGTCGTGGTGGCCCGCTGTCTGGCGTAGCAGTGCCAGCGCGACGCTTACACTACTACCTCGTCCCGGCAGCGATGCGGGTTTTAATATACCTTGACAAGCATATGCTCCGCGAAGTATACCAAGAGAGTGGAATCCGTATTCGAAATCATTGCGGAGCCGAACCGCCGCGCGATCTTGAGCCTCCTGGTCTCGTCACAGCAGTCGGTTGGCGAGATCGAGCATCAACTTCGTATGTCGCAGCCGACCGTGTCCAAGCATCTAAGAGTGCTGCGTGAGGCCGGTTTCGTGGAATCCACGGTGGACGCACAGCGCCGTCTCTACCGGCTCAGACCTGAACCATTTCAGGAGGTGGATGCCTGGCTGGCTCCGTTCCGCCGGTTCTGGTCCGCTCATGTAGATGCTCTCGAACGCCACCTCGACCGCATGGATCAATCCTCACCGACGAAAAGGAAGACAGCGAAAAAAACGGCGCGGCCCAAACCGCGAACGTGACATAGGAGAAACGAAATGAAAATCAAAGTGACCAGCATATACGTAGACGACCAGGAAAAGGCCTTGCGCTTCTACACAGGGGTACTGGGCTTTACCAAGAAGACCGATTTCAGTCAGGGCCCATATCGCTGGCTAACCGTGGCCTCGCCCGAGGAACCGGACGGCACTGAGCTGCAGCTGGCGCTGAACAACAACCCCGCGGCCAAAGCGTATCAGCAGGCGATCTTTCAACAGGGCCAGCCGGCGGCCATGTTCTACACCGACGACGTCAAGGGCGACTACGCGCGGATCAAAGCCCGCGGCGCCGAGTTCACGATGCCGCCCACCGACGTGACCGCTTCGACCATTGCGATGCTGAACGACACCTGCGGCAACCTCATTCAGCTCACCCAGTTGACATGGGCGCGCGCCGGCGGACAGGTTTAAGCGGTTCGCCGGCGTGCGGAGTCTCTGTGGCTGCGAAGAAGGCGACGAAGACTGCGAAGCAGGCCGCCGCGCGCCCCGGCCCGCGCGCGGACAAGGCCGACGGGGAGGCCGCAGTGCTCGCGAAGACCGCCTGAGCGCAGCTACAATAGGCGCGAGAGTTGGAGCTACACATGAAAAGGCCCGCCCCAGCGGAATCTGCCTCCGCATTAATCGACCAGAAGATCAAGGAGCTTGGGGACTGGCGCGGGAAGACGCTCGCGAAAGTGCGCCAAATCATACACGAGGCAGACCCTGAGATTGTCGAAGAGTGGAAGTGGAGGGGGACTCCCGTCTGGTCCCACGGCGGCATCGTCTGCACGGGAGAGACATACAAGAGCGTTGTGAAGATGACATTTGCCAAGGGAGCTGCCTTGAAAGACCCGTCAGGTCTATTCAACTCCAGCCTCGAAGGGAATGTCAGGCGCGCCATCGACATCCACGAAGGCGAAAAGGTCGATGAGGCGCCGTTGAAGAGGCTCATCCGCGGTGCAGTGGCGCTCAATCTCGAGGGCAAGAGCAAGCCGAAGCCCCGGCGAGCAAGCAGCTAGCGGGCCGACTAGTGGAGGGTCCCAGTGAGACATACAACAGTTAAAGAGGCGGATTGCGAACCATCCATTTTTTGGTTCTATCTGCAGATATTTCTGGTTCCACTGGGATGCCTTGTTTGCGGGCTCATTTTCGATCAGGCCATTGAAGGATTAGTAGGACTGTTCGTTTCATACAACATTGATGCGATCATTGGCTACATAAGTTTTGGCCTCGTAGGATTGTCGCTAGGCTATGCAACCCAAAGTCTTATTCCTCGGACCTTGCGGTCTGGCGGAACATGGATTTGGGTCTTCCCCTTGGATTCTTGTTGCTGGGGGCGTGCTTGATGGGGGAGGGCTCCGCGAGGTAGTTGATGACTTCTTCCTGCCCCGGCACGGCAACGCAGGAGGTATTGGATGGGTGCTCATCACCTGCCCAGCGGTAGCAACTGGTCTTTATTCGCTTGGGGTCTGGATCGCGAACCGGCCGCGACGCCTACCAGGGAACCAGACGACTCGATGCCACGGAGCAACGGGACGTCGCAAGCCGATGAAGTACATCCGCGCCTACGCCCAACATGTCAGGGCGATCCGCTGGACCTACACCGATCCCAAACGCCGGATTACTGCTAAAGGAATCACCGGGACGGGCCGACTAGCTTCGCAGTGGTCGGCGGCTGGCGCTTAGAGATCGGCGCGCCGAGCACCACGAGTGAAGCGGCCACCTAGAGACAGAAAGGCACGCGGACCGGTAGTCGCATCGGGGTTCGTCATCCGGTACGGCAGCAGGCCAGCTAGCTTTTTTCGCCGCGGATATAGGTGACAGTGGAATGGGTCAGCAGCCGGCCATTGACGTCCACACACTCTGCCGTCCCGTAGATCAAGCGGCGGCCGGCCTTGAGGACGTTCGCGTTGCAGTGGAACGCCTCCTTTTTCGCCGCGCCCAAAAAGTTCGTCTTCATCTCTGCCGTAACCGAAGAGTCTGCCAATCCGAACTTCGTTTTAATCGCCAGCCACATCGCCACGTCAGCCGCGGCCATGAACACCTGCCCGCTGATAATGCCGCCCGGCCGCTCGAATGCTTCCTGGAACGGCACGTGGATGCGGCAGTGACCATCCCCAATCGCGTCCACCCGGAACCCGAGATTCCGGGTAAAGGCGACCTCGGTCAGCAGATGCTGTAATTCCCTTTCGCTGCAGGCCAAATCCATTTGACTTTCCACTTTAGCGAAACCCGGGCGTCATCAGGGCAGATGCCGCGGCCGGCCGGGGCGCCCGCTCTCTGACCTTGTATATTGATGGATACCCGCCACGGGACCGCACCATCGGCGGCAGGAGGTGCTCGAATGAGATGCGCACGCTGGGTAGGCTCCGTGGCGCTTGCCACCGTATTGGCCGGTTCCAGCGTTTTTGCGCAGAGCCACCCGGAGTATATCCGGCTCGGGCAGTTGAGCGCTGCACTCTATAAACCGGACGCCGGGCCGGCCCCGCACGTGGCCTTCCTCATTGCCCATCGCACCGCGAATTACCTGAACCACATCGGCTGCCGGGAATTGTCCGCGCGCGGGTTCCTGGTGCTCTGTTTCAACACCCGGTTCCAGAACAACGAGGCCTCCGTCCGGTGGGAGGAGACGCCGCTCGACGTGAAGGCCGCGGTCGATTTCGCGCGCGCGCAACCTGGCATCACCAAGGTGATCCTGTTTGGACACAGCGGCGGCGGACCGCTGATAAGCTTCTACCAGGCGGTGGCCGAGAAAGGGCCGGGATACTGCCAGGCACCGGAACGATTGGTGAAGTGCGGCGGCAACTTAAGCGGGCTGGTGCCTGCCGACGCCATGGTTTTCGCCGACGCCCATCCCGGAAATCCGGTCCAGACCTTGCGCAGCCTCAACCCGGCCGTCAGGGTGGAGGGTGGTAAGAGGCTCATCGATTCCACGCTCGACCCGTTCGACCCGCGGAATGGCTACCAGCCGAATGGATCTTCGCATTATTCGAAAGAATTCGAAGAGCGCTATTTCGCCGCACAGGCCAGGCGCATGAACGATTTGATCGAAGGTGCTTTTGCCGCGCAATCGCGCATGAAGAACGGCGATTATCCGTATCCGGACGACGACCTGGTGCTCATTCCGTCAGGGGGCAATCCAGGGCCTGGCCCCGGTGGCGGCGCGGTGCTTGCGATGCTCGATCCTTCCATCGCCGGGGTGATGAGTACGGCGCGTCCGGAAAAACTGCTGACCAACAGCGGCGGCATCAAAACCGAAATCATCCGCAGCGTCGCGGTCCCACAGCCGGAGACTGCCGCGACGAACCGCGCGTTCGACACCGGAACGAAGCTGTTCACCATCAAATCGTTCCTGAGCGCCAACGCAACGCGGGCCGCGAATTCCCTCGATGGGATCGACTATTGCTCGAGCAACAATTCGACCACGTGCGCCGTGCAGTCGATTTCGGTGCCCACCATGATCGCGGCAATGGGGGGATTCCAGTTCATTCGCGACGACGAGATCATCTTCGAAAATTCGGCCAGCAAGGACAAGGATTACGTGGTGATCGAAGGCGCGCTGCATGGTTTTGGGCCCTGTACGGCCTGCGAGAAAACCAAGGGGCAGTACGCCAATACGGTGAAGAATCTCTTCGATTACATACGGGATTGGACCAACCAGCGGTTCCCGTAAGCGCGGCGAAGCACCGCTTCTTTCAGTCGCGGCTCGGTAACTGGCGGTGGGGTTCGTACGGGCAAAACGGATCTTCGGCGAACGGGTTGCCGCTGGCGCCATACGCCCGGGCGCGTGAGCCGCCGCACATCACCGAATACTCGCATTGGCCGCAGCGGCCCTCGAACTGGCTGGGATCGTGCAGCACGTTAAACAACGGTGCGCCTCGATAGACTTCGTCGACGCGATCGCGGCGCACGTTGCCGGCCACCAGCGGCAGGAAACCCGCGGGACAAATGTCGCCGGTATGCGAGACAAACATGATGCCGTGTCCGTCGCGAATCCCGAATCCACGGGATGCGCCGCTCCTCTTGATTTGCTCCCCGCTCATACCGTCGGCGCGCATTCTGTCCAGGGCCACTCGCCGGTAGGACGGCGCCTCGGTGGTCGCTACGGTGAACGGCGCGATCCGCGAGGTCTCGTAAATCCATTCCATGAGTCGCTCACCTTGAAGCGGCGAGAGCGGCTGCAAGACTTTCCCGCGACCGACCGAGATCAGGAAAAAGAGGCTCCAGCGGGTCA
>DATJAK010000040.1:0-62656 GCA_035516375.1 Bryobacteraceae bacterium
CTCCAGGAGCGCCTCGTCCACCGCTTCTTTGAGGCGCACCTCTTTTCCGCGGCGCCACGCGCCATCGGCGGTGATGACTGCTTGCGCTTCCAGATCCTGGATGCGCGTCTTCAGCGCCTCGGCCGAAAACCCTCCGAAGACTACGCTGTGGATGACGCCTAGCCGCGCGCACGCCAGCAACGCGATGGGAAGCTCCGGCACCATGCCCATGTAGATGATGGCGCGATCCCCCTGCTTAAGCCCGCGCCCCTTGAGAACATTAGCGAAGCGGGAGACCAGCCGGTGCAGCTCCTCGTATGAAATCTGGCGCTGATCGCCGGGTTCGCCCTCCCACAGGATTGCCGTCTTGTTCTTACGCGTCGTCAGATGCCGATCGACGCAGTTGAAACAGACGTTGGTCTTTCCGCCGACAAACCATTTCGCCACCGGCGGCTCCCACTCGAACACATGCGACCACTTCTCGAACCAGAACAATTCGTTGCCGGCCAGTTCGCCCCAGAATTCCTCGGGCTTCTCGGCAGCCTTCTGATAGAGGGCCCGGTAGCCCTCCATGCCACGCACATGCGCGCGCTCAACGAACGCCGGGCTGGGCGGGTAAACGTTTTGCTCGGACATGAGGAGAATCTTATCAGAGGCCCTGCAGGAAGTAATTGTGCTGTTTCTCGCGGCCGATCGTAGTGTTTGCGCCGTGGCCTGGAATTACCACGGTCTCAGGCGGCAGCGGCAGCAGCTTGTCGTGGATCGAGTGCAGGATCTGGCGGCCATCGCCGCCGGGCAGGTCGGTGCGGCCGATGCTATCGCGGAACAGCGTGTCGCCGGCTACCAGCTTATTCTCCGACGGAATCCACAGGCTGATGCTCCCTTGCGTGTGGCCGGGCGTGTGCAGTACGTGGAACTCGGCCGCGCCCACCAGGAGCCGGTCGCCATCCTTCGCGGGCAGGTCGATGGCGACCGGCTCCGGCGGCTTCATCCCCAACCAGCCCGCCTGCACGTCCAGCATCTTCTGCAGCTCGGTGTCGTTGAGATTCATGTAGACCGGGGCGTGCGTGATCTCCTTCAGCTTCGCGGCGCCGCCGATGTGGTCGATGTGCGCGTGGGTGATGACGATGGCTTTGACCGTCAGACCGTGCTTCTCAATGATGTCGAGGATCTGCGAAATCTCGTCGCCGGGATCGACTACGAGCGCCTCCCGGCTCTGCTCATCGCCGAAGATCGAACAGTTGCATTGCAGCACGCCGACGGGAAGGATCTCGTGAATCATCACCAGATTGTATACTCAACCTTATGACTGACGCCCTCTCGACCATCATGCGGTGGCTGCATATTGCGTCGATCACGATTCTGATCGGGGGCATGCTGTTTGGTGGGATGAATTTGCAGGCGCGGGCGGGAATGCTCACGCCGGAGTTGGAACAGGCAGTCTCAGAACGCGTAGCCGCGCGTTTTCGGATTCGCGTATACCTGACGATCGCCGCGCTCATAATCTCGGGGACCTACAACTTACTGATCACGCCCGGGCATTCTACGCGCTACTTGATTTTGTTCGGGGTCAAACTACTGCTGGTCCTCCACGTTTTCGCGGTTGCGATTTTGGCCGTGCGCCCGAATGTGGTGCGCCGCGCCCGCATGATGTATGGCGCGGGTATTTCCGGATTGATCGTCATTCTGATTTCCGCCTACCTGCGCCGCATTTTCTAAACTGGAAGAGATGAACGAAGGCTACCAAGCACTGCGCCACGGCGCCGCCTGGCTGGATCTCTCAAGCCGAGGGCGTCTCCTGGTGCGCGGCCGCGACCGCGCGCGCCTGCTGCATAACGTCACCAGCAATGACATCAAGAAAATGACGCCGGGTTCCGGGTGCTACGCATTCCTGCTTTCGCCGCAAGGACGCATCCAGGCGGATTGCTCGCTGTTCTGCTTGCCCGATTACTTCCTGGTCGATACCGAGCCGGAACTGCGCGAAAAGGTCCCGCAATTAATCCTGAAATACAAGGTTGCCGACCAAGTGGAAGTTGAGGACATCAGCGCAACCACCGCCGCGGTTGGTCTGGAGGGCCCGGCCGCCGCTGCCGCTTTGGCCGCACTAAACGCTCCGGTACCGGGCGAACCATATGCGCACCTGGCGTGGGGCGAGTTGACGGTAGCCAACCTCAGCGTGACGGGGCAACCGGGCTTCCGCATTCTTGGACCGCCCGATCGGATGCCGTCGTGGGAAGCATCTGGCGCCAAGCCCGCCACGGATGCCGATGTCCGGCAGGTCCGCATCGAAAACGGCCGGCCGCGCTACGGCGAGGATATCCGCGACACCAACTTGCCGCAGGAGACCCAGCAGATGCACGCGGTGAGCTTCACCAAAGGTTGTTATCTGGGCCAGGAGATCGTCGAGCGCATCCGCGCGCAGGGCCACGTCAATAAGAAGCTGGTACGAGTGGCCATCGAAGCGCCCGCGGCGCTCCCCCACGGAGCCAAGCTGACAGCGGAGGGCAAGGAAGCCGGAGAAATTACCGAGTCCGTCTTCTCACCGGAGACACATTCGGTGGCCGCGCTCGCCTATGTGCGAACGGCTTATTCGGACTCAGGAAGCCGCCTGGAAGCGGGCGAGTTTAGCGCGCGTATTCCCTGAGCCGGTCCACCAGATCAGCGGGAATCTGCAGATTGTTCTGGTAGCCCGTACCCAGGCGAACGCCAGGCTTCACGCTTCCGTGGAAATCGGAGCCGCCGGTCACCAAGAGGCCGTAGCGCATGGCCAGCGACAGGTAGAGGCGCGTATCTTCGGGTTCATGATCGCTGTGGAAGGCCTCGATGGCGTTCATGCCGGCGTCGCAAAGTTCCGGCAAGAGCGCCGGCACATCGCCGCGCACGCGCACCGGATGCGCCAACGAGGCGATGCCGCCAGCCTTGCGGATCTTGGCGACTCCTTCCGCAAACGCCGGCTCGTGGCGATAGACATAGCCTTTGGCCGATTCATCGAGGTATTCGTCAAATGCCTCGCGAATGCTGGAGACGTAGCCTTTTTCCACCAGCAACTGCGCGAAGTGCGGGCGGCCGGTCATACCGCGCCCGCGCGCTTCGGCTTCTTCGAGCGTAACGTGAAAGCCGAGCTCCTGCAGCCGCGCTACCAGGCGCACGTTGCGGTCGCGCCGCGAGGCTTGCATTTCCAGAATCCAGGTGCGGAATTCCGTCAGGCCGTCTTCCCCGAAAAAGTACCCCAGCAGGTGCACGGATTGTCCACGCAGCTTGGTAGAGAGCTCGATTCCGCAAACTGGTTCGATGCCCGCCTGGCGCGCCAGGGACGCTGCCTGGTCGTAGCCCCGGAAGGTGTCGTGATCGGTAATTCCGAGCACGCGGACGCCGGCCCGGACAGCTTCGTCCACCAGTTGGGCAGGTGAGCAACTGCCATCGGACTCATTGGTATGTGAATGCAGATCGATCAAGCGAAAACGAGACCCGAGTGTTCCAGTGTAGCCCAAAGACAGGTCCGCGCAATGTTACCCTTGGCGACCAGTGAATATATAACCGCCGAGGCGCAGGGACCCTGAGTTTCGTAACGGGGCAGCGTGTCTTCCCCGGGTTGGCGCGCAGAGTTGGCAGAGGGAATAAGTGCTCGGACTAAACTTCCGGTGAGGATCGCGAAAAGAAGGCCCGGCCTGACACGAAGGCGGCTCCAGCACTTGTTCCCTCTGGCCCCTCCGCGCGCCAACCTCATGGAGCAACGCACGCCCGCAAACGTCACAGATCCGCTGCCAAACTTGCGTTGCTCAGCGTCTCCGCGTCTCGGCTTAATTATTAGGTTTTCTTCTCCGCCAGCACATCCCGCCGCACGGAGCCGTCCTCGGCGAAGTGGATGCCGCACTCTTTCTGGCCCTGTTCCCACCACCAGCGGCCGGCGCGCTCGTCTTCGCCCGGTTGGATCGCGCGCGTACACGGTGCGCAGCCAATGGATGCATATCCGAGGGCATAGAGGGGATGCACCGGCAGGTTGCAGTCCCGTGTATACTCCGCCACCTGCGCGGCGGTCCAATCGGCGAGGGGATTCAGCTTGATGAGCCCCTCGGCTTCTTCCACCCGCGGAACGTGAGAACGGGTCGGCGACTGCTCCCGGCGCAGCCCGGTAGCCCAGGCGCGCAGTTCCCGCAGTTTGCGTCCCAGCGGGCGGGTCTTGCGGGCATCGCAGCACATGTGGCGGGCCTCCGGACTGCTATAGAAGAGATTCGGCCCATGCGCCGCCACCATGCGCTCGATCTCCTCGCGATCCGGGAAGACCGGTTCCACCTGCACCGCATAACGTTCCCGCACCTGTTCTATGATCCGGTAGGTCTCCTCATGGAGCCGGCCGGTATCCAGGGTAAAGACGCGGAACCGCGGGGTGATGCGCGCGGCCAGATCGATCACGATCATGTCCTCTTTTTGAAAACTGCTGGCGATGGCGAACGAATCGCCATAAGTCTTCAACGCCCAGGAAAGCAGATCGGCAGCGGAGAGTCCTTCGAGTTGGTGGAGGTCAGTCAACTTCTCAGTCTAGGGAGAGCGCCGCGGGGCTGTCAAATGCGGGGCACACAACACCGCCGGGTCGCGGGTCGACCGAGTCCCGCGGCCCACAACCGTGTAATGACCGGCGGTCAGCGAAGGCGGTACGTGAATTCGGCCCGTTCCTCGCGGAGTCTCTCCAGATCGAGATCCTCTGCGACGGAAAGGTCAACCACAGCCACTCGCTGCCCTTCGCGCAGTTCCTGCAGCCGTACTTCACGGCCATTGGGGAAGCGGACGGCATCGCGGTAGCTATTGGCGGCAGCGGTGATCTGGGTGAAGGTCACCTCTTCTTCAGGACCCACGCACAATTCATGCTGCAGCCGCACGGGGATATCCTGCAAGCGGAGCCGGGCGCCGGGCGGAATACAAACCGCCGCTACCGGTACCAGCCGGGGCGGATTGAAGAACTCCTTGACGGCCCGCCAAAAGCTCTGGCGTGCCGGTGCGGGAGCAGCCGCCCGTTTCAGATCGGCAGGACATGCCAGTCCCAGCGATCCCGTTGGGAACCGGTGTGTTACCAGTTCCTCGCCCTCCTGTGCCAACCGATTGGGCACGGTCATGAGCGAATAGTCACACATGATCAATTCCTCCTTTGGTTTCCTCTTCGTGCCAGACTACGCTTCATCGTTGATACTCAAATTTTACCGCCGCCGTCAACTGCCGGATCGGAACGGCTCTTCTGACAGGCGTTTTATTTAACAAACCGGTGCGAGGGGTTGCACCGCTGCCTGTGGCGGACGACGGGGTTTGCATCTCGAGGCGGCTGTTAAGATGTGAGGAGTGAGTTCCGAAGAAAAGTCCACGCCGGCAGCGGCTGCGGAAGCCGTGGCCGAGCAACATCCCGCGTGGCGGCGAGTGCAGTTGGCCCGCCATCCCAAGCGTCCCCATTCTCTCGACTACATCGAACGCCTGTTCACGGACTTCCAAGAGCTCCACGGAGACCGCTACTTTGGTGATGACCCAGCCATCGTGGCCGGCCTGGCCCGATTTGACGACCAACCGGTAGCCATCGTGGCCGAGCAAAAGGGCCGCGACACCAAGCAGAAGCTGTTTCGCAATTTCGGCATGCCCAAGCCGGAAGGCTACCGAAAGGCTCTGCGCGTGATGCAACTGGCAGGGAAGTTCCGGCGGCCGATCATCACCTTTCTCGATACGCCCGGCGCGTACCCAGGAATTGACGCTGAGGAGCGCGGGCAGGCCGAAGCCATCGCCCGCAATCTCCGCGAGATGTCGCGGCTCGCAGTGCCCGTCATTGCCGTGTGCATTGGTGAAGGCGGCAGCGGCGGGGCGCTGGCGTTGGGCATCGGAAACATAGTCCTGATGCTCGAGAATGCGGTTTATAGCGTCATTTCCCCGGAAAGCTGCGCCTCCATCATTTACCGCGACTCGAAAAAAGCCGAACTGGCCGCGGCCGCCCTGCGCTTGACCGCGGAAGATCTTAAGAGCTTCGGCCTGATCGATGGCATTGTGCCCGAGCCCGCCGGCGGCGCTCAGGAAAATCCGCAACTGGCGGCAGAAAACCTGCGAGAGGCGCTGCGTGGCTCCCTCGCGGACCTGAAGCCGATTGGTCCCGAGCGTCTGGTATCCAATCGGTACGCTAAGTTCCGGCAGATGGGGAACTTCTTCGCATGAAGACCACCACTTGGCTGGCGGTTGCGTTTGTCGCCGTGGTGATCGGCTTTCTGGTCTATTCGACCTTCCACCAGGATCGGGTTCGCTGTCAGGTCTGCGTCACCTTCGACGGGCAGCGCGATTGCCGCACGGCTTCCGCCACCACGCGTCCCGAGGCGATCCGAACAGCCGTGACCAATGCGTGCGCCCAATTGGCTTCGGGAGTCACTGCGACCACCCGCTGCGAGAACACAACCCCCGATTCCATCGATTGGCTCCGCTAACATCCGGCCGGTTTCGTCGTCGAGAAGGAGTAGGTAGCTCGGCCGGTCCGCCGGTACCAGGGTGTAAAATACAGATTGAACTCCAGCCCTGGTCTCGGCGTCTAAGTATTTGAAGCCAATCCAACGGAGCGTCTGCGTCTTGTGAAGCCCAGAACAAAGGTACTGATTTTTCTCGTAGCCCTGGTACTGGCCGGTGCCGGCATCTACGGCAGCACGGTCTATGGCAAGCGAGGGCTTGTCACCGTCCAAACCGCTAAGGTGGGGCGGCAGGATCTCACCAGCCTCGTCACCGCATCGGGCGAGATTAAGCCGAAAAACTACATCAATCTGGGCGCCAACGCCATGGGCCAGTTGAGCGAAATTCTGGTCAAGGAAGGCGACCGGGTTAGGTCGGGGCAATTGCTGGCGCGTATTGAAGATGTCCAACCCGCCGCGGATGTGCAGGCCCAGCAGGCTGCGTTGAGTTCCGCGGAAGCCGATTCCTCCGCCTCCGAAGCGGGATTGCAAGCCTCCGACGAGAACCTGCGAAGCCTGGCGGCCGATCTCGACCGGACCAAGGCCGACCTGGAACGGATGAAGGCCGAATATGAGCGCGCCCAGACGCTGTTCAAAGAGCAGTTACTCGCCCGCCAGGATTACGATTTGAAGAAAGCCACGTATGAAGGACAGCTGGCTTCGGTGGCCGAAGCGGAGGCCCGCCTGGTGCAGGCCCGGGCGCAACGCGCGCAGACCGCTGCGCAGCTCAGTTCGCAGCAGCGGAGAGTCACTCAGGCCAGGGCCAGCCTGGCCCGTTATACGGACGTGCTGCACAAGTTCACGGTGTATTCGCCCCTCGATGGCGTGGTCACCGATCTGCCGGTGCGGGTAGGCGAAACGGTGGTGATGGGCGTGCAGAATTCGGCCGCCAGCACCATCATGACGATTGCCGATATGTCCCTGATCACCGCGGAGATCAAGGTAGACGAGAGCGACATTGTCAACGTTAAGGTGAATCAGATGGCCGATATTTCCATTGATGCGATTCCCAATCGCACGTTCAAAGGGCACGTCACGGAGATTGGCAATACGGCCATTCTGCGGTCCACCGGGCTCGCGGCTTCGCAAAGTGCGACCGCCAATCAGGAGGCTAAGGATTTTAAAGTCGTGGTCGCATTGGATGACCCGCCGCGCGAGATACGCCCCGGACTTTCGTGCACCGCGAAAATCACTACCGCCACTCGACAGAACATCGTCACCATTCCGATCCAGGCGCTCACCGTCCGCGAAAAGGGCGATCTGATCAAGAAGCCGGATCAGAATACCGCCCAGGCCGCATCCGTCGATCCGGCCACCGAGAAAGCGAACAAGGAAGAGATCCAGGGCGTTTTTGTTGTAAAGAATGGCCGGGCCGGGTTTCACAAGGTGGAAACTGGCATCACCGGTGTTACCGATATCGAAGTGCTGAGCGGCCTCCAGGCCGGCGATGAGATCGTTACGGGTACCTACCAGGTGATCCGCACGCTCAAAAACGACGGCCAGGTGAAAGTGGATAACCGGGCCGCGCAGCAGAAAACCTGACGACATGGCGGCGGTAGCAGAGAAGGAACTCATTCAGCGCGGCGAGGACCTGAAGCGTGCCGGTATCGTCATCCGCACCTACAACCTGTGGAAGACATACGTCATGGGCGATCAGGAGATCCACGCGGTTTCCGGCGTCGATATCGAGATCAAGCGCGGCGAGTACGTGGCCATCATGGGACCTTCGGGTTCCGGTAAATCGACGCTGATGAACCTGATCGGCTGCCTGGACTCGCCCACCAGCGGGCAGTATTACATCAACGGCAACCTGGTCAGCGAGATGAGCGACGATGCGCTGGCGCGGATTCGCAATAAAGAAGTTGGGTTCGTTTTTCAGACTTTCAACCTGTTGGCGCGAGCCACCTCGCTCCACAACGTCGAGCTGCCCCTGATCTATGCGGGTCTTCCGGCCAGCCAACGGATAGAAAAGGCGAAGGCGGCTCTCAAGGCCGTGGACCTGGAACCACGCATGCACCACCGGCCGAACGAGCTTTCCGGCGGCCAGCGGCAGCGCGTGGCCATTGCCCGGGCGCTCGTCAACAACCCCTCGATCCTGCTGGCGGACGAGCCCACGGGCGCGCTCGATACGGCTACGGGCAACGAAATCATGGCGCTTTTCGAACGGCTCTACCAGGAAGGCAACACCATCCTGCTGGTGACCCACGAACACGATATCGCCATGCATGCCCACCGCATCATCCACATCCGCGATGGCAAAGTAGAGCGCGACGAACAGGTCAAATAGCCTTCCTAGAACTACAGGGCCACCAGTCTTCCTCCAGGAACACCAGAAGCATTGATTTCCAGTTGAAATATGGCCGCGACGGTGTTTTACTACTGAATCGAGGTAACCTCCCCCATGCCTCTAGCATTAGGTCACGCCGGTACTCGGGTACCTGATTCGAGCTGGGCCGCGGCGTTTGCCGACGGAGCTGAGCGCCGGAACGGCCACGGGCGTCCCGCGTTCACGTTGCGCGTTGCCAATCAGGCTGCGCTTGATAAGATTCTCGCTACCGACGCTTATTCCGCCGCCATGGCGTACGTACGCGGCGAGTTTGAAGTGGATGGCGACCTGTGCGCCGCCATTCGGTGGAAAGGCCAGCAACGCGAGAGTACGCTGCGCGGCGGCCTGTTCGCGGTGATGGCGCGGTGTGCCACGGCTTTGGAATCGTTGTTTCAGAGCAAGAGCCAGACGGCTCGCCACATTCGTTTCCATTACGATCGATCGAACGAGTTTTACCGGCTGTTCCTCGATCCGCGCATGGTCTATTCGTGCGCCTACTTCCGCACCCCCGGAACGGATTTGGCGGAAGCGCAGATCGCCAAGCTCGACCACATCTGCCGCAAGCTGGATCTACAGCCCGGCGAGCGCTTCCTGGATATCGGCTGCGGGTGGGGCGCGCTCATCGCGCACGCGGCCGATCGCTACGGGGCTGATGCCACCGGCTGCACCTTGAGTCTGGAGCAGTTCGAGCACGCCTCCCGCCGCGGGAAAGGCCGCGTGCGCGTCTTGGAACGGGACTACCGCGACCTGTCGGGCCGCTTCGACAAGATCGCTTCGGTCGGAATGTTTGAGCACGTCGGCCGCCGCCGGGCTCCCCAGTATTTCCGTAAAATGGCGGAGCTGCTGGAACCCGGCGGTTTGTTCCTGAACCACGCGATCGCGCGCCCGCAGATGGTGGGCGATGACGCTGCCAGCCTGTTCGTGCGCCGCCGTATCTTTCCCGGCGGTGAACTGATCCATCTGGGCGAGACCATTCGGCTGGCCGAGAAAGCCGGCTTCGAAGTACTGGACGTCGAGAACCTTCGCCCTCATTACGCACGCACGTGCAGGCTCTGGGAACAGCGCCTGATGGCGCGCCGTGAGGAAGCCCTCCAGTTGGTGGACGAGCAGACCTTCCGAGCCTGGCGCATCTGGCTGGCCGCTTCGTCGCTCAGCTTCGAAGACGGATTCAGCAGTATTTACCAGGTGTTGATGGCCCGGCTGGGGGCAGCCCGGCGCAAGTGGACGCGCGAGTATATGTACCGGTGATGGACGGGTTCTATCCCGCGGCGCGCTGCGGCATCGACGCCATGCGCTTTTTCAATTCTTCCGGCGAAACATCTTCTTTGTGCGTCGCAATCCACCACTGGTTGCCGAAAGCGTCGCGCACACCGGCATTGCGATCGCCATAGAACTGATCCGTGGGTTCGCGGAGGGAAGTGGCGCCAGCCTGGATAGCCCGCTTGTAGACGGCATCGGCATCGGGAACGTACAAATACAGGGTCGCCGTCGTGGGACTGAACTCGCGCCCTGCATCGGACAGCATGACTCGCGAATCGCCGAGTTTCACCTCGGCGTGGGCTATCATGCCCCCAGGACCCTCCATACGCTCGAGCTCGTGGGCGCCGAAGGCCTGCTTGACGAAATCGATCAGTTTGGCCGCTCCGGTCACTACCAGAAACGGCGTAACAGAATGGTAACCTTCCGGAATTGGTTTCACTGCTGCCATGATTATTCCTCGCGCTAAGCAGCATAGCACCGCGGGATGAGAAAGGAGATGTGTCTGCGCGCCGCTATGTCCGCAGCGAACAATCCTGCGGTACGTGATGGCACACACGGTGCGGTAGGCGTTCCGTTTCCGAGCCGCGACCCAAAGGGAGCGGTGGTCTGTCCAGCACAGGTCTCCGGCCTGGAAAAACCCCTTGTTAAGGCCCCAACAGCAGCAGCTTTTCCGGTTCCAACTGCACCTGCCATGGCTGCGGCTGGCGCGCGAGTTCCATCCATTGTTCGCGCGATACCTCCGCTTCCACGTGAGCAGGATCACCTTCGGCGGGTGACGCATGGAGCCGCAGATACACCGTCACCTCGAACGGCGACTCGACTGATCCGGCCAGCCAGCACGGGAAGACGTTGTCACCTTCTGCCATCTGCCGCGATCGCAACTGCAAGTGATGGGCGCGTATCCCGACATATGCCGTTCCGACGGGAACCTGGCCCGTCACCCGCAAGGTGCAGTTCCAGTCCTCGGCGCGAATCTCGTTCAACCCGGTTTGCGTCAGGCGCGAGAAGTTCTTGCAGCCGGTGAGACGCGCTACGGCGAGCGATCGCGGCCGCTCGAAGATCTCGCGTTTCGATCCCGTCACCGCCACCTCGCCCGCCGCCAGGACTACTAACTCCTGGCAGAAGCGGTACGCCTCATCGCGGTCGTGCGTCACAAAGATGGTCACGCCGCGGTAGTGCCGGAGAATCTCCTTGAGCTGTTCTTCCAAATGGCGGCGAAGGTGCGGATCGAGCGCCGAAAACGGCTCATCGAGAAGCAGCGCTTCCGGTTCGAGAACCAGTGCGCGAGCCAGCGCCACGCGCTGCCGCTGGCCGCCCGAGAGCTGGCTCGGATAGCGATCGAGCAGCGGCTCGATCTGGAGCACTTTCGCCCATTGCGCCACCAGGCGCTGCCGCTCTTCTGCGGGCCGGCGGCTCAGACCGAAGGCGATATTGTCCCTCGCCGTCAGGTGCGGGAACAGCGCATAATCCTGGAACACCATGCCGATGCGGCGATCGGCCGGGCGCAGGCTGACGCGCTTCCAGGAATCGAACAGCACACGGCCGTTTAGCACGATGCTGCCCTCCCCGGGCGTATCGAGTCCCGCGATCAGCCGCAGGGTCATCGTCTTGCCCGAGCCGGAAGCTCCCAGCAGGCCGAGCACCGCGCCTTTGATTGCGAATGAGACGCTCAGCGGAAACGAGGTGCGCGCGGTTCTCACATCGACGATGAGCTCCCCACCGTTCCCAGATTCGGGTAAGGGCGCCATGCGCGTGACGGCCATGGTGTCCGGCACAATCGGTCCCGCCCCCAGGCGAAAGCGCAGCCGTGGGCGGCTCCAATGGTTCATAGCGGCGATCGCCGCCAGTGACAAGGCCACGATGAGAATGACCCATGCCGCGGCCCGTCCCGTATCTCCGCCTTCGGCTGCGAAGAAGATTGCCACGGGCATGGTTTGCGTCCGCCCCGGGATATTGCCCGCCAGCATCAGGGTCGCACCGAACTCCCCTAGAGCCCGCGCAAAGGCCAGCACGGTTCCGGCGATCACGCCAGGCCACGCCAGGGGAAGCAGCACGCGGCGGAACGTTCGCCACTCGCTCGCGCCCAAAGTACGGGCAGCGCCCAGGAGATTCGGGTTGACCTGTTCGAACGCGCCGAGCGTCGTCCGGTACATCAACGGGAAAGCAATCACGGTCGCGGTGATGACCGTGGCCGGCCAGGAGAAGGCGATGGTGAGCCCGATCTGCTCGAGCGCATGGCCGATGGCGCTGCGGCGGCCGAACATCAGCAGGAGGAAGAAGCCCACCACCGTCGGCGGCAGCACCAGGGGAAGCAGGAACACGCCATCGATCACGCCCTTTCCGCGGCCATGATAACGGCTCATGAGGTACGCCGCCGCAATTCCCAAAACAAAAGCCGCCACCGTGGCGCAGGCAGAGGTGCGCAGCGAGATCCACAGCGGCGATAGATCGGAAGGAATCACGGGAAGGCGGGTGTGAAGCCGCGGCGCACATAAATGGCGCGCGCCTCCGGCCCGGCCAGGAACGCCGTAAAGAGGCGGGCGGCGGCGGCATTCCGGCTATCGTGCAACACGGCAACCGGGTAGATCACGGGCGCATGGCTCGCCGCTGGCGCGGTCTCGACCACGCGCACCTTGTGCGATTGGCGGGCGTCGGTGGCATAAACAAGTCCGGCGTCGGCTTCTCCCGTTTCGACGTACGTCAGAACTTGCTCCACATCTTTGGCCAACACCAGTTTTCTTTGTACCGCGTCCCAGAGATGGAGCGCGGTGAGCGCCTGGCGGCCGTAGTCGCCTGCTGGAACGCTTCCCGGATCGCCCAGCGCAATCAACCGGATGGCCGGAGCGCGCAGGCCGTCAAATGACGTGAGGGAAGAGTTGTCTTGGGGCGCGATGAGAACGACCTCGTTCCGCAGCAAGTCCCGCCGGGTACCGGCCATCAGAAGGCCCTTGGCCGCGAGTTGGTCCATCGGCTTGGGCGCGGCTGCGAGAAAGATGTCGGCGGGCGCGCCGTGTTCGATTTGTTGGGCCAGCGTGCCCGAGCCGCCGAAGTTGAAAGTGACGTTTGTATTCGGGTGGGACCGTTGGAAAGCCGGTGCCAACTCGACCATCGTGTTTTGCAGGCTGGCCGCTACCGAGGCCGTCAGTTCCGTTGTCTCGGTGCGGGTCCGCCCGGCACAGCCGCAGAGCAAGAGCAGCAGGGCAAAACCCGGCACCACGCTGCGGCGCCGCATCGACTGTTATTGTCGCACGACACTGTCGTGTGTAATTGGCCGCGGGGCACCACCGGTGGGGCAGACGATCGGTTTGTGTCGTCTGCCACCTTCGCACAACCGGCAGACCACGAAAAGCGATGGTCTGCCCCACAGCCGCATTATCGTTTCAGAGTGATTTCCATGCCGATCAAGTCTTCCCGGATCTCAAACTTGCCGAAAGGCGTCTGCGAGATCATGCGCTCGAAGCCGCTTCTTGTATATGCCCGCTTGAGCAGCATGAAGCGAAAGGCCAGCTTTACGTTGAGAGCGCTCGCCCAGCCGAGCTTGAGGTCATCGACATACTGGTTGATGGCTTCCTGGGGGGCGTCACGGCGCAAGTCAATGATCAGCGCCTTTCCACCAGGCCGCAAAACGCGGTGCATTTCCTGGAGCGCCTTTACCGGTTCCGAGAAATTCTTGAAAGCCGCGCGGCATAAGAGAAAATCGAACGACTCACTGGCAAACGGCATATTGGATGCATTGCCTTGCTCGAAATCCACCTTCACCCCGGCCTCGGCGGCGTTGCGCCGGGCCATCTCCACGAAGGTGTGGCTGATATCCAGAGCCGTAACATCGCGGCCCAGCCTGGCCAGTTCGACGGCGAAGTATCCCGGTCCCGGCGCCACCTCCAGCACTTGGGCCCCGGCCGGAAGCTCATCCGCCACGCGCCTCGCCAGAATCTGATGTTCTTTCAGGTCTTTCCGCGTGGTGGTGGCGTACCATCGCGCCACGAATCCTTCCATGCCGAGACCTTTATAGGCTTTGACAGATGCGTGTCCCATTGATTTACCTCAACAGGAAGTTACGGCGGTCCGGCCCCAGAAGTTCCCTTCACCCCACCGCAACCCGCGCCGGCGCCTGCCGCAATTCCGGGAACAGCCACGTCCACAGCGCCACCACGACGATCGTCCCGATGCCGCCCAGTACGACCGCCGGAACCGCCCCGAACCACTGCGCCGTGATCCCCGATTCGAACTGGCCCACTTCGTTGGAAGCCCCGATGAACACCATGTTGACGGCGCTCACGCGGCCGCGCATGTGATCGGGCGTACTCAGTTGCACCATGGTGGATCGCACCACCACGCTCACCATGTCGCAAGCGCCCGTCAGCGCCAAGGCTACCAGCGAGAGCGCAACGCTGCGCGACAGCCCGAACAGCACCGTGAACAGTCCGAATCCGCACACGCAGCACAGCATGAAGGTCCCTTGGCGCTTGCCGAGAGGTCTGTGCGCGAGAACCAAAGCCGTCAGTATCGCACCCACTCCCGGCGCGCTGCGCAAGATGCCCAGCCCCGTCGCGCCCACCGCCAAAATCTCGCGCGCATAAACCGGAAGCAGCGCTACGGCCCCGCCCAGCAAGACGGCAAACAGATCGAGGGAAATGGCGCCCAAGACAAACTTGTTCCTTCGGATGTAGTGGAGGCCTTCCCACACCATCTCCGGCGCCGCCGCCTTGCGCGGCCGGATCCGCGTTACGTCCAGGCGCGAGTACAGGAAAAACGCCGCCACGTATAACATTGCCGCCAACGCGTAAACGGGCATCGGGCTCGCAGCCAGGCCGTAGATGAGGCCGCCCACCACTGGCCCGAGAATGGTGGCCGCCTGGAACCACGACGAACCCCAGGCGATGGCATTGGCGAAGTGCTCTTCGGCGACGAGAGAGGGAAGCAGGGATTGACTGGCCGGCATGCTGAACGCGCGCGCCGTGCCGTTGAGCAGCAGCACGATGTAGAAAGGATAGACCGCCGTGATCCCGTGAACCGTAAAGGTGAACAGCAATACCGAGACCAGCGCGTAGCCGCCCGCGCAAGCCTCGAGGATCCGTTTGCGCTCGAAGCGATCGGCCGCATGCCCGGCGACCAAGAAGAGCAGTATGCCCGGAAGAAACTGCGCCAGGCCTACCAGGCCCAGGTCGAGCGGGCGATGCGTCAGCCCGTAAATCTGCCAGCCGACGGCCACGGCTTGCATCTCCGAAGCCAGCACGGACAGCACTCGGGAACCGGCGTGGCGGAGGAAATTGGGGTAGCGGAGCGCGACCCGCGCGTCGGAGGGTTTGGACATTCGGTTAAACTGCCAGTTTCCCATGAACGTAAACTGTAGAAATGGACTGGCAGCTCGATGCGGCTGAGGCGCGTGTGGTAGGGGCGCTTCTCGAAAAGGAAATCGCTACTCCGGAATACTACCCTCTGTCGCTCAACGCGCTGGTGAATGCGTGCAATCAGAAATCGAACCGCGAGCCCGTGGTCTCCTACGATGAAGAAACGGTTGAGACGGCGTTGGAGCGCTTGCGTCTCAAGGGTCTCGCCGTGCGGATCACCGGCCGTGACAGCCGCGTCCCCAAACACGGCCAGCGTTTCACCGAGACGCAGAACCTGGGCCGGCGCGAGGCGGCGATTGTTTGCGTCCTGCTGCTGCGCGGGCCGCAAACGATAGGTGAGTTGCGCAGCCGCAGCGAGCGCCTGCATTCGTTCGACGATCTGGAGGCTGTGGAGCACACCTTGAACCACCTGGCCGAGCTGGGGATGGTGAAGCGCCTGGCACGCCAGGCGGGCTCGCGAGAGGCTCGCTATATGCATCTGCTCTCGGGCGACGTGGAGGGTGCCGAAGAGACTGCGCCTGCCGCGGTGGCGCCGGTATCTTCGCGCGGGCCCGGCCCGGACGAACGCATCGCCGTGCTCGAACGGGAGCTGGCCGCGCTGCGCAGCGAGTTCGACGATTTCCGCAGGAGATTCGAATGAGAAGTTGCTTGAGGGCTCCGCTCCCTCACGGTCGCGGTTCTGTGACAAGTGGGGTCAGCCCTTCCGGGCTGCCGCCGGGCTTCTGCCCGGCGTGTGCGTGCGTGGCGGACTCGCGCCGCCCAGAAGGGCGTCTGCTATCGAAATCAAAAGAACCGCGCGCGTTAGCAAGCGGGATCGCCACATTAGCGTTCCTGCTGCTGGGAGCCGTGGCCCCGACTGCGTTACAGGCGGCGACTTTCCACTATTGGGTCGAACCGTGCACCGACCGTGAAACCGGTTGCCACGCCGGCGATCCGGAGCTGGCCCAATGGGCGCTCGAAGCCTGGCAGGCCGCGACCTCCGGCAAGCTCACTTTTGCGAAGGCGGCAGATCTGGAACACGCCGAGATCCGCGTCTACTGGGCTAATGGCAACCAGGGGCTGTACGGCGAAGCGCGGCCGATCATGGTGAATGGCGTTCGCGGAGCGGCGGTGTACGTCTTGCCGCCCGCCGACAACCCGCAGGACGTTCTGCTGCGCGAGACCATCGTTTATCTCACCTGCCTGCACGAAACCGGCCATGCCTTGGGTTTGCAGCACACGGCCGCCTTCGCCGACATCATGTACAGCTTCCAATACGGCGGCGATATCCCTGAGTATTTCGGCCGCTACCGGCGGCTGCTCTCCGTACGCGCAGACATTCGCAAGCACCCCGGCATGTCGGCCGATGACCGCCGCCGGATCACGCAGATCTACCCGTAGCAGTATCATATCCCCATGCCACTTCATCCCCAATCGAAAGCGCTTCTGGATCAGATGGCCGCCGCGGGCGGAAAACCCATGGAAGAGATGACCCCCGTGGAGCTCCGCGCCAATCGCGCTGAGAGTGCGGCTGCATTTCAAGTGCTGGCGGGACCTCCGCAGACCGTTGCGCGCGTCGAGGACCGGACCATCCCCGGCCCCGCGCAGCCCATCCCGATCCGCGTCTATCGGCCCGAGACCGGGCGCAAGCTCCCGGCGCTGATCTATTTTCATGGCGGCGGATGGGTGATTGGCGATCTCGATCAGGTGGATGTGCAGTGCCGCGCGCTGGCGAATGGCGCCCAATGCGTCGTGGTCAACGTGGACTATCGTCTCGCGCCCGAACACAAATTCCCGGCTGCCGTGGAGGATGCCTACGCCGCCGTGCGCTACGTGGCCGAGCACGCGGCGGAGTTCGATGTGGATGCCACGCGCATCGCAGTGGGCGGCGATAGCGCCGGAGGCAATCTGGCGGCCGTGGTCTGCCTCATGGACCGCGACGGCAACGGCCCCAAGATCAGCTTTCAACTTCTGGTGTATCCCGTCACCGACTATGACGACACGCGGCCTTCCATGGAAGAGTTCGCTGAGGGACATTTCCTGACACGTGCGATGATGACCTACTTTTGGGGCCACTATGTGTCCAGTCCCGAAGAAGGCCGTCACCCTCACGCCTCGCCCATCAATGCCACGCACCTGGAAGGGTTGCCGCCCGCAATGGTCATCACCGCCGAGTGTGACCCCATCCGCGACCAGGGTGAAGCCTACGGGCGGCGCCTGCAGGCGGCCGGCGTGCCCGTCACCATGAAGCGGTATGCCGGTGCGATCCACGTCTTCTTCAATTTGGGTGGCGTGCTCGATTCGGGCCGGGAAGCCGTGGCCGATTCCGCCGCGGCTTTGCGAAAGGCGTTCACGGCAGGGGCCGGGGCGAGCGCATAGCCCGACGACGCTTGGAAAGTCACTTGACTCTTGCGCTAGTGTAGGGCGTTATACAGGATGCAGTTAATCTGTGGGGCAGACGATCGGTTTCCGTCGTCTGCCGGCCGTACAGCGGCGCACAGGCGCGCTTCGCACAACCTGGCAGACCGCGAAAGACGACGGTCTGCCCCACAGAAGGCAGCGAAATACGCCTCGTTATTTGTGACGCAGACCGCTAGCGAACGCCGAGGTTTCGTAACAAGCGTCTCGCGTCGGGCATCGAACGTGCCGCGATTTTCAATTCGGTGAGCCCTTCTTGGCGCGTCTCCTCCTGTACGACCAAGAGTTCGCCTAGCAGGAGATGGACACGCGGGTTCTGACTCGAATACAGCAGTGCCCGGCGAGTGCTCTCGCGGGCTCCGGCCAGATCTCCCCTACCGAACAGAGTTATGGCCAGATTGTAGTTTGCACTCCACGACGACGGCTCCAGCTCGAGTGAACGGCGAAAGGCGGCTTCCGCCTCCTGCGATCTCCTCAGATGGGCGTATTCGACTCCGAGCAGATTGGCGGCCTGGAAGAATTCCGGCTCGCGTTGCACAATGCTCTCCAACTCGGCGGTTGCTTTCAGGTGTTCACCTCGACGCGAGAGTTTGAGTGCGTGATGGTACGCCCGTGCCACCTCTTTGGGGATTTTGTGTTGCAGTTGACGGACCGAAACCGACTGAGCCGTGGGCTTATCCGTCGGCATCTCCCCCGATGGTGTTTCGAGTGGCGACCTTTCGTAAGGAACGGGTATGAGAATCCGCCAGTCATAGTATGGCGGTTTCGGCGCTGTCATCTGCGCCCAACAATTCGAGCCCACTAACACTGCCAAGAGAAACCTGTTCACCGTCGCCTCCGGTTGCAACAAAGGTTGTGGCCGCGTCTCAACCGGGAGAGGGCGTTCGTCTTGAGCACCGCGCAGTAGGGCCATCCGGCAACCCTGCGGATGCGTACCGGAACTCCAACGGAGAGCTCTATGGAAAGTGTGAGGCGCCGAGCAAATCCTTGGCGACTTCGGACATCCGGGTGCGGCGTTGCCGGCTCAGCTTGCGCAAGTGTTCGTAAGCTTGCTGTTCGTCCAGACCGTGCTCCGCCTGGAGCAGTCCTTTGGCCCGCTCGATCAGCTTCCTCTTGCCCAACCTCTCGTTCACTATTGCGAGTTCGTCCTGCACGCGCAAGACCTCATGAACGGACCACGCCGCAACGACAGCGAGCCTGGCTGTAACCGGAACGTCACGAGCGATCCTGCCTTTCGCCGCGGGCGGGGCGCGAAAGCCGAATGCGACCGTAGCGCGGAGGCGATGGTCTCCGCACGACAACAGCAGAAAGGAGGTGCCTCCCGGTCGAAAGTTCTCGTCCAGGAACCGGGCCATCGGACTCCTTTCCGAAGCGGAGCCGGCGTGGTCCCGCAGAGCTTCGTCGAGCGCCTCGTCCAGTTGCCTTTCCGTGTTTGGTTCGCCGGTCTCCGGCCACATATACAAATTCCGGATGGTCCGGCCGTTTTGGATCAGAAACATTGAGACGCTCTTGGCGCCGAGATCCTCGGCCGCTGATCGGAGTGCGGGCAGTCCGTCTCCGAGACATAACTCCAGTTCGGTCGCTAACCGCGATCGATGCTGTACCATTTGGGCGCTCAATGCTTTCCACTGATTCAGACCCGCGACGGCATTGTCGCTGGAGATAGGCGTCAGGAGGGCCGAACCGGGCAGACGAGCCGTGACACAATCTGCGACGCCAGCCTCCGAAGCTTGCTTACACCCGCAGCCGTCTTACGGCCGCCAGGGCGTATTGCATGTTAAGACGGCAGTCGCCGCAAAAAGTTCCGTGGAAAACTCGATGGGGCTATCCGTCCAAGATTTCCCGGTAATACTGCTCATATTTCGGAATGATCTTGTCCGGGCAGTAGCGCTCCGCTGCGTTCCATCGGCCGGTCTTGGCCATGCGGTAGTGCAGGTCGTCATTCTGGAGTAGCGTCACCACGCGCTCGGCCTGGGTTTCGATATCTCCCACTTGTTCCAAGAAGCCATCTTCGCCATCCGTGATCAGCTCCGGCACGCCGCCCACTCGCGTCGCCACCGGAACCACACCGCATGCCATAGCTTCCAACGCAGCCAGCCCAAACGATTCCAGATCGCTCGGCATCAGCAGAACGTGTGCCAGCGGAATCAGCCGCTCCACGTGGTTCTGCTTGCCCATGAACCATACGTATGGGTCCACCTTCAATTGGCGCGCCAGGTGCTCGGCCGGGCCGCGCTCGGGCCCGTCGCCCACCATCAACAGATACGCGGGGACGCTCTTGCGAACCTCCGCGAGAATGCGGATGCAATCCATCACGCGCTTTACCGGTCGAAAGTTAGATAGGTGTATCAGCAGCTTCTCACCGTGTGGCGCATACTGGGCGGCGCCGGCCTTTTCGTTGTCCGGATGGTACAGCTCGCAATTGACAAAGTTCTTGATGGTCCGGATCTCGTTGTCCACCGAGAAAACCTTTTGCGTCTCCGCTCGCAGGTAGTCGCTCACGGCCGTCACGCCGTCCGATTTCTCGATCGAGAATTTCGTAATCGAAAAGAACGACGGGTCGGAGCCTACCAAGGTGATGTCGGTTCCGTGCAGCGTGGTGATGAACGGCAGCCGCCGCTTGGCGGCCATCATCTGTTGCGCCAGCATGGCCGCAATGGAGTGAGGAATGGCGTAATGAACATGCATTACATCCAGCTTGTAGGCGTCGGCCACGTCGGCCATGCGTGAGGCGAGCGCCAGACAATAGGGCGGGTACTGAAACAGCGGATACGTTGAGACTTCGACTTCGTGATAGTGAATCCGCGGCGTTCCGGGATCGAGCCGGATCGGGTTGGAATAGGTGATGAAATGCACCTCGTGGCCGCGGGCGGCCAGTTCCATGCCCAACTCTGTCGCAACAATACCGCTGCCGCCGTACGTGGGATAGCAGGTGATGCCAACGTTCACTTGGTCAGCGTAACATTGACTGGCCGGACGATGGAGTCACTTACCTGTAACGAAGCCCAATCCCGCAACGATCGCGCCCAGCTCTCGGAGTTCGGCTCCGCTGGGCGGAAGAGCGCGGTTCAGGCGAATCGACACCTTGCTCGTGGGAAAGGTTGCGATGCCGGATGGCACCATCGCGCTCAAATGATAACCGCCAGAGGCCTGGTAGGTCTGCCTGGTTAGCAGCTTGTCGTTCACCCTCACGGATATCGTGACGGGACCGCCGGCGCGCCGCATGTAGTCGGCCGGGAAAAACAGATCCATGTCGAAGCTGACCCGCGCGCCGGCCGGAGTTTCGAGCACCACCTCAGCCTGCTTCGCCATCCAGCGCCACGCGCCATCTTCGATCGGATACCAGCCGGAAACCAGTTGCGGCTTGCTCCGCAGGTCGGCCACTCTGAGGTATGCCGCCGCGGTTGGTTCTCCCGCAACCCCGCCTTGCGCGCCCGGCTCGGTCACCAACTCGCCCCAACCGGTCTGAACCCCGGGCGGTGCTTCCACGGACAGGCTCAATTCGCGCGTTTCCGGCAATGGCAGCGCATGCTCCTCCCACAAGCTTCCATTTATGAAAACAGGCTGCTCGAAGACCGCTGCACCCGACGCGTCGTGTATCGAGAACCGAGCCTGCCCTTTCCCACGCCCGAAGAGAGCGAAATGCAATTTCGTGACGCGATCGTCGAGCGGCAGGCGGACGGGCTGTCCCGAACTGGCAAGGAAAACCAAGTGTCCCGAGAACTCCGTCGGCGTCCATGCGCCCGGAACATCCAAGAACGGCGACGTGCGCGAGTAGGTGATGCGGTCGAGCGGACGGTTAGAAAACGAAAACGAGAGCAGGCCGGTTGACACACTGGAGAATCCGGAATGCGCGTGCCGATCTACCAGCCGCAGCGGCGTGCGCACCGGCAGATCCAGGGTGCGCAGCGGCATGGCTGTATCCTCGGCCAGGCTGTCGTAGTTGGCGCCCAGCGAAAGCTCCGAGGAAACGATCCATTCACCAGGCGCCGGCACGCTACGCTCTTCCAGCATCCGCCCGCCCTGCTCGAGCAGGTAGTACCGGAATCCCCATTCGCCGTTCACCAGAAACGTTTTGCCGGGCGGCGGAGGTACGTGCGCGTACACCCGCGCGAACTCATACGCGGCGAAGGAAAGATTCAGACCGAGCAGCAGATTCACTCCGAGCCCCAGCGCCAGCCAGCGCCTCCGGCTCTGGAACTGAAGCACGTACAGAATGGCCGCCGGAGCGGCCAGCGGCAACAGATACCGCGACGCGCCCGCGAAGAAGGCCACCGCCGCGAATGCGAAGTAGAGAAGACACCAGTCCGCGAGCAGCGGACTCAGCCGTCGTGACTGCCACAACCACACGAGCGCGTTGACACCCAGCGTCACAAAGATCAGAAGCAGTCCGCGCTCCCACCATGGGTAGCCGTGGACCAGACCCGCAGCCACAAGACCCAATGCCGCGCCCCACATACGCCGGAGCGCGAGCGGCACCAGCGTCACCAGCACGCCGAGATGTTCCACGAGCGCCAGGGCGCTCGATGCCTTCAGGCTGAGCCGTCCGAGCGCCGGGCTCTCCACGTATCCCAGTAAGACTGTGCCGGGCAGCCGGCCGGCTACCGCCCATTGCAGCCCTTGCCAAGCCCCCAACCCAACATAAGGCGCTGTCAGCGCGAGCCAGGCGGCGCGCGGCGGGCGCTCGCGGCGCAGGGCATAGTCCAGCAATAAGATGGGAGGCAACGCCAGCGCCTGCAATTCGGTGCCGCCGGCCAGGGTCAGCGCGATCCCGGCGATCCAGAAGCGGCGCCACAAGAAGGCCGCAGCCCCGGCGAGCAGGAATGCAAGAGCCGGCGCCTCGGGTCCGGCCAGCGTGTTGGTGTTCACTTCGACTAGCGGGGATGCCGCCACCAACAGCGCCGCCCACAACGGCTGCGCGGTGAATCGCGCCGACAAAGCATATGCGGCCAGGCTGATGCCGAGGGCAAACACCAGGTAGCACGCGTGAAAGAAGACTACCGAGAAGTGGCCGCGCAAGATCCAGATCAGCGCTAGCAAATAGGCGTTCAGCGGCGGATGCGGGTGCCCGGCGGCATCCACCATCCGCCCTTGAAACACGTAGCTGAAGTTGAGCGGCGTGAGCGGCTGCTGAAACACCTGCTGGGCGATATCCAGGTAATTGACTTCGTCGCCTTGTACGGGCTGATCCAGGAATGGGACATGAACGAGCAGCGTAAACAGCGCCAGCAGCAGCAACTGCTGCGTACGGCTCATTGCAGTGGCACCCGGAATTTGAGGCCGGTGCCGCGCCCTGGCCGGGATTCGAGCACGAGGTCGGCGTTCAGCGAACGGGCCCGCCGCTTCAGGCTGGCCGGACCGAGCCGCAGCAGCTCGAGCTCCTCCAGGTTGTAGGTCCCCGCGAAGTTGAAGCCGTGACCGTTGTCGTCGATCGCAATCTCCAACCCGCGGTCGGTCTTCTCCATCGATACAGCTACGCGCGAAGCGCCAGCATGCTTTTGCACGTTGTGCAGAGCTTCCTTGAGCACTTGCAAGACTTCGGTGCTCATCTCTTGCGGCAGCCCCACGGGACTATGTGCTCCGAGGAAGGTGACCGGGATGCCGCTCTCTTTCTGAAACGATTCCGCCGTGCGCCGCGCCGACGCCATCAGGTTTGCTCCGTCCACATCTACCGGCCGCATGCTGTGCAGGAAGGCCCGCAGGTCGCGGATTTGTGTCAAGGCCAGGGTTTGGAGCTGCTTCAAGTCCTCCATGCCGGCGTTGCGGTCGCGATCGAGCAGCTTGCGCACAATTTCCAGTCTCATCTGCAGGCTGATGAAGCTCTGCAACGGCCCGTCGTGGAAATCGGAAGCGATCCGCTGGCGCTCTGCTTCCACCGCCTTTTCGCTGGCGGTTAGCGTCTCTTCGAGCGCCTTGCTGAGCTCCTTCTCGCGCGCCCGGAACCGCTGTCTGCCCAGTGCGAAGGCGAATGCGAGCGCGCCGCCCACCACGATGGGTGGCCCGAGATGCCGTATGGCGGCGTAGGGGAGCGCCACGCAAAAGACGGCCGATACCGCTCCCACTACCGCCACTTCGACCGGGCCGTAGAAGACCAAGGCTTCGGCCAGCAGATACAAGAAGAATACGGACGACACCCACAGGAGTGTCTCGCCGCCGAAGCCCGCCAGGATCAGGAAGAAGACGGTGTCCGAGAATAGCGCCAGCAGACCGAAGGTGCCGCTCTGCCACTGGCTGCGAATGGCAAGCGTGGCGGCATAGGCGAGAAAGATTCCCAACCCGAAGTACAGCAGGCGTGTGGAATCAGGCGGTGGCTTCCAGTACACCAGGCCCAGGGCCACTGCCGCCAGCGCGGTCCGCGCCCAGCAAATGAATTTTGGCCAAGCGAAGTCGGAGGCGAACGACACGGCTATTTTCGGTAGAGATATAGGGTGTGACTGCGGCCCTCGCCGTCGTCGGCAATGGGTTCCACTTTTTCCGGCTTCCAGTTCTTCATCTCGAAGTCGTGGGATACCACCCGTGCTCCCTTTTTCAATTCCCGGTCGAGCAGGGGTTCGACCTTGTCGTTCGAGGCGGGCAGCAGGTAAACGGTCACCAGGTCAGCGGAACCGTAGTTCTGTTTCAGGAGGTCGCCATTGATGATGCGCGCGCTTTTTTCCAGTCCGAGTTTGCGAATCCGTTCCATGCTTTGCTTCCACAGATCGTTGTTGAGTTCCACGCCAATTGCCTGCGCGTGAAACTTCTCGGCCGCCATGATGACGATCCGGCCATCGCCCGAGCCCAGGTCATATACCTTTTCGCCGGCTCTCAATTCGCCCAGTTGTAGCATCTTATCGACGATGGTCTCGGGCGTCGGGTAGTAAGGGGCCAGCTTCTGCGCATCATCATCCGCCGCCTCGAGTAGTGCACACCCGAGAAGCCCGAGAAACAGCAGTTTTCTCATGACCGTCCTCAACTGTAACACCGGACCGTGTTTCGCCGAAACCGCTCCCACCTGCGTAAGGCCTTGCCGAGGCGCGGCCAAAGGGGCGGTGCTTGTCCTACTCCACCACCGTCTTCCAACCTCGTCTGCTGAGGTCGCGGAAAATATAGAATCCGGCGGCGAGCGCTACCAGCAGAAACGCCGCCCCCGTGCCGTATGCCTTCAAAATCACTTTGCCTGCGCCGAATAGCGTCCCGTAGATCATCGCACAGCCCGCGATCCAGTCCAGGAAGTTGTAGCGCAAATCGCGCGCGGGCGGCACGTCCGGCGCGAGGCGCGCAATCGGCTTCCAGAGCGCTGCCGAAGGCCTGACCCGGCGGTAGAACTTCACCAGCTGTTCTTCCGGCTCAGGAGGAGTCAGAAACGTAACCGCGAGCCAAACGGCCGTCGTGATCGCAACGGTGATGAGCATGGTGTGGGCGAAGCCGATGGGATCGTCAATCGAAATGCCCACCACCTGTTTCAGGATCACCGAAGTGACAAAGGCCGCGGTCATGGCCGCGACCTCGCTCCACGCGTTGATCCGCCACCAGTACCAGCGCAGGATCAGAACGGTGCCCGTGCCCGCGCCGGTAACGATGAGCCATTGCCAGGCCCCCTGGATCGAATCCAGGTTTCGCGTAACCAGGGCCGACAGAATGGTCAGCCCGATCGTGGCGATCCGGGATGCCCACAAGTAATGCCACTCTGAGGCGGAGACGCGCACGAAACGCCGGTAGAAATCGTTGATCAGATAGCTCGCGCCCCAATTGAGTTGCGTGCCAACCGTCGACATGAAAGCCGCTGCGAACGCGGCCACCATCGCTCCACGCAGCCAGGCCGGCAGGTAATCGATCATCACGCGGATGTAGCCGGTTTCCGGGTCCCGTATAAAACCGGGGTCGTGCTGGTACAGCACTACCGCCGCCAGACCCACCAGCACCCACGGCCACGGCCGCACGGCGTAGTGCGCAATGTTAAACCAGAGCGTCGCGAGCAGGGAATGCTTTTCGTCCTTCGCTGAAAACATGCGCTGCGCAATATAGCCGCCGCCGCCCGGCTCCGCGCCCGGATACCACGTCGCCCACCAGTTCACCGAGATGTACACCAGAAACGTGATCATGGGCATCCAGGCCGAGTTCAGATCGGGAACAAAGCTCAGGGCCGAGCCGGCTGTGCCAGTGGCCAGACCCTTGGCCTGGTCGATGACGGCGAGTTGGTGCTTCATTCCGTCGATGCCGCCGACGGCGCGCACGGCGACCACCGCGAGCACGATCACCATCGTCATTTTGATGACGAACTGGAACAGGTCGGTGACCAGCACCCCCCACAAGCCGGAAAGCGTCGAGATGAACGAGGTCAGCGCGATGATCCCCACCACGATCACCAGAGCAGTGTCGCGATCGACGCCCAGGATGAGCGACAGGATCTTCACCATCGCCAGGTTCACCCAGCCGAGAATGATGCAGTTGATCGGGATGCCCAGGTAGAGCGCGCGGAAACCGCGCAGAAACGCGGCAGGCCGCCCGGCGTAACGGATCTCGGCGAACTCCACGTCGGTCATCACACCGGACCGCCGCCACAGACGCGCGTACAGAAAAACCGTCAGCATGCCGCTGGCGACGGAATTCCACCACAGCCAATTTCCCGCGATCCCGTTGCGCGCCACCATGCCGGTGACGGCTAATGGAGTATCGGCGGCGAAGGTAGTGGCCACCATAGAGGTGCCGGCCAGCCACCAGGGAGCGTTTCGGCCCGACAGAAAAAACTCGCTGGTATTCTTGCCGGCGCGGCCTTTGTAATAGAAGCCGATCGCCAGGTTGAACAGGAAGTAGGCGCCGACAATCGCCCAATCAATCGCAGTCAGCTTCATCGCGTTGCCACTTTTCCACGTGGCTGTGGAAATGCCTGTGGAATTCCGGTCTCAAGAAGAGCCAAGCCGCGACCATTAACGCTTTTGTGACAGTATGCACAAAATTTGAGCAAGGCCGCTTGCCTCAGGATAAGTCACTGAAAATCCGATGGTTCTCGCAATAGCACCCACATTTTCTCCGTACGAAACCCCACCTTTGCGCAAATGGGCTCGTTATATCCACACCTTCTCCAACGGCCGGCCCTGTTTGCACAGCTCGCAGTGGGCGCCATCGGTGTAGTAACTGGCTTCCAGCTTGGCCAGGTAGTAGAGCGGCAGAGATCCGAAGTCGTGGGTGTTCGGCGTCGGCTGATAAATGATCACCGCCAGCCCGACCACCTGGGCGCCGCTGGCCTCCAGCATTCGCTTCAATTCCGAAAGGTTGTTGCCCGTCCGAAGGATGTCGTCAACCAGGACCACTGCCTCACCGGGCTGCGGTTCTACGAATTGCCGGAAGCGCAACCCTTCGAAGCCCTGGCGACTTTCCGCCCAATACACCTGCTTGGCTCGAATCGCTTCGCAAACACCGTACGCCACCGGAAGACCGCCGGTAGCGGGGGCTACGATCGAAAGCTGGGGGACAATGGCGCGGATCTCGGGATTCGCACGAAGCAGGCGGCTCAGACCGACGCTGAGCATCCGTTGGTGCGGATAGTCGCGCATCGCCAACGGCACCTGAAGGTACTCGTTGGAGTGCAGGCCGGTCGGATATTCGAAGTGCCCATCGCGCAGCGCGCCCGTCTCGCGGAGCACGGACACAACTTCTTGGGGAGTAGGAATGAGATGCACGCGGTTCCTTTAATTGGCCCCGCGGCCCGTCAACACGCGGGGAATGGTCCGGAGCAGGATTTTCCAATCGAGTGCGAGCGACCAGTTGTCGATGTAATGCATGTCAAGCTTCATCCAAGTGTCAAAGTCGACGCTGTCGCGTCCGGAAACGGCCCAGAGGCAGGTCAACCCCGGCCGCATGCGCAGGCGGCGGCGTTGCCAGCGCTGGTATTGCTCCACCTCGGTAGGAACTGCAGGGCGTGGACCGACCAGGGACATATCGCCGCGCAGCACGTTCCACAATTGCGGCCATTCGTCGATCGAGAATTTGCGCAAGAAGCGCCCGAGAGGTGTCAGGCGCGGGTCGCGCGGGATCTTAAAGGCGGTCTGGCGCGTGCTGAGATGGGCCACCGAGGCCTTTAATGCCTCGGCATTCTGACACATCGAGCGGAATTTGTAGAACCGGAAGCGGCGGCCGTTCAACCCGCACCGCTCTTGCTGGAACACAACTGGGCCGGCCGATGTCAGCTTGATGGCCAACGCGGTCAGAAGCATGAACGGCGACAGCACCAGCAGGCCGGCCGCTGCGAGCACGATATCGACCGTGCGCTTGGCCAGCAACCGGATTTCATCATACGGCGCGGCCGAGAACGTCAGCAGCGGGGTCGCGCCAAAACGTTCCAGCGATACGGTGCTGTTCACATGCGGGAAAAAATCCACGGCTACCCGCGTGCGGACGCCTTCTTCGTCGCACAACAAGAAGTACTCTTCCAGGTCTGCCAAACTCTCGCTGCCGACCGCGAAAACAATTTCGTCAATCACATGCTGGCGCAGCAGCACCGGCAGTTCCGCAATGGAATGGACGTGGTAGGCGCGCCGCAATTGGATCTGGTTCTCGGTGGGAACGCCGCGTTCACTGAGAAAGCCGTGCAAACGAATTCCGTATTCGGTGGACCGCTCCAACGCCGCGGCCAGGGTCCTTGCCCGTTCACTGGTTCCCACCACCATGACATAATGCGGCGCGGCGAATTCGCGCCGGATCACCCCGATCACGCGGCCCGCCGTGAGCCGGAAGATCAGCAGCGCGATCCAGGCGTAAGCGGCGAATAACGCCAGAAAGAAGCGGCTCAATTCCAGGCGCAGAAGATACTCGAATACCACCAGGCTGAGAGCGCCCCACGCGCACTGCTTGGCGCTGTCGCGCAGGATCACGCGAGGATGCCCGGAGTCGAGCTTTTCATAAACCTCGAGCCAGAGGCCGATGGCCACCCAGGCCACCAGGGAAAACCCCAGGACCAGGGCTTTGCGCTCGACCGTCAGAAAGAAATCATGCTCGAGGTGCAGCAGAACGCGCGTTTGATAGGCGCCTTCAAAGGCCAGTGCGGCCACGATGACATCCGACAGTCCGAACAAAACACGGGCTTTGCGCTGTCGGCTGAACATCCGGACTCAGGATATCATGCGGCACGTCCAGCCGTTCCCACGGAAAAAGATAGCGTCGGTCTCTAATGCATCGGACCAAAACGACGATAAGAGCTCTGAAGGAGCTTGCCTCGAGCAAGCAACCAAGCATGATGGAACAACCAAGGCGGGCAGACGGTTCCACAATCCGCTTTCGTTCGCGTTCCGATTTCCACGGAATGCGAATCTCGTCAATATCATCAATCAGTTACCTCCCGATTTCTCCGCTGTTTCGCGCCCGATTCGGACCGTTCTGCCCGCCGGCATCCACGCCAGATCGAGCTCTAGGACCGCAGTTCTTCCGTCGCCCCTAAAGTTTCCGGCCGTTCATCCGATATAGCAGCCATGAAGATGTGCGTCAGAATGGCGACCGTCGCTGCCGCGGTGTTGACCTCCGGGTGGGCGGCCACCTCGACCGGGATTACCGTCAAGCCGACCAGTCTTGCCAATTTTACATTCTTGGTGGACAGCACCAGCAATGTCACCACTCCAGCGTCTCAGACGCTTACGATTACCCTACCTTCAACCGCATCGTCTTCGACGGTGATCTATGCGTCCGTACCTTGTCCGGCGTCTACGCCGCTGTGCCAAACATGGTTGGCATTGGCGCCAGCGCAAGGTCTTTCGCCGCTGACATTGACAGTCACCGCGAACCCTACGGGGTTGCCACCCGGGAGCTACCCGCAGAACATCCTGATCACCACGGTTCCTAATGTTGGCTCTCTTACTATCCCGGTAACGCTTCTGGTTACCAATCCTCCTTCGCAGTTGTCTGTTGTGGCAGGGCCGAATACCAGTCTCACGGCTGCGACCCCTACGACACCAGCCACCCTGACGTATAGCTACACGACGGGCAGTGTTTGGTCGCTGCAGCCGAGCGAACTTGACGTTTCCACCAACGGAGGAATCATTCCGTTCGACGTGGTGGTGTCCAACGCCGCAGGGACCGCGAAGACGATCGGCACATGGCTTCGCGTAGCGCCAAAAGGATCCGCACAAACGGGCACTACGACCAGCAACGTAGCGGCATCCGGGAACTTCGTGCCGATTATGGTTTCTCTCGATCCCACGACAGTGGAAACGCTTGCGCCGGGAGCCACCTACACGGGCTTGGTAACATTCACGCCCTATGATTCGACGGGTAAAGCCGGGACGCCGTCCGTAATCGACGTCACCCTGACGGTTTCAGCCGGGGCCCCACTGCTCTATTCGTTCTATCCCCAAAGCGTGGTGCAGGCTCCAGCCATACCCCCGGTGGTTTACATCCGGGGAAACAACTTCTTTTTCGGATCGACCAACGTTACGATCGCAACCGATGTCCAATTCATGCCTGGGGACCCGCAGTGCACGCAAAGCACGACGGCCCTATCCATTCCGTCGGCGAATACCTCGGTAATGAGCCAGAGTCTACTGCAGGTGACGATCACAAATGGCCAAACGCTGTTCGCCACCCCCGCCAACTGGTGCATCTGTGTCAGTAACACGCCTGGCGCGATTGGTCAGAGCGCGCCCACGGCTTGTGCCCCGGCCGATTTTGCCGTGACCTCGAGCACGCAAATGCAGATAGATTCCGTCCTGAACGCGGCCAGCTACTTGCAAAGAGCCTCCCAGATCGGCAAGATTTCGGATCCGGTGGGTGCCGCGGGCACTGCCGTGGCGCCGGGAGAAATCATTTCGATTTTCGGTCAGAATTTGGGGCCCTTAACTGTCCAAACCACGACACCCACTGCTGCGTCGGCTGATTTGGTTTCATCCGCACTGAATCCCGTTGGAGTGAACACTGCCTCGCTCGGCACCACACCGTTGCAGTTCAGCGTAGCAACGAGCGCAACCGAGAGCGTTCCCGTTCAGGTCAATTTCGCGGGCGACCTGAATAGCGGCGTCTCTGAGACCCTAGACCTGGTCGCCGCTTTCATCAGCACACAAGCTCAAGCGAGCGGTATCGGAACCGTGACGAGCCCTTTGGCAACCGAAACCGGCGGGGGAGCCACGATCACGCTCGACACCGGTTCAATCGTTGGCTCGGGTGCTGCCATTACCGTTACCTATAATCCGGCCGCTGTCCTGTTAGGGCTGACCGCAGGCAACACGATCACGAGCGCCGCGCTCGCGCCGAGCCTGAATACGGCCGCGCTGGTCCCTCCAGCGCCCGGCGTGCCGACGCCACTGTCCTTTAATTACACGCTCGGCGGGATCATCACACCAGTGACTATCGATTTCACCGGCGATGCGAACGTCGGGCCGAGCGAGAGCCTGACGCACGTCGTCAGCTACATCAACCAGAACACCTCCATGTTATCGGCGGTCCTTTCCGGAGGTACGCAGATTACGCTGTACGCTTTGCCGCTTGGCTCGGGTGCCACCATCACGCTCAATCAGAACAGCGCCTCCGATCTGTTCGGGCTCACGCAGGCCGGGGCTACCTCGACGGTAAACGGTACGCAAAGCTATCCGACCCAATTAACTTATCAGCCGATTGCCACCGACAGCACCACGCAAAGTGTGATCCAGGTCAGTTTCTCCTTGGCAGCCACCACGTTCGCTGCGCCGATTATCATGGCATCGTCCAATCAGATTAACGCCATGGTTCCTTTCGAAGTCAGCACTTGGGGCCGCGGGGCTCTTCCCGCGATTACCATCACCAACACCACGACCAGCCCGAATCCTAACCCTCCACCCGCCAACAATTCGGTAGTGTCGACCGCCACTTTTCCCAATGCGAGCTTTCCTAATCCGCTCGTCCTGGTGGATGAAGATCCCGGTATTTTCACTTTGGGAGGACTGGGTACGGGACAGGGAGCCATCTTGAATTACAACAGCACCACTGGCGCCTATTCCAACAATTCATCCAAGAATGCGGCGAAGCTCGGGTCAACGATTGTCATCTACGCGACCGGGTTGGGAAATCTGATGACGCCGCTCACCGACACGGTGAGTGCCTTTAATGCCGACAAGGTCGCAGACCCGGTCGAAGTCACCATCGGCAGCCAAACCGCCCTCGTGACTTACGCCGGGACGGCGCCCGGTTTCATTGGCGGTTTGGTCCAGATCAATGCCGTTGTGCCGCCAACGGTCATTCCGTCGAACACCGTGCCCATTACCGTGGCCGGCGGGGACGCCAATACTGCCCGCCAGAGCCAGGTCGGCGTCACAGTGGCTATCTCGAAGTAGACGCTGGGCGAATCTCCGTGCTTCGACACCCCCAAAACCATCGTTCGGCGGTGGCACGAAGCGTCCCACAAACGGACAGCGGGAACCTTGCTGTCCGTTTTATCGTCTGAAACGTCATATCGTTAGGCTCTAGCGAGGGTGGCAGGCGCCGTGCGAGTCTTGCCCCGGAAATCGATATGGATGTGCCGCGAACCGATGTCCGCAGAAAAAAGCTGATTCGTCGAATTGGGTTTGTTCTTGTGCTGGCGGTCGCCATTCCCGTGATCACCATTGCGCTGGCACGATTGAAACCCGCGGCGCCGGGGGTGGAAATGTCCACGCTCTGGCCCGATACAGTCAAGCGTGGGCCCATGACGCGGGAAGTCCATGGCCTTGGGACACTTGTTCCGGAGGAAACCATGTTGATCCCAGCCACCACTGACGCGAGGGTGGAGAGAATTCTCATCCGTCCAGGCACTCCTGTAAAAGCCAATTCCGTCATCATGACTTTAACCAGCCAGGAGCTGGAAACCGCCTTGGTCAATGCCGACTATGCGCTGAAGGCGGCCGAGGCGGACTATTCCAATTTGAAAGTCACATTGGAAAAAGCCAAGCTCGATATGCAAGCCACCGCGGCACAGGTGGGCGCCGATTACAACACCGCGAAACTGAAAGCCGACCGCGATACGGCGTTAGCGAAAGAGGGTCTGTACTCCGAAGTGGACGCTAAAATCTCGTCGGTGACTGCCGAACAGCTCGCTGGCCGGTATCAACTCGAGCAGAAACGGCTCTCAATCAATACCGAAGCCGAAGAGGCGCAACTGGCGGCGCAGAACGTCAAGGTGGAACAGCTCCGGGCGGAATACAACCTGAAGAAAAGCCAAGTCAGTCAACTGCAGGTCCGATCCGGATTTGACGGGATGCTGCAACAGCTTCCGGCGCCCGTGGAGGAGGGCCAGAAAGTCTTGGCCGGGACTCCGCTGGGAAAGGTGGCGCAGCCGTCGAAGCTGAAAGCCGAGTTGAAGATCGCAGAAACACAGGTAAAGGACATCGCCATCGGCCAGTCGGCCGTGATTGATACACGGAATGGGTTGATCGACGGGCATGTTTCGCGGATCGATCCCTCAATTCTGAACGGAACCGTTACGGTGGATGTGGCGCTGACAGGTCCTCTACCGCCGTCCGCTCGTCCCGATTTGAGCGTCGATGGCACGATTCAGCTTGAGAAACTCAACGACGTCCTGTTCGTAGGGCGGCCGGTATTCGGGCAACAGGACGCCACGGTTCAGTTGTTTAAAGTTGAGCCGGACGGAAAGTACGCCAATAAGGTCAAGGTAGCCTTCGGACGGAGTTCGGTCAACACGATTGAGGTCAAAGACGGTTTGCAAGTGGGGGACAAGGTGATTCTCTCGGACATGTCGGCCTACGACAGCTACGATCGGATTCGGTTGAACTAACGGGTGATCAAGTTCGTAAAGGCCAGGAGAGGTGTGAGATGAACAACGGCGCAGAAGGGATCATCAAGCTGGACCGGGTCAGCAAGGTGTTTGTCACGGATGAAGTGGAGACGCATGCGCTCGCAGGCATTCATTTCGAGCTCAAGAAGGGCGAGTACCTATCGATCGCGGGCCCGTCGGGCTGCGGCAAATCAACTTTGCTCGCCATTCTGGGCTTGCTGGATACGCCCAGCGACGGTGATTATTACTTGAACGGGAAACCTGTCACCGGGCTGAAGATGTCGGAACGGGCGCGTATCCGCAACCGCGAGATCGGGTTCATTTTTCAAGCCTTCAACCTGATCGGCGACCTGACCGTTTATGAGAACGTCGAACTCCCGCTCACCTATCGCGGAATGCCTTCGTCCGAGCGCAAGCGCCGCGTGCAGGAGTCGCTCGAGCGCGTCGGCATGTCGCACCGCATGAAACACTATCCGTCGCAGCTTTCCGGCGGCCAACAGCAGCGCGTGGCGGTGGCGCGGGCTTTGGGCGGCGATCCTCTGATTTTGCTGGCCGACGAGCCGACCGGGAATTTGGATTCGCAAAACGGTGAGGCCGTCATGAATCTGTTGCGGGAACTCCATCAAGCGGGGTCAACCATCTGCATGGTAACGCACGATCCGCGTTACGCCGAGTTTGCCGACCGCACCATCCGGCTATTTGACGGCCGGATTGTCGAGGAAAGCGTCGAGTCGGTTAAGAATTAAGCGGGGCACAATGCATATCATCAAACGCGCGCAAGCTGCCGTACTGTTGATCGTTGGAGTTTTCCCGGCTACGGAGGCGCTCGCCTCCACTGGCTCCCAGCGTGAGTTCTGTCGATCCTACGCGCTTCGCGCCGGCGGAAGCGTGGTCATCGACAACCCGTATGGCGATGTGCGCATCAGCGCCTGGGATCGTGATGAGGTCAGAATTCAAGCCATCAAGAGTGCTGCCGATTCGCGCCGTTTGGACGACGCGCGAATCGTGGTCGATTCCACATCTGACTCGCTCTCCATCTACACACAGTATGCCGGGATCGACGTGGAGCATCCCGCCAGCGTCGAATACCATATTACGGTTCCACGCACAGCGAATCTGGAAGCGGTGCGGTTGGTGAATGGCGGGCTTTCCGTGCGAGGCTTACAAGGGGCGGTAAAGGCCACGTCCGTCAACGGCAACATTCGCGCGGAGCTGTTGGAAGGGACCGCGGATCTCTCTACCGTGAACGGCCAGGTGCAGGCCGATTTTCACCGCATCAGTCCGGAGAATGCGATTTCCTTGCGTTCGGTGAATGGATCGATCGTTCTATCCATCCCTCCCGGGGTTGGCGCACAGCTCTTGGCGCGGAATTTGAGTGGGGGTATCCTGACCGATTTCGGGCGGCGCGAGATCGCCGAACGCGGTCACCGGTTTCAGGCTATCCTCAAGGGCGGAGGCGCGGAGATACACCTGGAAAACATCAACGGCGGCATCTCCATTCACTCCACTTGGTCGCGACGGCGGTCGCGGCTCGAACTCTAGTCCCGATTCATGATCACGCTCCGTAACCTCGAGAAATTTTACGAGGGCGGCTACGGCCGCTCGTATGTGCTGCGCCGCATCAACGTCGAGATCCGTGAGGGCGAGTTCGTCACCATCATGGGGCCTTCGGGCGCCGGGAAGTCAACACTGCTGAGTATCCTGGGAATGCTGGACGGCGCGTGGACCGGCGAATTCGAATTCTTCGACCACGCAGTGCACCGCATGAAGCCGAAGGAGCGCGTGGAGCTCAACAAGAAATACATTGGGTTCGTGTTCCAGAGCTATCATCTGATCGACAATTTGACAGTGTACGAGAACCTTGATATCCCGCTTTCGTACCGGAACGTGAAAGGTTCCGAGCGCGCCGCGATCGTCTGCGACGCGCTGGATCGCTTTCATATCGTCGGTAAGCGCGATCTGTTTCCCAACCAGCTTTCTGGGGGCCAGCAGCAATTGGTCGCGGTGGCCCGCGCCGTAATTGCCAATCCCAAGCTGATTCTGGCCGATGAGCCGACCGGCAATCTCCATTCCACCCAGGGCAAAGAGATTATGGATCTGTTCAAGAAGCTGAATGACGAGGGAACGACCATCGTGCAGGTGACTCACTCGGAAGCCAACGCGGCGTATGGCCACCGCGTGATTCAATTGGCTGACGGCTGGATCGTGAACGCCTGACGCGCCGCCGGTTTCACTGGCCCCCCTTTGAGACGGATGAAACGATGATGGAAACGCCCGACGCCGAGGTAGATCCCGCCGCGGCGCTGATTGCCACGCCGCGTTCCATCTCGCCGCCGAAATCGGTGGTCCAATACCAGCCCTGGTAACGAGAGCCGGCTTTATAGGCGCGTCCGATGCCGATTACCTTGAAATGGCGGTTCAGCATGTTCATGCGATGCGCGTAGGTGCAGCGGCCGGATTCATCCGGATCGCAAGCCGTCTCCCACTCGCGCAAGGCGTTCTGCGCGTCTGGAAAGCCGCCGGCAATATTCTCGCCCCACGTCCCGTAGGTGTAATGGAAAGCCAGCATGCGCGCGTGCGGGTCGCGCCCAAGGCTATCGGTATGGCTGGCGTAATTCTTCGTGGCCATATCGGTGCTCATCCATTTGGAAGAGCTCTGCAATGCGGGCGAGACTTCGAGAGGGCCGACTCCGTGTTCGGCCCGATATTGATTGATCAAGTTTAGAAACGCTGCTTCCTCGCTGTCCAGGATGGCGGCAGTCGTGTTGACCGCCGGCGGAGGAGCGGCCGGCAACCATGCCAGTGCCGTCAACGTCAGTACGGAATATTGGATCAAATACCTACACGCGGATTTCATGCTTCGCTGTTCACTTCGGCGGTAAGTCGACACGTGACTCTGCCATCCACATCGGCCAGTCACGCACTGTTTACCACCCTATAAGTGAATATCCTAGTACGTATAGGTACTTTGCGGGTACTGCTAACTTGGGTTAATTATTGATGGGAATCAGAGAGTTGGAGGGTGTTTCCGCGTCGAAGGGCCGAGTCCGTTATCCCTTCGAAATGGTTTCCGGAGACGGTACGCTGACTCGCGATGTCTTACGCCGCCGGCGCAGACGCGAGGTGAGTTCGCGGAACCGTTCCATGTAGATGTAAAACACCGGAGTAATGTAGAGAGTGAGGGTTTGCGAAACGGCGAGGCCTCCTACGACCGCCAGGCCGAGCGGACGGCGCGCTTCCGATCCGGCGCCTAAACCAAGCGCGATCGGCAGCGTGCCCATCAGAGCAGCCATGGTGGTCATCATGATTGGCCGGAAACGAACCAGGCAGGCTTCGTAAATGGCATCGGAAGGGAGCGTGCCGTGCGCGCGCTGCGAGGCCAGCGCAAAGTCGATCATCATGATGGCGTTCTTCTTGACGATGCCGATCAGCATGATCACACCGACGAATGAGTAGATATTCAACTCGTCGTGGAAGATCAGCAGCGTGGCGAGCGCGCCGAGTCCGGCGGACGGCAAACCGGAGAGAATTGTCAGGGGATGAATGAAGCTCTCATAGAGAATGCCGAGCACCAGGTAGATGACCAGGATCGCCATGGCCAGCAAGATGCCCATGCCCTGAAGCGACGACTGGAATGCGGCGGCAGCGCCCTGGAAAGTAGGCGTAATGGTCGCGGGCAAAGTATTGCGAGCCAGGTCTTCGATCTGGCCTACAGCGTCTCCCAAGGAAGCGCCGGGCGCGAGGTTGAAGGACAACGTAACCGAGGGCAGCTGCCCCAGGTGATTCACGGTGAGCGGCGCCACGCTGCGTTTGAGCTGGGCCACTTCACTCAAGGGCACGAGGTTTCCACTTGACGAACGGAGGTACAGCAGGCCCATCGCATCGGGATCGCGCTGAAACTGAGGTAAGAGCTCCATCATCACCCAATATTGATTACTGGGTGTGTATATGGTGGAGACCTGGCGTGAGCCGTAAGCATCGTATAACGCATTTTCCACCTGGTCCGCAGTAACTCCCAGGCTGGAAGCGCGGTCGCGATCGATATCGACTACTACGCGGGGGCTCGCGATCTGCAAGTCGGTAGTGACATCCACCAGCCCGGGGATAGTGTGCATGCGCTTTTCAAAATCGGTGGCGGCGCGGTACAGCTCGTCGAGATCGAGGCCTTGCAGTGTGTACTGGTAGGCGCTCTTGGTCAAATTCCCGCCGATCTGGATGAGCGGCGGATTTTGGGGAAAGGCGCGGATGCCGGGGACGGAATTCAGCAGCGGCCGCAGCTGGTCGATGGTCTGGTCCGCCGAGAGCGGGCGCTCGCGCCGTGGCTTCAGTGTCGCGAACAAACGGCCGCTGTTGGCAGCGCCGTTGTTAGCACCCACCATCGAATAATAGGATTCAATGTTGGGATTGTTTCCGAAAAATGCGGCTAGCTGCTTCTGTTCTCGCACCATGGCGTCGAAGGAGACGTCCTGCCCCGCTTCGGTGAAAGTGAAAACCTGGCCGGTGTCCTGGTTGGGAATGAAGCCCTTGGGTACGAAGCCGAACAGATAAACGGTGGCGGCCAGCGTGCCGGCGGCGACCAGCATGGTGAGGGCGCGGTGGCGAATCACGCCGCGCAGGGTCCATTCATACGCGTGGAGCAGGCCGTCGAAAACCTTTTCGGAAGCGTTGAAGAGGGCGTTGTGCGATTCTTCACTGTGCGCCCGCAGGAAGCGGCTGCACAACATGGGCGTGAGACTCAGGGAGACGAACCCGGAAATCAAGATCGCGACGCCGATGGTGACGGCAAACTCATGAAACAGCCTTCCCAGGATGCCGCCCATGAACAACACGGGAATGAATACAGCCGCGAGTGATATCGTCATCGAGAGGACGGTGAACGCGATTTCGCGCGAGCCCTCGAGTGCGGCTTGCAGCTTAGTCTTTCCCATTTCCATGTGGCGCACGATGTTTTCGAGCACCACGATGGCATCGTCCACTACAAACCCGACCGAAAGCGTCAGCGCCATCAGCGACAGGTTGTCCATGGAGTAGCCCAGCAGGTACATGGCAGCGAAAGTTCCGATGATCGAGAGCGGTAGGGCCAGGCTTGGAATAAGGGTGGCGGAGACGTTGCGAAGGAAAAGGAAAATGACCAACACCACCAACGCGACCGTCAACAACAAGGTGAACTTCACATCGTTGACCGATTCGCGAACCGCCAGCGAGCGGTCGTAAATGAGATCCAGGCGAACGGCGGGGGGCATCTGCTGGCGGAAGCGTGGCAGCAACACTTTGATCGCGTCGACGATCTGCACGGTATTGGTTCCTGGCTGCCGCTGCACGGCCAGGGCGATGCCGGGGGTGGTGTTAAACCAAGCCGCGGCCTTGTCATTCTGCACGCTATCGATCACCCGGCCTAATTCGCCCAGCCGGACTGGCGATCCATTGCGATATGCGACGATCACGGGCCGATAGGCTGCAGCGGACATGAGCTGCCCGGTGGCTTCGACTGTAAATGCCTGGTTGGCTCCCCAGAGAGTGCCGGTGGGCAGGTTGACGTTGTGCTGCTGCAGGGCATTCTGCACTTCGTCGATGCCGATGTGATGTGCAGCCAGAGCGTTGGGGTTGAGTTGCGCGCGCACGGCATACTTTTGCGCGCCCAACACTTGCACCTGCGCGACTCCGCTAACGGTTGACACGCGCTGGGCGACCAGTGTCTCGGCATATTCGTCTACCGTGGAGAGCGGCAGCGTGGTGGAATACATCGCCAAGTACATGATGGCCGAATCGGCCGGGTTGACCTTCTTGAAGCTCGGCGGCGTCGGCATGCCGGGAGGCATCTGCGACCCGGCCGTGGTGATAGCGGCCTGCACATCTTGTGCGGCGCCATCGAGCGAGCGGTCAAGAGCAAACTGTAGCGTGATGGAAGTTGTTCCCAAGGCGCTGGTGGAAGTCATCGAGTCAAGACCGGCGATGGTGGAGAACTGGCGCTCCAGCGGAGTGGCCACTGCGGACGCCATGGTTTCGGGATTGGCGCCCGGCAGGGCTGCGTTTACCTGCAGCGTGGGGAAGTCGACATTGGGGAGATCGCTTACGGGTAATGACCTGTATGCCGTAATACCAAACAGTACGATGCCAAGCATGATGAGTGTCGTCATCACGGGGCGGCGGATGAACAGTTCGGTGATATTCACGTTACGCGTCTCAGCTAACTAAATCAATATCTTCGCACACGGAGTTAACAAAATTGGGTGCCCTGTTTTGGGGCAAACGAAGATTCTGCGGAAGTCCAATAGCGTACCCTCGTACCAGTATCTACTATGTAAAATCAGGGGTTCGCGCGGAGAAAACTGGGGCATAATCTGTTCATTATGGCTAAAGTCATCCTGTTATCCGCGCTGATTCTGCTTCTGCCGTTGGGAAATGCCATCGCGGACGTTGTGGCTTCGCAAAGCGGCACAGACACTAATTCCTGGACGTTAAGCAGCGACCAGGTGTTGGCTGCTTCCTGGACATCCGCTACTCAAGCGTACTCGAATGTGACCGTGGACGTCACTCTATACGGAATTTCCACCGATGGAAGTACAGTGGATGCATTTCTGACCGACAACATCGGTTCCAGCGCCACATCCGCGGACGTGCTGGCAAGCAACACTTTCGCGTATTCGTCCGGCAGTCAGGATGAGACGTTTACAGTATTCTCGGGTCTGACGTTAGGTACGGGCACGTATTACCTCGTTCTCTACGACCCGGGAACGCTGGGTGGTGGCTGGTGGGGCACCAGCCCGTCACCGACTCAAGATACGGCGCCCGGAGTGACTATCGCGGCAGACGAGTTCGCCATGACCAGTGACGTGAATGCTACTAACCCGTACGCGTCAACTTTCGGTGTTCCCGACAGGCCCTTGGGATTGCACTACTCCGTTACGGGAGACCTGGCCTCCCCGGTTCCGGAGCCTTCAAGCGTGATTGTGCTGGCGAGTATGTTTGTGGGCGCCGCGGTCTTCCAGATCAGGCGGGCGCGCAAGCGGCAATAGCGACGCAGCGCAACGCGTTTGCCGGCTACGGCAAATCTAGCGCCGGATTCTTCGCGAAGAATCCCCACGGTATTAATCGAAAACCGGCCGCGTGCACGGGCATAACGGGCCAATCTTCGGGGCGCGGATTGTGCGTGATGCCCATGGTGTACCAGAGCACCAGGTCTTGATTGTCGATGGAGCGGTTGGCGGCGGTCCATTTCACCAGGCCATCGCCGCCGTGGCTCTGGTTGGGATAGTCGCCGCCTGCAAATAGTTCCTGGGGCCGATACGGCGTCACCCAGACGTGCGCATCGAGGAATCCGGCGCGCTTGCGCACCCAGGAATCGGCCGCGGCGAACGGCTCAGCATTTTCTCCGGGCAGAAGCGCGTAGGCGGTGGGATGTCCTAACGCATTCTTCGCGGAGGAACTCTCGATTATCCAGCGGCGGCTAGTGGCCAGGTTCAGATGGCGCTGGGCTTCGCGCTCGGTACGAAGCGGCGTCTCTGTCATGGTGAAAGCGCCGCCGTATGGAATTTGGGGTCCGGGCGGAACGGGAGTGCTGTTTAACTCGACCACGCGGTTGGCTGCGCCATCGACGTCCATGTCCAGGCGGAAGGTAAAGAAATGCTGATGGTGGGGAGCCGCGATATTGCGCGCGACGAGATGACTGTAAGGATCGTGTCCGGCGCCGGAGACGCCTTTCACGGCCATGATCCCGGTGAGAGACACGCGCATTTCCAGCGCGCCATCCTGGTGGAAGATCCAGTCAAAGCCGTAATCGTAGTTGCCCACTTCACTGCTATAGGCGAGCACCAGCTCGCGCGCGCGCCGCGCATCGTCACCGTGTTTCCAGGCGACGCCAGCGTCACGCTCGTAGAGTGCAACAGCGCCCGGGATCGGTCGTGGCACGCCGTTGCCATCGGTGGTGACGGCGTCGAAAACCGTGCAGTTGGTGGGACAGTCGATGCCGGGGCGTAGGGTGCTGGCGTTGACTCCCATGCCGAGTTCACCAGCATCAAAACTGTTACGGAAGAACCACGCGCCGGAGGGATCGCCGTACGGCACCACCATCTCGGAAAGCGACGCGCGGTAAAGGATGGACCGCACGCGGCCGCCATCCTCATATCCCACCAGGTACAGCACCAGCCCTTCGCGGGGATGGAGCGCGTAACGGAAGCGCCACTTCTGCCAGCGCACTTCTCCGTCTTCGATCTGGAAGCCGGGTCGCGGCTGGACGATCGTCAACGGTGCCGGAGCGGCGCGCAAAGGTTGGTTCGCAGCCGGATCGAGGTCGAAGCGTTCGCGCGATACGGGAACATGTTGATCGGTATCCAGAAAATCCAGGATTTTTCCGGACGTGATGTCGACATGTGCCATTACGCCTTCAACGGGGTGCGCGTCGAAATTGCGGTCGGCGCCGCCGTAGTAGGAAAGCGCGCGCACGATGCGGTCCCGTTCCGTTCCCGGCAAACCGAAATATCCCGCGGACCAGGCCACGATGTACACATTGTTGGTGTCGGCAAGGCCGCGTTCGCGCATGGCGCGTTGCCAGCGCGGGTCGGCGCGCACGATGCGGTCGGCAGCTTCCGAGTCTTGACCGGTGATGGCCGGTTGGGAGTTTGGGATGAGTTGAAAGGACTCCAGCCGATCGGCGGACAAGTCCGCGATGGCTTCCCAAGTGCGGTTCTGCCGCGCGTCATAAATCACGGCGAAGGCACGGCGCGGCACTGTAGCGCCACTGAGCACCTGTTCTTTAGGAGGTTCGGCTAACGAGATCAGACTGAAGCGCGCGCCGGCCGGCAGGCGGCCGGAATCCCGGAGGATCTTGACAGCGATGCGGACTTCGGCAGACGTGAGCGGCGTTAGTGGATGCGAGAGAGCGGCACGCACCGCTAACAGGACAACCAGCGCGAGCGGAAATGCGCGCCGCATGTTTTTATAAGACGTCTTCAGACCAATCTTCGAGTACCTGTTTCAGCCGCGTCATGAATTGATCGGCCAGAGCACCATCGATGAGGCGGTGATCGAACGTGCAAGAAAGGTAGCTGAGGGAGCGAATGCCGATGGCGTCGTCGATCACTACCGGAGTTTTGTCGACGGTTCCAACGCCCAGGATCGCTACCTGCGGCTGATTGATGATGGGGGTTCCCATCACGCTGCCGAAGCTGCCGAAGTTGGTAATGGAGAAGGTGCCGCCCTGAACTTCTTCGGGCTTGAGCTGGCGCGAGCGAGCGCGCGTGGAAAGGTCCACGATGGAGTGCTGCAGGCCGAGGACATTTTTCTCGTCTGCGCCGCGGATCACGGGAACAATCAGGCCGTTTTCCAGCGCCACGGCAATCCCGATATTGATTTCGTTGTGGTAGATGATGTTGTTGCCATCGAGCGACGCGTTGAGCAGCGGATACTGGCGCAAGGCCACCACAGCGGCGCGCGTGACGAAGGGCAGATAGGTGAGCGAGAAGCCATAGCGGGCCTGCACGTCGGCCTTATAGCGTTCGCGCATCTTGGCTACCTTGGTCATGTCGACGCGGTGGACGGTGGTGACGTGCGGCGAGGTGCGCACCGAGAGCACCATGTGCTCGGCGATCTTCATGCGCATCGTGCTCATCGGCTCGATGCGAGCCTTGGCCTGCACGGCAGGAGCGAGCGGCGGCAGCGGAGGCGGCGCGGGCCTGACCGCGGTGGTGGGTGGCGGGGCCTGTGTCACCGCGGCCGGCGGCGCGGCAGGCGCAGCAGCGGCTTGTGCCAGGTAGGCTTCGACATCCTGCTTGGTGATGCGCCCACCGGCGCCGGTGCCGCGGACGCGGTTGAGATCGATATTGTGTTCGCGCGCCATGCGGCGCACCAGCGGCGAAAGCGGCCCACCGGGTTCCGGAGCAGGAGCCAGTGGTACATCTGCAACGCGTGGAACCGCAGGGACCGGAGGAGCCGGCGCGGCTTCCTGGGCTGGCGGAGGGGGTGGTGGCGCGGTCCGCTGTAGAGGAGGCGCAGCTTTGGCTTGAACGCTAGCCGGTGGAGCCGCACCGTTACCGCCTTCTTCGATCCGAGCCACGATGGTGTGAATGCCCACCGTTTTCCCTTCGTCTACCAGGACCTCGGAAAGCGTGCCGGCAGCGGGCGAGGGAATCTCGGTATCAACTTTGTCGGTGGAGATTTCAAACAGCGGCTCGTCGCGCTCTACATGTTCACCGGGCTTCTTCAGCCACTTCGTCAGAGTACCTTCGACTATGCTTTCGCCCATTTGGGGCATTACGACATCGGTCATATGAGTTCTCACTTCGTTTCCGCCGCCAGAACACGGTCTCCAGCAGCCTCTGGCATCACGTAGTCGAACACACGGCCGAAATGCGCCGCCAGACTTCGCGAAACTTCCGTCAGGTCGGTTCTCAGACCAAGCTGTTCCATGGAGGTGACGGGCTTGGTCAACCCGCAAGGGACGATGTATTGAAAATAGTGTAAATCAGTGTGGACGTTCAACGCGAAACCGTGTGACGTGACCCAGCGGCTGATGTGCACGCCGATGGCGGCGATCTTGCGCTCGCCCACCCAAACGCCGGTCAGCTTCGGGATGCGTCCGGCCGCGATGCCGAAATCGGCGAGGGTATCGATGATCACCTGTTCCACGCCCCGCACATAAGCGCCCACGTCGCGCTTCCATTCGCGGAGGTCGATGATCGGATAGCCCACCAGTTGTCCGGGGCCGTGATAAGTGATGTCGCCGCCGCGATCCGTCGGGAAAAAGGAGATTCCAGCGCGGCTGAGGACTTCCTCATTGGCGAGCAGGTTTTGCATGCGGCCATTGCGGCCGAGAGTGATCACATGCGGGTGTTCGAGCAGCAGGAGCTGATCGGGAATCAGGCTGGATTTGCGTTCCGCGACAAGCCGCTGTTGCAGATCGAAAGCCGCCCCGTATTCGATGCGCCCGAGTTCCCGCAATTGGCAGCTACGCATTGATGGAAAGACCGTAAACGGCGTTGAAGGCTTCGCCCACGGCTTCGTAAAGCGTGGGGTGGGCGTGGATGGTCTGCATCATGGTTTCGACGGTTGCCTCTGCGTTCATTGCGGTGACCGCTTCCGCGATCAACTCAAATGCTTCAGGCCCGATGATATGGACGCCAAGAATCTCACCGAACTTCTCGTCGGCAACCACCTTGATGAATCCTTCGTGCTTGCCGAGGATGGTGGCGCGGCTGTTGCCCGCGAACGGAAAGCGTCCCACCTTCACCTGATAACCCTGGGCGCGGGCTTGCGCTTCCGTCATTCCCACGCTGCCAATGCCGGGCTCGGTGTAAGTGCAGCTCGGGATTCGATTCTTGTTGATGGGCACGGCCGGCTTGCCGGCCATGTGCGCCACCGCGATCATGCCTTCCATGGTTGCCACGTGCGCCAGTTGTGGCGTGCCGGCAACCACATCGCCAATGGCGTATACGCCGGGCTCGGCCGTCTGTTGATCCGGGTTTACTTTAATAAAACCGCGATCGAGTTCGATGCGGGTGTTTTCAAGACCGATGTTTTCCGTGTTGGGTTTGCGGCCCACCGCGACGAGCAGCTTTTCGGCTTCGATCTGCTCCTGCTTGCCATCTTTCGTAGTGAGCTGCAAGCGGACGCATTTGCCGATCTTTTGAATGTTTTCGGCGCGCGCGCCGGTCTCGATTCGAATCTTCTGTTTGCGGAAGGCTCGATCGAGCTCCTTGGAGATGTCTTCGTCTTCGATCGGAACCACGCGAGGCAGCATCTCGATCACCGTTACCTCAGTTCCAAAGCGGCGGAAAATGGACGCGAACTCGACGCCCACCGCGCCCGCGCCGATGATGACGAGGTTCTTCGGCACCTCCGTGAGGTTCAGAATCTCGATATTCGTGAGGATGGTTTCCGGATCGGCCTGGAGGCCGGGAAGCATGCGCGCCTCCGAACCGGTGGCGATCAGAATATTTTTCGCCTCGATAGTCTGGACGCCGAAGTCCGACTTAACCTCGACCTGCCCTTTTCCCTTAAGCGTGGCGTAACCCGCGACGCGCTCGATCTTGGCGCGCTTGAGCAGGAACCCGACACCGTTTGAGTGCTTGGTGACGATGCCGTCCTTGCGCTCTTTCACTTTCGGGAAATCGAGGCGCGGGTTGTCGCACTGGATTCCCTCCTTGTCGGCGTGGACGAAACGCTCCCAAACGTCGGCGGTCTGCAACAAGGCTTTGGTGGGGATGCATCCCACCAAGAGACAGGTGCCGCCGAGCCGGGCCTGCTTTTCGACCAGAGCGGTTTTCAGGCCGAATTGGCCCGCACGTATCGCCGCGGAGTAGCCGCCGGGGCCACTCCCAATCACAATCAAATCGTAGGGCACTTTTTCCATTCTACCTGTGTCACCAGCGCCGGGACCGGCGCGTCTACCATAAAGACATGAAGAGGCTGCTGATACTACTGATGCTGGCGCCGCTGGCGGGATTCGCGCAGGGCACGACCAAGCGGACGCCGCAGAAGAAAGCGGCGGCGCCGGCGGAGGCTCCCGACAAATGGCCGATCGTGAGCCTGGCGGTGGAGGGCAACCGGCATTATTCGAGCGATCGGATTCTGGCGGTGGCGGGGCTGAAGGTGGGACAACTGGCCGGCAAGCCGGAATTCGACGCAGCGCGCGACCGCCTGGTGGCCAGCGGGTACTTCGAGATGGTGGCCTACAAATTCGATCCGGCCCCGAACCAGCCCGGCGAAGTGGGCACGTTTCAGGTGACGGAAGTGGACGCCTCTTACCCCGCGCGCTTTGAAGAATTGGGCGCGCCGGCCGCGGAATTGGAAACGATGCTGCGCGCGAAGGACCCGCTGTTTTCGACAGACAACCTGCCGCCTACGAAACAGGTGCTCGATCGTTATGTGAACTGGCTCCAGGAATACATGGCGTCGAAAGGCTCGTCGGAGAAACTGACGGCGCGCGTGAACGCCATCGGCCCGGAGAAATACGAAATCGTATTCCGCCCGGCCCGGAATCTGCCGGCGGTGGCGCAAGTGACGTTTGAAGGGAACCAGGCGATTTCGCAGCAGGATTTGACCGAGGCGATTGCAGCGGTGGCCGTGGGCAGTGCTTACACGGAAGATCATTTTCGAGAGCTCTTGAATACGCAAATACGGCCGCGGTACGACGCCATCGGACGTGTGCGCGTGACGTTTCCCAAGGTGCGAACCGAGGCGGCCAAAGATGTCCAGGGCCTGCATGTCTTCGTCACCGTCGAGGAAGGCGAGGTGTATCAGTTGAGCAAGGTGGCGCTTGTCGGGCCTAGTCCGTTGCGGCCCGAGGAGCTTTTCAAAGCCGGCAAGATTCCCACGGGAACCGTCGCCAATTTCGACCAGGTCAATGAAGGCCTGGAGCGAATGCGCAAAGCGCTGCTGCATGCCGGCTTTCTGGAGGCGAAGGTTTCCGGGGAGAGGACGGTTGACGATGCCAAGAAGACCATCGACCTCGGCATCCATCTCGACACAGGGCCGCAATTCCTGATGGGCAAGTTGACGATCGTCGGGTTGGAGTTGAACGGCGAGTCCGAGATCAAGCGCATCTGGGCGATCAAGGAAGGCAAACCATTCAACGCGGATTATCCGCAGATTTTCCTGGATAGCGTGCGGGAGCAGGGCCTGTTCGACAATTTAGGAAAGACCAAAGCTGACACCAAGGTCAACCAGCAAGGCCACACCGTGGATGTGACGCTCAACTTCGCGGGTGGGGGGCCGAAGCCGAAGCGTGAGCGGCGTGGGCCGTTTGGGCAGCCTTAGACCGGCCGGCGCCGATGCGCCGCATCCACGCCAACTCTTCTTCGTCCATGGGACCGCGGCGGAGCGCATCGAGGGCGGCCTCCATTTGCCCGGCATTTTTCGGCCCGGAGATGCAGACGTCCACTTCGGAGCGGGTCAGCACGAAGCGATAACAATCAGAGGCGGTGGGAACACGTTCGCCTGCCGGCGCCCTTCGCGGGCTGAGCAATTGGCCCCAACTGGTGGCGGTGAAAGCAACCAGCCCTGGCCGATTCGCCGCTGGCAATTGCGGGAAGATGTCGCGCTCGGCGCCGGGATGGGCCGCGTTGTAGCGGAAGTGCAGGACGTCGTACTCGCCGCCTACGGCCAATTGCGCGACCAGCGGGCGATGATGAGACGACAGCGCCAGGTGGCGGACGAGGCCGCGCTCGCGGGCCCGGCGGGCGGCGTCCAGGACTCCCTCAGAAACCGGTTTGTTCCACAAGCCGAGGAGCAAAATATCGGCATAATCCAGGCCGAGTTTTCGCAGGGCCCGTTCCAAGCTCCAGCCGACGAGGCCGGCGATTCGCGAATAGGACTGTAACACGAGCACGAAGCGATGGCGCTGCGGCTTAAGGTTGCGGATGGCTTCGCCGAAGCTGTCGCGCCGGATGGTGCCCCAGTAGAGGTAGTTGATGCCATGGTCGAAGGCGCGCTCGACCGCGGCGGCCGGCACGCCATACCCGGCTGCGACGCCCATGCGGCCCACGGCGAGCCCGGTGCGGCCGAGGATTCCAGGTGAGAACGGCATTTGCCTGAATGTTAACAAAGGCAGTACGCGCGAGGGGCGTTGGGGCTTGACAGCCGACGGTTTCTTCTGTTATTTCTGTTTTAACAGAAATGTCTGAATCAACATTAGGTCCTGTCCAAGAACGCTTCGTTCTGCACTGGGGCGAGATGGGGGCGCGCTGGGGGATCAACCGCACGGTGGCGCAGGTGCATGCGCTGCTATACCTCTCACCGCAGCCCATGCACGCCGAGGAAATCGCCAGCACGCTTTCGGTGGCGCGCTCCAATGTGAGCAACAGCCTGCGGGAGCTGCAGGGGTGGGGGATTGTGCGTGTGGCGCATGTGCTCGGCGAACGGCGGGATCATTTCGAATCGCTCAAAGACGTGTGGCAGATGTTCGAGATCATCGTGGCCGAGCGGAAACGGCGGGAACTGGATCCCACCGTGGAAATGCTCCGCGGCTGCCTGAACGATACGAATGTCGAAACCGAGACTTATACGGCCGAGCGCATCACGGCGATGCTCGATTTCTTCGATGCCATGCTGGCGGTTTACGGGGATTTGCGAAAACTTCCGAAAGGCGCGCTGCCGAGCTTGACGCGGCTCCGGGGCAGGCTGCGGAAACTGCTGGCGAAAGGGGGGCGGGCACAATGACGGCGCGGCGAGTTGTGAGTGTGCTTGCGGTGGTAGCGGTAGCGTACAATCTCTTGCGCCTGCTGTCCCTTATCAGGCCTCCATGGGGCATCGCCAATTACTTCGCAGGGCTTGATCCAGCGATCACGACGCTGCTGTCCGTGATCCTGGCCGGGTTCCTCTGGGCGGCATGGCGCGGCTGGCGTCGACCGCAGGATGAACGCTCACTATCGCGTTGGAGCAGCGCCCTCTGGGCAAGCGTCTTTACCGTGCCGTTCGGCGTGTTCACGGTGGTATTCGCGACGCAGGTCGAGCGCACTTATGGGTGGACGCTTTTCCTCCTGGTGCCGATATTCACCGGATTCATGGCAGCAATGCTGCTAGGACGGGCACGGAAAATCAGGATGGGAGATGCCGCGCTGGTGTCCTCGCTGGCGGTTCTGCTTTTGGGCGGTGCGTTGATCGCTTTTGCGATCGAAGGCGCCATCTGCCTCCTCATGGCGCTGCCGCTCGCCCTGCCGCTGGCGCTCGTCGGAGGGCTTCTCGGCTGCTGGGTCCTGCAACTTCACGCTGCGCGCAATCCCGCCATGTTCCTCTTGATCGCCGGTCTCACCCCGTTCGGTGCCACCCTGGAACATACGTTCCTGCCGGCGGAAGACTGGTTCACCGTGACAACTGCCATCGATCTGCCAGCCTCTCCGGCCCTGGTTTGGCAAACAATTCTCCAGCCGGCTAAACTTTCGCCGCCCTCGCATCCGCTGTTCCGTGCCGGCGTGGCGTACCCGCTGGCTTCGCACATCGAAGGCTTTGGTGCCTCGGCAACCCGCTATTGCGATTTCTCCACGGGCAAGCTGGTCGAACCGGTGCTGATCTGGGACGATCCGCGACAGCTCCGGTTCAGGGTCGCATCGAATCCGCTCCCCATGCAGGAATGGACGCCTTATGCGCAAATTCATCCGCCGCATCTGGATGGCTTCCTGGTATCCCGGCAGGGCGAGTTCCGCTTGATTCCGCTGCCGAACGGAGGTACGCGCCTCGAAGCCACCACCTGGTATCAGCACCATCTCGCGCCGGCGCACTACTGGCGGTGGTGGTCGGACTATATCATCCATCGCGTGCACGAGATGGTCCTCGGAAACATCCGCGAGCGGGTGCTTCAGCGGGCCGCTGCTATTGATTATTGATAAACACGACCACGCCGTCACCGCGGAAAACGAGGTCGGCGGCAGCTTTTTTCGCCGCGGCTTCCTTGCGATTCTCCACTCGTCCGAACACTACCGCCCAGCGGTCGTAGTCGGTGCTGCCGAAGCGGAATTTTCCAAGCGAGGTGTGTTTGCGGATTTCCGCGAGTTTGCGAGTTAACGCGGGGCCATCGAGTTGGAACGTGTCGGGCGGCCGCGGGCCGTCTTTCGGGTCTTCGGCCAGAAAAAGCGCAAATGGAGCGGTGGAAGAAGCGTCGCACGTCTGTTCGCCCAGCCAGCTACCGTCTTGCCGGAAGGAATAGCGGCCGAGCACGGCCTCGGATTTGCCCTCATACGACGCCAGGTCATGAAGGATTTCACAAACCGTGAGCGGTACGACAGGCCCGTCGTCCGCCAGGGCGCATGCGCACGCGCACGCAGCCACAAGCAAATACACCGGTCTACGCGGCCCAGACATACCCGTGAGGCAGAGACTAATGGATATAGACTACCGCAAAAAATCGGGTTGCACTACGGCGCCAGGCTCTTCAGGAACTCGGCCGCTACATCGGCGACCGGCCGGTGTTTCCCGTCGACCTGATAATTGAGTTCGCGCATGCGCGTGTCCGACAAGCGCCCGGAAAGTTGTTCCAGGACTCCGCGCAGGCGGGGGTAGCGGCCGAGCGTGGCCTCGCGAACCACCACGGCACACTCGTACGGCGGAAAATAGCGGCGGTCGTCCTGGAGAACAGCGACGTCGAGAACGGAGATCAAACCGTCGGTTGAATTAGCAGCCAGCATATCGACCTTGCGGCTTTCGAGAGCGGCGTAGAGCAGCCCTAAATCCATGGTGAGCGGGTCGCCGTTGAGGCGTAGGTGATAAGTTGCCAGCAGGCCGTCCAAGCCGTCGGGACGTTGCCGGAATTCGTAACCCATCCCGAGCCGCCATGGATGGGAGCCGGCAGCCGCGGAAAGGGTCGCCAATTTCTCTTGGCGCCGCACTACCATGGCGAAGGTGTTGTTGAAGCCGAGCGGCGGCAGCCACGCCAGTTGCCATTGCCGATGGTAGGCGTCGCGCACGGCCTCAAATGCCGCGTGGGGTTCATTCACGCTCGGCCGCTTCAAGACCTCGGTCAATGCGGTGCCCGTGTATTCGGGATACAAATCGATGGAGCCGCCCTTGAGCGCCTCGTGGGCCAGCATGGTCCCTCCGAGGTCGAGCTTGCGGTCCACGCGTGTGCCTAGCTTCGCCTCGATTTGCTGCGCGAAGATCTCACCCAGGAGGACCTGCTCGGTAAAATTCTTCGAGCCCACGACGATCTTGTCGCGGCTCGAGCAGGACGCCAGCAACAGGCTCAGGCAGGCGACAAACGCTTTTCGATCCATTCCAATCCTTCGTCCGCGACCAGCGCCATGACAGCGGCGGGAACCGCGCCCGCCAGTATGGTTGTGGTATCGACGGTCGCGATGCCGCGAAAAATGAAGACTCCCAGCCCCCCGGCGCCGATCGCGGCCGCAATCGTGGCAGTACCGATGGTAGCCACGGTAGCGATCCGCAGCCCCGCGAGAATTGAGGGGACCGCCAGCGGCAGCTCCACGTTGAACAGAACCTCGTTAGGAGTCATCCCCAGGGCGACCGCCGATTCGCGCACGGCTGCATCCACTCCCAGAATCCCCAGCAGTGTATTACGCAGAATAGGCAGCAGCGCGTACAAGCACAGCGCGATGATGGCTGTGTGCTGGCCGATGCCGCCGATCAACGGCAGCGGCAGCAGAAAACCGAACAGCGCCAGGCTCGGGATGGTTTGCACCACGTTGGCGAGGCCGAGCATCCAGCGGCGCAGCACGGCCTGGCGAGTGAGCGCAATGGCCGCCGGGACGGCCACTGCTGACGCCACTCCAACCGCAATGAGAACGAGCAAGAGATGCTCTCCCGATAGGATGAGCATCTCACCGGCCAGGCGCTGACTCATTCTGCCTCCTCCAATCCTCCTCCAGCCCGGCGAGAAACGCCCGGGCTTCCTCTGTTTGTGCGGCGAGGAATTCCGCCGGCTCCGCAATCACATCGATCGCGCCTTCCTTTAAGAGGACGATGCGCGTGGCGAGCATGAGGGCCTCACGCACGTCGTGCGTAACGAAAAGAGCGGCTTTCCCAACCGCCGAGCGCAACGCCAGAAACTGCTTTTGCAACTCCAGCCGGGTAATCGGATCGAGAGCCGCAAAAGGCTCGTCGAGCAGCAGCAAAGGCGGATCCGCCGCGAGGGCGCGCGCGATGCCCACGCGCTGCTTCTGGCCGCCGGAAAGCTGCCGGGGATGGCGAGGGCCAAATTCCGCGTCGGGTAGACCGACCAGATCGAGTAACAGGCGCACGCGTTGTTCGATCGCCGATGGCTCCCAGTTCTCGATCTTCGGTACGGTGCCGACGTTTTCGCGAACCGTCCAATGCGGAAACAGACCACCCTCCTGGATGACATAGCCCATTTTGCGGCGAAGCTGAATCGGATCCCATTCGGCCGAGGTCTTTCCCTGAAACCGAATCTCGCCGCTATCGGGCTTGATCAATCCATTGACACATTTGAGCAGCGTGGTCTTCCCGCAGCCGCTGCGGCCCAAAAGGACGACGGCTTCGCTCGGCCGCACCTCGATATTGATACCGCGCAAAATCTGCCGGCCTCCGATGCGGCACGAGAGATCGCGAATATCCAAAACGGCAGATGAATCGGCGCTGGGCATTAAAGCATGTACTGGGTGTTCGATCCGTGCGAAGGATAGGCGTACAGCGGTTCTTTGATCTGCTCAGCTGTCAGCCCATGCCGGATGGCCAGCGCGAACAGATTAATGTGCTCTTCGGCGCCGGTGCCCAGGATATGCGCTCCGGCGATGCGCCCGGTCTTGCGCTCCACCAACACTTTGTAGGCGGAACATTCTTCGGCCACGCGCCGGGAGGTGTACCAGCCGGAAGTCTCAGCGTGATGAACCTCGATATCGAGCCGCTGTTTGCGGGCAGCCTCTTCAGTCAACCCGCACGAGGCCAGCGGCGGAAGCGAGAATACCGTGCTGGCGAAACCCAGGTAATCGGCTCGCTGGTGGTTGCCCTTGAGTAGGTTGGCCGCTACGGTCCGGCCTTGGTAGCCGGCAACTGGTGTGAGTGCGGCGCCACTGGCCGCGGCGTCGCCGGCTGCGTAGACGCGCGGGTTGGTGACGCTTTGCAGAAACTCGTTGACTGTGACGCCGCGCGGCGTAACCTCGACGCCGGCAACCGCCAGGTCGAGGGCTTCGATCTTAGGCGTACGGCCCGCAGCATGTACTGCGGCCGCTGCGGCGAATGTTCCATTGGCCGTGGTCACACGCACCCCTCCGGCTTCTTCGACCTTTTGGACCGCGGCGTTCAATTGAATGTCGATGCCGATTCGGCGCGAGTGTAGCACCAGCCGGCTCACCAGATCGGCATCAAACGCTTCGAGAGGCCGCTGTCCGCGATGCAGAATGGTGACGCGGGAACCCGCCCGTGCCGCTAAATGGGCGAACTCGAACGCGATGTACCCGCCCCCCACGAAGATCAGGCTCTCGGGAAGATGCGCAAAATCGAGAAACTGATCGCTGTTGATGAGGAACTCTTCGCCAGGGATACCCAAACGCGCCGGCGCGGCTCCGGCCGCAATCACAAAGTGCGATGCGGTAATCCTGGAGTTTGCGATCTCAATAGTGTCCGGCGCAACGAATCGTGCCACACCGTGGAACGCGCGGATCCCCGCCCCTTCGAAGCCTTGCTCGCGGTCACGCGGCACGGGGTCGGTGAACGTATGTTTGAAACGCATCAATTCGGGCCAGTCGATCCGCAAATCCGGGGCGTGGAGGCCGTGTGCGCTCATGCGCCGGGCCCAATCGATTACGTCTGCCGCGCCTACCAGGACTTTCTTGGGGTCGCAACCGCGATTGGCGCAGGTGCCGCCGAATGGCCGGTCATCGACCACTGCCACGCTCCACCCCGCTGCCCGGCACGGAGAGGCGACGCTTGAGGCCGCCGAACCGGTGCCCACCACGATCAGATCGAAGTGATCGGACATGTGGCTATTGTAGTGCGCGGGTGGGGCTGAATGAGCGGAGACTCTTCGGAGACTCAGGTTTTGCCGCGGGTCTGCTAGCTCACCGGATAGTAAGAGACGTTGGTCTGGAAATTAAACTTCGTGAAATTGTTAACCAGAACCGTCGAAAAATCCGTTCCGCTAGTTTCCCGGTAGAGCGCGTCGTTAGGATCGAAATACTCAAGCCCACCGGCAGTCTTGAGGTTTGCGGCTACGACATGCCGGCCCTCGGGCATGGTGACATCGATGAAAACGATTTTACCAGCGAAACTGGCGAGGAGCGCAGTGGCCACGGCAACCGCGCTCTGGGTTGCAGTGGTGGTTGACCCCGCGGTCAGTCCATGAAGTTTAAAGATGCGATCCCGCGAAGAATAGTAGTTACCGGTGTCCAAAACGAAAAGAGATTGCGCGGCGGTCCCGTTCGACTGGATCGTCGAGCCGTCCGTCTTGACGCATGCCCTATCCTTACTGATCTTGGCGAAAAAGGTGCACTGCCCAAAACAGACACCTAACGCGGCATTCTTCAGCGTCGCGATATTGTTGTCGCCATAAAAAACTACGGCCATTTTTCAAGCTCCAATAAGTCGATATGTGCGCGGCTTCTGGCCCAGTATACTACCCGAAAATGATTCGAGAACGAATGCGCGGCGAATGTTGCCAAAAGTTCACACAGACACGGTGCCGCTCTTACAGATTCGCGTTGGGGTCAAGACTCCGCCACAAATACCAGCTGGCGACCGTGCGGTAGGGGTGCCAGCGCTCCGCCAGGCTTTCAATCTCGGCGGGCTTGGGCAGGTCGTCGAGGCCGTAAGCCTTGCGGATGGCGGAGCGGATTCCCAGATCGCCGGTTGGCAGCACGTTCGGGCGGCGGAGCGCGAAGATCAAAAACATGTGCGCGGTCCACACGCCGACGCCTTTTACCTGAGTGAGCCGCTCGATCACTTCGTGGTCGGCCAGTGCGCCGAGCTCTTCGAAAATAACGCGGCCATCCCGGGTATGACGGGCCAGATCGCGGATATAGGCGGTCTTCTGGGTGGAAAGACCTTGCGCGCGCATGCGCGCCGGACGCAGCTTGAGGATGTTCTCGGGAGTAATTCGTCCACCGGCTGCCTTCGCCAGGCGGCCGAAAATGACGCTCGCGACGCGGCCGCTCAACTGCTGATACACGATGGATTTCACCAGCGTCTCGAATTCCGGGTTGCGGAATTCGATGCGATAGTCGCCCACACTATCGATAATTCCGCCGAGCACGGGGTCGCTGTGGCGTAAGTGAGTAATGGCTTCCTGCATTGGTTGAAACACGCGCGGGCCGCGATCCGTCATACTATTGTATCGGGATGAGACGGCTAGCCATATTTGCACTCGGCACGGCGCTGTTCGCTCAGCCGCCGTCGAAGAAACCTGCTGAGGAGGAGTTGCCCGCGCCGATCCAGGTGAATGTGGATGTAGTGAACATCCTCGCCGCGGTCCACGACAAGAGGGGCGCCCTGGTAGGCAATCTGAATAAGGAAGACTTCACCATCCTTGAGGATGGCCAGCCGCAAACCATCAAATACTTCACTAAGGAGACGGATCTCCCGCTCACCATGGGGCTGCTCGTCGATGTGAGCGGCAGCCAGAGGAACCTGATCGGTATCGAACGCGACGCCGCCAGCCAGTTCTTTGCCAAGGTGCTCCGCAAGAAAGACGAAGCCTTTCTGATCAGCTTTGGCGAGGAATCGGAGCTTTTGCAAGACTATACCGGCTCAGCGCGGCTGCTGCAAGAAGGATTGAACCAGCTGCGCGTCAGCTCGGGCGTTGGCGGATTCGGGCCAGGGCCGGTGCCGACAGCCGGACAGCCACGGGGCACGGTTCTATACGACGCGGTTTATCTTGCGGCTAAAGAGAAGCTCCGCGGCGAAGTGGGCCGAAAGGCCATCATCCTGATCACGGACGGCGTGGATCAGGGGAGCCGGTTAACGCGCAGCCAGGCGATCGAGGAAGCGCAGAAATCCGACGCCGTGATCTATAGCATCTACTATGTCGACCCAAGCGCCTACGGCCCATTCGGTGGTGGTGGCGGCGGTGAGGCCGAGTTGCGGCGGATGTCCGACGAGACCGGCGGCAGAGTCTTCAGGGTGGATCGCAAGCACCCGCTGGACGAGGCGTTCCAGGAGTTGCAAGAAGAGATGCGCAGCCAATACGCGATTGGCTACACACCGACCAATGAGGCGAAAGACGGCTCCTACCGGCGACTGGATGTGCGGTTGGCGAGCAAGGATTTGAAGGCCCAGGCGCGTAAAGGTTACTACGCGATCAAGCCCGGGAGCCAGTAAGCTCCGGGCGGCGGGCGGCGAAATAGCTTTCCAACGCCTCGCGCAAAGGCGGCATGGGAGCGATCCCCACTCTTTGCATCTTGGAATTGGATAGCACGGAATACTTGGGCCGGCGCGCGGCCGTGCGGTACTCCTTTTCATTGGTCGGTAGCAGCTCCGGAGTGATGCCGGCGACTTCAAATATCATGCGGGCAAACAGGAACCACGATATGGGCGTCCCTCCCCCGATGTGAAAAACTCCGGACTGGGTGCGTTCCACCAGATCAATGGTACGCGAAGCAAGCAAGGGCGCGAAGGTGGGCGAGGCGATGTGGTCCTCAACCACGCGGATGGGCCGCCCCGCTGCAGCCAGCCGCAGCATCAGCTCCACGAAGTTACCGCGCGCGGTGTGCAGGCCTCCCGGCCCGAAGACGCCGCAAGTCCGAACGATCAGGGCGCGCTCGAGATAAGCCTGCGCGTACAACTCGCCGGCGAGCTTCGAGACGGCATACGCCCCCAAGGGGCGAGTGGGGTGCTCTTCGGTGTAGGGCTGATTGGCCTGTCCATCGAATACGTAATCCGTAGAGAAGTGAACCAACCGGGCATCGTTTTGGCGGCACGCCAAAGCCAGGTTTCGCACGGCCAGGGCGTTCACCTGCACTGCCGCAAGAGGCTCTGCTTCGGCCACGTCCACCTGGTTGTAGGCGGCGGAATTCAAAACGATGTCTGGGCTGGCGGCCGCGAGGGCCGACTCCACGGCTCTTGGGTCGGTGATGTCGAGGCGCGCTCGATCCCACGTCGTGACGTCGTACCGGCGGGCTTGCAACTCGCGAACCAGCTCGACGCCAAGCTGCCCCGCAGCGCCCAAAACTACTGCTCTCTGAGTCATCGGAACCAGACAGCATATCGCAAACGGCGGGAGGATGTTCTCCTTGGTCCGTCCGAATCGGCAGACGACACATGACGATCGTCTGCCCTACCGATGGGCGAACAAAATCGCGACGAGTGCTACGGCCAAAGACAGCACAACGGTGATGATGGCCTTTTTTCGGGTGGGCGTGAGCCAGGAGGGAACGGACTGATCGCTGGCCCGGTGCGGGGCAACGCGGGAAAGTTGACGCATCGCTTGAGCGATTTCTTTGCGGCCGCGGCGATCAGCGATCAGAATCGTGCGTGAGTTCGGATTATTGGTCGATTTCAACAGCTTGGTGCGCAAGGAAGGCGGGATTTCCTCGACCGACCGGTAGACCATATCGGCGCCTTGGGACGAGATCAAAACCGTTGACGTCTGAAATACTCCGGAACTTGCTGTGGGCCGCGCCTGGCCGCAGTGAGGGCACTTAGCCGCATCGGCGTCAAACGTCTTGCGGCAACGTCTGCAAGTCATCCCACCACCACCGGCGGGGTTTTTCGCTTATCCGGCCCGGATTTGTCGGCTCCGGACTCATCCCCCACGTTTTCCTGCACCACCTGAATGAAGCCCAGAGCAGCCTTGGGCAGCGCTTTGTCTTTCCGGTAAATCAAGCCGAGGCGGCGCATCATCGGCTCGGGCCCCAGGGAGATGGCGCGCAATTTTCCGGCGGCAATCTCTTCACGGCAGTTGGAGACTGCCAGGAACGTCAGGCCCAGCCCCGCCATTACAAAACGCTTCATCATCTCCGTGGAATCGAGTTCCATGGAAACCTGAATCTGATCCTCCACTAATTCCAGCCACTCATTTAGACGTGTGCGGGTCTTGCCGTGTTTGGGCAGAAGCAGGAAATCCTCGATCAAATCGTGCGGCGAAACCATCTTATGCTCCGCCAAACGGTGGCGCGCGGGCACGATCAGCCGGATCTCGTCGGTGTGGACGCTGACTACTTGCAGCCGCTTCTCTTCCACCGGGAGCTGGGTCAGCCCGAAATCGGCTGAATTCTCCATCACCGCCTCCACCACCCGCGAACCGTAGGAACGATTTACTTCCAGCTGCACTCCCGGGAACAGTTCCCGAAACCGCGAGAAGACTTTCGGCAAAACGTAGATGCACGTTGCTTCGTTGGCGGCGATCACGATTTCGCCGCGGGGGTTCTGTTCCAGTTCGGCGATGGTGTCCTTGGCGCGGCGCATCAGATCGAGCATTTGCTCCGCGTATTCGCCGAAGATGCGGCCGGCCGTGGTCAACGAAATGCGGCTGCCAAAACGTTCGAACAGCTCGGCTCGCAGCTCCTGCTCCAACTGGCGGACCTGGGCGCTGATCGCCGGCTGCGTGCGGTAGCACGTCTGGGCGGCTTTGGAGAAGCTCTTCAGCCTGACGATTTCCAGGAAGGTGTGGAGTTGGTCAAAATCCATATTCGACCGTACCCGAACCGGGCGACCCGGGCCGGCTGTTCAGTCAAATTTCGTATCGGCTGGATCGAAATAATCAATTTCCATCGAGCCGGGCTGTTTGGTAAGTATTGTAACATTGGCTCTCTCTAGCCGCATCCCGGACCGCATTTCCGCCGGATTGTGTTAACCGTTGCGCCTTCTATCCGGCGCGCATACCATCGAGTTGAGGCCAAAACACCCCAGTGATCGCGCATCGGCGGCTGCTTCTTGGGCTGATTGTTTTTGCGGCGGCGCGCGCGCAAACCGGCGATCAGGTGCTGTTGGTGGTCAATCGCAACGCTGCGGTTTCGCGCGAGGTCGCGGAATACTACCGTCCCCGGCGGTCGGTCCCAGTCGGAAATGTGTGCTGGGTAGAATCGGTCTCCCAGGAAGAGATCTCCTGGGACGTCTTTCAGCAGCAGATTGAGAAACCCATCGCAGCGTGCCTGGAGCGCGCCGGGCTCAAGGAGAAAATCCTCTATATTGTGCTGACCATGGGCGTACCGCTCAAGGTCACAGGCGGCGGCCATGGCCTGGGCGTGGAGCACGCATCCGTCGATTCGGAACTGGCGCTGCTCTATAGCAAACTGCACGGAGCTTCGATTGGCCGCGCGGGTGTGTGGAACAATCCCTTTTTCGGCAAACGCGACGAAGCCTTTCGGCATCCGCGATTCCCTATTTACCTGGTGGCGAGACTGGCAGCTTACGACGTCGGGGAAGTGAAGGCCATGATCGATCGGTCTCTGGCAGCGCACAACCGTGGGAAATTCGTGCTCGATCTCAGCGCTTCCCGCCAGGATGAGGGCGACGGCTGGCTCCAAACCGCAGCCCTTCTGTTGCCGGCCTCGCGCGTGGTGATCGACCAGTCATCGAATGTGCTGTACGATCAGCACGACGTGATCGGCTACGCGGCCTGGGGTTCAAACGATGGGAACCGCCGCAAGCGTAGCTTAGGGTTTCAATGGCTGCCCGGCGCCGTGGCCACTGAATTCGTATCGACCAACGCGCGCACTATGCAGCGTCCGCCTGCCGATTGGAGCTTTGGCGCGTGGTTGGAAAAAAACCGCATGTTCAATGGCTCGCCGCAAAGCCTGGCCGCGGATTACATCGACCAGGGCGCCACTGCCGCCACGGGCAACACGTATGAGCCGTATCTGACGGGCTGCGCACGGCCGGACTACCTGCTGCCCGCTTACTATCAAGGCCGCAATCTTGCGGAGAGCTACTACCTGTCGATTCCTTATCTCAGCTGGCAAGGGGTGTTGCTAGGCGATCCTCTGTGCGCGTTGGGCAAGCCATAGCTGCCGGCAGCCTCAAATCGTTGCGGTAGCCGACATCGCCAGCCCGCCGGTCGAATTCCTGGTCCATAGTTGAACTGTGTGCCCATCCGCCTCCAGTTTGCCGCACACGGCAAAGGGCGCGGTATCGAACAGTGGACTCACCGCGCGGAACGCGAAGCGCTTGACGCCGGCCTCAGGCAGGCAGCGCCGCAGCAGGTCCACCAACAGCGTCGCCTGCAGCGGACCGTGCACCACCAGGCCCGGATAGCCTTCGACCTCGGTAACGTAGCGGCGGTCGTAGTGAATGCGATGGCCGTTAAAGGTCAGCGCCGAATACCGAAACAGGAGAACGTCGCCGGGCTGGATGAGTCGTTCCCACGCGTGATCTGTAGGAGCTTGCGGCGGGGGCGGGGGAGCGGGATCGCCCGGCTGAGGGCCAGGGCGGTAGACAATGTCGTGCTCGTCGACCAGCGCAACGCCCGCCGCATTGCGGATTTCGTGGCGTACCTGAACGAAGACCAGGTCGCCCGTGCGGCCCTGTTTGTGTTCCACCTTGGCGATTCGAGATTCCCGCACGATCTCCTCACCGACCCGCAGCGGATGGCGGAATCCGACTCGCGTACCGGCCCACATCCGGCGGGGCAGCGGAATCGGAGGCAGAAACCCTCCCAGCTTCGCGTGGCCATCGGCGCCGAGTTCCGATTGCCGGTGTATCGGCAGGAAGTAGAGCCAGTGCGCTAGCGGCGGCAGCGGGTCGCCGGGCTTGGGCGGCGGGTCGTCGCGATCGAGCGTGGCGGACAATGCCGCCATGGGTGCGGCCGTAACCTGGTCGGGCCGGCTTTCGGTGCGTCCGACCCATGCCTGCAACGATGCGATGTCCAAGGGCTGACTCTCAACCATGATAGACTGGCGCACGGCGAACATGACGAACTATGATCGCGGCTGGCGCATGTGGGTGGCTTCAGGAGCCATTATGCTGTGCTCCTGGCTCTCCTACGTCGATCGCCAGACCTTGGCGGTGCTCTCGCCGGTAATCCTGCAGGACACGCACCTCAGCGTGCAGGCTTATTCCTACGCCGTCTCGGCGTTCTCGTTTGCGTACATGATCGCCAACCCGGTTTGGGGCTCGATTCTCGACCGCATCGGGTTACGCATCGGAATGTTGATGGCAGTGGCCATATGGACCGTGGCCAGTGTTTCGCACGCCTGGGTAACCGGATTCCTCGGCTTCGCGCTTGCGCGCACGGTGCTGGGTATCGGCGAAGGCGCCACGTTTCCGGGAGGCCTGCGCACGGCCATGGACTCGCTGCCTCCCGACCGCCAATCCCGAGGCATGGCGCTCGCTTACAGCGGCTCGACCCTGGGCGCGATTGTCACCCCGCTGGTGGTTACGCCGATTGCCCTGACCTTCGGATGGCGCGCGGCGTTCCTGGTAACTGGCGGGTTGGGCGCGTTGTGGCTCGTTTTTTGGTGGGCCGTCGCGCGGCCGCCATGGCTGGTGCCCTCGCGCCGCACCGAGAAAGTCACCTGGCCCAGCCTGACCGAGCGCCGATTCTGGATGCTGGTAGTGGGGATGGGACTGGGTGGCGCGCCCTTGGGCGTGATCCTGACACTGAGTCCGGTGTATCTAAACCGCGTATTGGGCTTGACGCAGTTACAACTCGGGCAGATCCTCTGGATTCCTACGATGGGATGGGGAATCAGCTATTACTTTTTCGGATGGATCGGCGACCGCTACATCGGGAGCAACCCGCGACCGGTACGCGTTTACCTGATACTCGCTGCGTTGATCTTACCGCTGGCGCTGGTTACGAAAACTAACTCACTGGTCGCAGTGTTGGCGCTGTTCTTCTGGGGCCTTTTCATCGGCGTCGGCTTCATCACCATCTCGCTTCACGTAGCAGCGCGAGCCTATCCGCGCGAGCGGACTGGTATGGTGGCGGGCATTGGTTCGGGCGCTTGGGGGGCGGTGCTGGCGTTAGTGCTGCTGGTCTACGGGCCCTGGTTCGACCTGAAATGGTACGCTGCGACTTTTGTCTCGTTAACCCTGATTCCCATCCTGGGAACCGGAATTTGGCTGTGGATGACGGCGAAGGTGCCAAAGCTTGAGATGGTGGAAGTAGCCAGCAGCTAGTGGGATGTCGGTCATTTCGATAACGTTTGGGACCGCTCCCTTTGGTCGCGGCTCGGTAATGTCAGGCGGCGTCTGTACCGAGCCGCGACTAAAAGGAGCGGTCTTTTGGCCTGGGAAAGACCGGGCAGGCCGTGGGCCTGCCCCACACTCAGATTCCCATCTCTTTGAAGACTTCCTGCGCCGCGCGGAAGCTGTCCACTCCCGCGGGCACCCCGCAGTAAATCGCGACTTGCAAAAACACTTCTCGAATATCGTCCTTGGTGAGACCGTTGTTGAGTGCGCCTTTGACGTGGGCTTTGATTTCGTGCGGACGGTTGAGCGCCGAGATCATCGCCAGATTGATGATACTGCGCGTCCTGCGGTCCAAGCCGGGCCGGCCCCAGATCTCTCCCCAGCAGTACTGGGTGGTCAACTCCTGCATCGGGCGATTAAAATCATCGGCCGTCGACATGGCCTTGTCCACATAGTCAGCGCCGAGAACTGCGCGGCGAATGGCTAAGCCCTTCTCGAATGTTTCACGATCCACTAATTTCTCCTTTGCCCTAATAGTGTAAACCGCACCGCGCGCGGGTTAAGATGCGGTCATGATCAATCGCCGCAGCTTTCTGGCGGGTCTGTCCACGCCGGCTTTTCTAAACGTTCGCGGCGCCGGCGCGGCTGCCGGTCCGCGCGAACGGCGGCCGTTCAATGATGGCTGGCGGTTTTTCAAAGGCGAAGCAGAAGG
>DATJAK010000041.1:0-3293 GCA_035516375.1 Bryobacteraceae bacterium
GCTGGTCCGCACCAAAGTGGATCGCCTGCCTCGCCAGGCCGACGAGCGCGACCGAGCCAAGTTTGCCAAAGCCGCCAGCTACATGGTCTTGCTGGACGACAAGGTGATGTGCAAGAACATGCGCTGCCGGAAACGCTTCGACGTTTCCGGAATCAAGACCATGGCGTTTCTCTAAGCTAAGATGTAATTCCACCAAAGAAGCCCGGAGGAGCCGAATGCGCCTGGAATCGTCGATCGAGATCCGCCGGAGCGCCGAAGATGTATGGAGATTCCTCGCGGACCCTTCCAATCTGACCAAGTGGGACCGGGGTGTCGCCGCGGTGGAAGTCAGCGACGCAACCGTTACACCTGGTGTGGGATTCGAATTCGCCACCGTGGGACATCCCGGTAGCGGGCCGGACCGCGGCCGCATGATGTATCGCGTAACGGAAGCAGATCCAGTGGAAAGGGATTGCCGCGCAGAGCTGACCAGCCTAACCGGCAACGGCCGCTTTTTTAGGACCGCGCAATGGCGTCATCAGGTAGAAAATGCGCCGGAAGGATCGCGGGTAACGTTCACGGCCGAATTTCGGCTGCGCCTTCGCTATTTTCTGCTCGCGCCGGTTCTCTATTTCATCGGAGAGAGCGCAGTTCGCAAAGACCTGGTTAGTCTCAAAAATGTGCTCGAAAATTCTTGACGTTGCCGTCGTCATCGATCGCCGCAAGAAACCTTGAGTCGTTGGCTATCTTTGGTTCTGTGTCTCTGGCTTGCTCGCGTTGTGCGCCGCGGGCGCCGCCGAGTCGAACGTGATGTTCGTATCGGCGTTGAACTTGCGATAGCCGTCGTAGGTCACGTCGTTTTTGATCAGGTGCGTTCCTTCGCGTGAGCGCAGCTCGAACTCCAGCGGCAGAAGATAGTCCGCGTCGCCGATGCGGGTGTAATCGTAGTCCAGCACCAGGCCCACTTCCTGAACCGGAAAATCGGCTGGAATTCCGTCGGCATGCAGCGTGATGCGGTGCACAAAATGCTTCGCATCGTCGATGAAAATCAAACCGTGATAGGCGGTCACCAGATCGAGCTTCTTTTCCGGAACCACGATGTGATAGTCGGAGCCTGAAGCCGGAACGCTGTATGAATACACGTCCATCCTCCGGCCTCGCAGTGTGTAAAACCTCTCCCAGGTGAACTGCGCATTGGCCTGCGGCCAAAAAATACCTTTCATGACGGAGCCGAATTCTCCGGAAGATGTCGCCCCACCCAGTTCGTGGTGGGACAGATTCGACGCCTCGCCGTTCACCATGAAAACCTTGTATTCTTCGTGGTGCTCGAAGTAGGTCAGCCGTTCCACGATCAGATCCACGGACCGGAACCCGCTCTTGCCGGTGTAGTCGACGAAACGTTGCGTGGTCTGCGTACAAATGAAGTTGGGCAGGCTCTGCTCGTGATTCAGTGCATACTGGGTGGCGTCGGCGACGATTTTCTGTTGTTCGGCCGCATCCGGGTCCGGCCGTGGCTGGCCGGACAAAGCCACCGCCGCCGCTAGGACACCGGCGTACAGCTTGTACCGCATAAGATCATCATAAGATCATTTGCATCGTTCTCGCGCAGCCGTCATTCGGCGAACTATGATTCGCCGCTGACCGGGCCTCATCAAAATGCGCGCTCCAGGATGGCGCGAAAATCTACTTGCGGCGGCAGCGTTCCGAACGCGCGTCCCCCCTCGCCCGCCAATCGCGTGGCGCAGAAGGCGCCGGCAACCGCGGGTATGCTGTGGCGGATCAGCAGCGAAGCCTCCAGCGCCAGGGCCAGCCGCTCCGCCAAACGGCGAGCTTCAACTTCGGTGGCCGCCTGGCGTAAATCGCTTTCCACTCGATCGGCGAAGGCATCGAAGCGCCGGTCGACGCCGCGCGCCAGAGAAATCTCGTCCACCAGGCTGGACGCAGCTTCCGGATCCTTGCGCAGCGCGCGCAGGATGTCGAGACAGATCACATTGCCAGATCCCTCCCAGACGGAGTTGACCGGCGCCTCGCGATACAGCCGCGGAAGCATGCACTCTTCGACATAGCCGTTCCCGCCCAGGCACTCCAGCGCCTCGCCCACATGCGCCGGCCCGCATTTGGAAACCCAATATTTTCCCACCGCCGTAGCCAGACGCGCGATGCCACGCTCCCGCGGATCGGAATCGCGCGCGTCGAAAGCGCGTGCCAAACGCAGCATTAACATAGTGGCCGCTTCCGATTCCAGCGCGAGATCCGCGAGCACGTTTTGCATGAGCGGTTGATCGATCAGCGGGCTTCCGAAGGCGCTGCGATACCGGGCATGATGGATGGCCTGCACCAGCGCCTGGCGCATCAGCGCCGCCGTCCCCATCACACAGTCCAAACGCGTGTGCTGCACCATTTCGATGATGGTAGCCACTCCGCGCCCTTCCTCACCCACGCGCCGCGCCCAGGCGCCCTCGAACTCCACTTCGCCCGAAGCGTTCGAGCGGTTACCAAGTTTGGACTTCAGCCGCTGGATGTGGAACGCGTTGCGTTCCCCATCCGGAGTCCAGCGGGGCAGCAGAAAACACGTCAAGCCCCCGGGCGCTTGCGCCAACACCAGGAATGCATCCGACATAGGAGCCGAACAAAACCACTTGTGTCCCGTCAGCAGATATTCGCCCGCTCCCGCCGGCTGGGCGATGCTGGTATTGGCGCGCACATCCGAGCCACCCTGCTTCTCGGTCATCGCCATGCCGATCAGCACTCCGGATTTTTCAGCCGCGGGCCGGTAGCGAGGATCGTAGTGTGCCGCCAGAATGCGTGGCGTCCACTCTCGCGCGACGTCCGGCTGTTGGCGCAGCACCGGAACCGCCGAACAAGTCATGGAAACCGGGCAGGTATGTCCGGCTTCGTTTTGTGCCGCCAGAAACATCAGCGCCGAGCGCGCCACGTGCGCGCCCTCGCGAGCGCACAGGGCGCCGCGGCCTCCTACTGCAGCCGAAACGCGCTCCTGCGGCGGTCCGTCGTGCGCGTTCTGAGGAGGCTCGGCCCAGGGCAGGCTCGCCAGACCGTTCTCGATGGAAAGCCGCATCAATTCGTGCCAGGCCGGGTGGAACTCCACTTCATCGATGCGGTGCCCAAAACGGTCGTGCGTGCTCAGCGCCGGCGTATTCTCGTTGGCTTGAAAGCCCCAGCGAATCGCCTCTTCCGATCCCGTATGGCGGCCGAAATCCTCCAGCAAACGGAGCGCCCAACCCGCCCCTTCGCGCTCTAGGCCTGCTGACAACACGCGGTCGGTCGCAAACAAGTTGTAATCGGCGAGCGCCGGC
>DATJAK010000042.1:0-6623 GCA_035516375.1 Bryobacteraceae bacterium
GCAGAACCAGATCAACCAGATTTTGCTGAAGGATACCTGCGTGGGCGTATCGAGCGGATGCAGCGCAAGCGTGCGGGTGGTTTCCGCGGCGGCGGATGGCACGTCCGGTAATGCGGACAGTCACAACGCGGTGGTCACGCCTGATGGGAGATACGTGGCGTTCAGCTCCGCGGCGACGAATCTGGTGGAAGGCGCGCCGGCGGGGCGCCAGGTGTATTTGCGCGATACCTGCATCGGGGCGGAAAATTCGTGCAGGCCTTCGACGAGTTTGATTTCGACGGATACAAATGGCGCGTTGAACGGCACGGAAGGCATCTTGCCATCGATCAGCAGTTCGGGCCGGTTTGTCGCCTTCGTGGCGGTTACGGCGAGCGCCGCGGCGAAAACGCCGGCGGCCGCGATCGCGAATGCGCCAAGCGCGCCAAACAGCGGGATGCGGCAGGTATTTGTCCGCGACACGTGCCTGGGCGCCAGCACCTGCACGCCAAAGACGACGCGCATTTCGATGATGCCGGGAGACGCGCCCGCCAACGGAAGCAAGCCGGCCGGACCGGCGATCAGCGGCACGGCAAAACAGATCGCGATTGTTGACGAGAAGAGCGCGACGATGTTTGCGCCAACCGTGACCGTGGACGACACCGTGTTCCTGGCAATTCCCAAGGCGCAATAAGAACGACAAGCTCGAAGCGGGGCGTGCCCCCGCACTCCAAAAAAGAGCGCCCCAATCGACGGGGCGCTCTTTTTCTTGTGTGTGCTCAGGGAGAAGATCAGCCCATGAAGCCGAGGTTGCTGGTCGGGAAGTTGGCGAGATTCGGGAAGACGGTGGGCAAATCCGCCGCTTGCACGCCGAACCATGTCGCCAGCGTGGCCGCGTATTGATCGAGGCCCGTGGTTGGAATCCAGCGGCCGTTGTTGCCGGCATCGTCGGGACCCCCGAGCGCCAGCGTCGGAAACGTGCCGTAGACGTTGTTGCCCTTGACCCCGCCGCCCATGATGATTTGGTGGCTGCCCCAGGCGTGGTCGGTACCCCCGTTGCTGCCTGGTTGCAGGGTGCGGCTGAATTCCGAAAGGGTGAACGTGGTCACCTGATTGGTAACACCGAGTTCCTGCGTAGCCTGGTAGAACGCGGACATCGCCTGGCTGAGCTTGCTCATCAGGTCGATTTGCTGGGGAAGTTGGTCGCTGTGCGTGTCGAAACCTCCGTAAGAGCAGAAGAAGATCTGGCGACCCATCCCCAAGGCGGAACGCGTGGCGATCACCTGGGCCACTTGCTGAAGCTGTTGGCCGAGGTAGCTGTTGGGAAATACCGTTTGTAACGGAGGGACGTTTTTCAAGGCGTCGGCGAGAACCACGCTGTACTGCACGGCCTGGCTGGTGATGCTGTTCGCGGACTGCACGAGCGAAAGGCCGTTGTCGAACGTGAGCAGTTGCTGCGTGGCGAGGAAGCGCGCTTGTGACGCGGCGGATTGGTCAAATCCCTGCAAGCCGGGCGTCTGGCCGGGATTCATGGTAAAGGGGCGCGTTACATCGCCGGTGGAGAAGACCGTGCTTCCGGAAACGGATAGCACCGGCGGAAATTGCGCAGCGGAGTTGTAAGCGGACTGCACTTTGTCGGCGACTTTGCCGGCCCATCCGGCGCTGGGCGTGCCCATCAACTGGGCGCTTTGCCACTGATCCTGCTGGTCAGAGTGTGAGTACAGATTTTCGGGAAGGTTCTGCGACTGCTGGTAGGCCTGCTGCGTGGTGGGCTGGACGAGGGTGCCGACGTTCGAGAGAACGGCCAGCGTCTGCTGGTTGTTAAAGAGGGATTGCATCTCCGGCATGTTGGGGTGCAGGCCATACGTGGCCTGGTTGCCGATTTGCAAAGGCAGCAACTGCGTTTGCGGAATCGCCAGCGTCGAGCGCGACGTTTGGTACGCCGCATAGCGCGAGTCGATGGGCACGATCATGTTGTTGGAATCGTTGCCGCCGAACATGAAGATGCAGACGAGCGCCTTGTAATCGGCGGCGCCTTGGGCGAGAGCGCTGACCAGGCCAAATTTGCTGAGGCCGCCGAGCATCGAGGCTCCGGCCGCGGAGCAGCACGCCAGCCGCACGAAGTCTCTGCGTGAGTGGTGATTCATCGTCGTCTCCTCTGCGCCTTAGTGCTGAACCTGGTACATCGAAGAAGAAGTCACCAGGTAGATGGCGGCCTGCGCTTGTGCCTTGGAGCTGGAAGCGTCGACCGCGTTGACCGCGGTAAGAATGTCCTGCTGCATGGTGTCCGGCATGGTGCCGTGCAGAAACAGGGTGTTGAGCCACGCCAGCATCTGCGTAGGCGTGCCGGCATTGTTGACCGGAGTGAAGTCGAACTTGGTGCTCGAGCCGACCGCGCCGTAGACCATGTCGTCGATAAAGTTCACGCGGGCGAGGCTCGAGTTGGTGTCAAAGATGGCGAATTCGGGACCGTTGAGCGTGGTGCCGGCGATGGGATTGACCGGCGGGAAGAAATTGAAGACGGTCGCGGGGAAGTAGACGCTTTGCTCCATGTTGCCGCCTTCGTAGGTGAGACCGCCGCCATCGGACTGCGCGTGGAAGGCGCGGAGCATCGAGGCCTCGACGACGATGGGTTCGCGGAGCTTGCCGTCGGTAGCAACGGAGGTGTTGGGATCGTCACCGCGGCGCGCTTCCTGGTCGAGAAGAATCGCGGCAATCGTGGCCTGCATGTCGCCGCGCTGGCCGGCACCGTAGGACACGCCGCCAGGCGAAACGAAGCTGCCGGTATTGAAGGCCTGGGCCACGCGCTGGACGTACGCGGGGCTGGGATTGCTGGTTACCAGGTGAACGATGAGATTCTGGGCGACGAACGGGCCGACGTTGGGGTGATTGAAGATGATGGTCAGCGCGGAATCCAAGTCGTTCACAGTGGTTTGTCCGGACGGAATAGCCTGGCCGAGCAGGGTCTTGGCTTCCATGTCGTGGTTGGAATCCACGGGCACCATGTTGCCGCCGTAATACTGGGGATTGTGCGTCTGGGAGGACATCCCGGGCATGGCCGGATAGGTCCAACCCGTAAACGCGAGACCCAGGGCCATGACGTCGTTCTGCGAGTAGGTCGGCACCGGATTCCCGGAATTATCCAGGACGGGGGTGCCGTCGGGATTGAGCTGGTTCAGGCCGAGGCAGAACAGCTGCATGATCTCGCGGGCGTAGTTTTCGTTGGCGTGCTGGCCGGGAGCAGGTTTGTCGTTGTTGACCATGTCGAGATAGTTGCCCATCGCCGGAGTCAGGGTGATGTCCTTCATCAGGTTGTAGTAGTTGGTGAAGGCATCCTGGTCGAACGTGGCCAGGTAATTCGAATAGCCGACCGGATCGCTGACTTTGTCGCCCGCAACCACCCACCATTCATTGAGAGCGAGATTGACGCGGCGCCGAAGCTGGTCGCCGCCCATGGCCGCGGTGAGGAAGAACTCCGGCTGCATGTTGTAGACGGAGGGATTGATTGCCGGGTTGAAGCTGCGATAGAGCGTGCTCGGGGCGGCAAACTCGTTTTGCAGATAGAGATCGAAGCCGAGCTCCTCGGCCTGGTTGAGCGATTCCGTGTTGGGCCCAAAGGAAGATTGTTCGAGGAAGCGCACGGCCGCGGCCGCGTTGATGGGCGAGCCATTGGCGGTGACGCTGACGCTGACCGAAGAAGAGGTGCCCGCACCAGGATTGGGATTGCTGACCACGACGGGCACGGTTCCGGGCACGGCGCCCGTGCCGATGGCCGAAATTAAGGTGGGCGTGGCGTAGAGAACCTGGAGCGGTTGCCCGCCAAAGGTGACGGTGGAAGTATTCACAAAACCGCTGCCGTTCAGCGAGATTTGGAACGCCCCGGGACCGATTGTGGATGGCGAAACGGTGGTCAGCACGGGCGTGGGATTTTGCAGCGAGACCGTGGCGTTGCCGGATTTGGTGGTGTCGGCTTCCGGGACCGCGGTTACCGTGACGGAGTTGCCGCCCGGCAGATTGTCCGGCGCCACATACACACCGGAGGTGCTGACGTAGCCGACCTGAGCGTCGCCGCCCTCAATGCCGTTCACTTCCCAAGTCACCGTCTGATCGGTGGCGCCATGCACCGTGGCGGTGAAAGCTTGCGATCCGCCGGCCACCTGCAAGGCGGCGCTCGTGGGATTCAGCGTGACCGTAATGTTCGAATTCGGCTGCGTCACCAAAAGATTCAGGCTGTTCGACGGGCCGGAACCTGGATTCGGGTTGACGACCGTGATGGGGACATTGCCCACCTGGCTGGCCGTGGTCGTGACCGAGGCCGTGAGCTGCGTCGAAGACACGAACGTGGTGGTAAGCGCTTGGCCGCCGAAATGGATGGCCGCTCCATTGAGAAACGATGAGCCGGTAACGGTGATGGTGTAAGTTCCGATGGATATGGAGACAGGATCGAGCTCCGAAAGCACCGCCAACGGATTTTCCAGTGTGACCGCGGAATTTCCCGAGGCGGTCGTGTCGGCAACGCTGGTGGCGGTGACGGTAATGGCGTTTGGACTTGGGACCACCGGCGGCGCGGTGTAAAAGCCGTTCGCGGTGATGAAGCCCAGCGCGAAATTTCCACCGGGAACGCCATTGACGGACCAGGTGACGCCGGTATTCGTGTTGCCGGTGACGGTGGCGGAGAACTGCTGTGTGATGCCAGAGCGGACGGAAGCCGTCGGCGGTGCGACGTCCACCACGGTGCCGCTCTGCGTGATCAGAGCGGTGATGATATTGGACAGAATCGTGCCGGGATTCGGATTGGTGACGGTGATATTGACGCTGCCCACCTGGCTAGCGAGGGCCGCGCCCGTGGCCGTGAGTTGCGTGGACGAGACGCGCGTGGTGGTAAGCGCGGTGGTGCCGAGATATACGACAGCCCCCGGAGCGAAATGGAGCCCCGAAATCGTCAGGTTGACGGTGCCGACAGCCAGGGAAGTGGGCGTGGCGGTGGTAATTTGCGGCACGGGATTTTGCAGCGTAAGGGTGGTGCTGCCGGACTTGCTGGAATCGGAAGTTTCCGCAGCGGTGATGGTGATGGAGTTGTTGCTGGGAGGAAATTCCGGCGCAACGTACATGCCGCTGGCGCTGATGGTGCCGTTCGCAGCGGAGCCGCCCGGGACTCCATTGACCGACCAGGTGAGCGCAGGGGTCGAACCGTCGCTGGTCGTGGCGGCAAATTGTTGCGAGCCGGTGCCGCGCAGACTCATACCCGTCGGTGAAACCGTTAGCGTGAAGCCGCCGAGGCCCCCGCCGGTGTCGTGAATGTACTGCGCGCAACCCGCGAGGAGGATGGCGCTGACGAGAAATAGCAGAACTCTTGTACGTTTCACCGCAGTCTCTCCCTTAAGGCAAACCTGATTGGGCAAAACCCCGCAAGGAGTTTCAGGGATGCGGGATTGTGCTCAGTTCGGTTCTGGCGACTGGTTGGACTGGTCGGGTAAGAGTAGTGACGAAAGAGGAAAGAGGCTACTGACCAGCGGGACAGAAATGGGATAGCTGTTCGGTTGTACTTGCTTCAGGACGGACAAACTTCGGCGACTGCGCAAGGAGTCGTCCATTCGTCCCACGCTACAAGAGACTGGCCCCGGAAATTCATCCGGGGCACAAACGCTGCGCTGAAAGTCAGCCCCACAGAGAAATGGGCAGCAAGGAAGACTTTAGTTGAAGCGGACGCGAAGGTCGGGGCGCTTCTCGAGCCGCACGGAATCGATGAAACGCACCTGGCGCTCGTCCAGGGTCAGAATCATCGAAGAGGTGCGGATGCCTTCGCCGAAGAAGCGCACGCCCTTGAGCAGGTTGCCGTCGGTGACGCCGGTGCAGGCAAAGATCATTTTCTTGCCCGGCGCCAGATCTTCCGTGTCGTAGATGCGCTTGATGTCGGCGAGGCCCATGCGTTCCATGCGCTCGGCGTCCTGCGGCTTGTTCAAGACCAGGCGGGCGAGGATTTGGCCGTTCAGGCAGCGCAGGGCGGCGGCGGTGAGAACGCCTTCGGGCGCTCCGCCCGTACCCATCACCATGTGAACCCCAGTACCGATAACGGCCGCGGAAATGCCGGCGGAGAGATCGCCGTCGCCAATCAGGCGGATGCGCGCGCCCACCTTGCGAATATCCGCAACGAGTTTTTCGTGCCGCGGGCGGTCGAGGACCATCACGACCAGATCTTCCACGTCGCGGTCCAGGCGCTTGGCGACCGATTTCAAATTGTCGGCAACGGGGGCGTCCAGGTCCACGGCTCCCTTGCAGGAGGGGCCGACCACGAGCTTTTCCATGTAGATGTCCGGCGCGTGCAGCAGGCCGCCTTTTTCGCTGGCGGCGAGCACGGCGATGGCATTATTGGCGCCGGTCGCGCAAAGGTTGGTGCCTTCGAGAGGGTCCACGGCAATATCTACGGCGGGAAACAGGGCCTTTGGCGCGTGCGTGGCCAGGCCGACCTTTTCGCCGATGTAGAGCATGGGCGCTTCATCGCGTTCGCCTTCGCCGATCACGATGGTGCCGTCCATCTCCACTTGATCCATGGTGTGGCGCATAGCCTCGACGGCCACTTCATCGGCTTTATGGCGATCACCAAAGCCCATGGTGCGCGCAGCAGCGATGGCGGCATTTTCGACCAC
>DATJAK010000043.1:0-5026 GCA_035516375.1 Bryobacteraceae bacterium
CTGATGACCAGCATGCCTTTGCTGGCCGTGACGACGTCCACTTCCATGTGATTGGGTTCGAACGCCAGGAACGTAACGCTTTCGGCCGCGCCCTGGAGGGGCGGCTCCAACGGCGCCAGATCGTCGAGCACAGCGGTTTGTGCGGGATCGAAGCCGGGAGATTCGATTTGCGCCAATGCACGTTCGGGAGACGGTTCGACGATGGCTGCATGCACCAGCCATGCTCGCGGTAAGGCGTTGGACTTCTCGTAGACCTTCCAGCCCGCGTCTTGATAGAGCGCACCGGGCTCGGCAGAGGCGGCGGGCGCCAGACGATAACGGACATTCAAGAGTTGGGGATGGACTCGCAGCCTGACAAAATCGATGGGCGCGGTGACTCCGGCAGCGCTAGTCGTCTGGATGGCGAACGAGTCGGCGATATTGGGCTTGGGGTCGGTGCCGACTTCGACCCGGAATAAACCCGGCCGCGACTGCAGAAACGCTACTGCGCCGCGGGTACTCAAGAGCCGGTCCAGATGGTTGACGCCGGTGCGCGAGAGGTCGAGCAGGTTGCGAGCGGTCCAATCGAAGGCGCTGAGATCGAATAGGACCAACGCCACGACCAGTAGCCGCGCGGCGCGGCCGGTGTTTCCGCGCGCGACGTATAGAAACAACGCGTACGACAGAAAAATCAGCAGAATGGAAAACGAGACCCAGAGGTTGAGTTCGGGCTTTCCATAAAGCGCGGGCACGAGAAAACCAGCCCCGCACGCGATGACGATTCCAGCCAGAATCCGGTTTAGGGTTGTGGAAGCGCGCAGGCGAAACGCGGGGGAAACGAGCGAGTCGAGTCCAAAGCCCACTAAGATGGCGGCGGCAAAATCGACGACGTAGAGGGCTCGGGCAGGTTCGCGCGCCATCCAGAGCCGCGGCACGATGGCATAGAGCACACCGTGGAGCAGCGAGAAGGCTCCGAGTGAATAGAGTAAGCCGGCGATGGCCAGGAGGGTCAGGTAGCGGACCCAGCGGTGGGTCCAGTTGCCGTTGATGCCCAGGACCGCGAGCAGGAGCGGGAAGACGCCCAGGTATGGATTGATCACTTCGCCGCTGCCGGCGACTCCATTGAATGCCTGAGGGATCAGCATCGCGACAAAGCCGTTTGGCCACAGAGCATCGGAAAGATCCTGGTACGGAATCGTTTCGGCCGCGGGCAAGGCCCCGGCTCTGCCGAGGAAGCGTATGGCTTGCTGACTGTACTCCATGGATGGCAACAGTTGCACGGCGCCTGCGGCGAAGCCCACGATCAGGAGGACCGCGGTGGCGAGCAATGCCCTGCGCCACGCCGCCCGCGATTCGCCCGCGAAGGCATGGTACGCTCCGGCCGAGAGGACCACCAGGACTTGCAGGATGACAACGTGCATGCCTCCGGCGAGAATGGATAGTCCCAACATCAGACCGGCAATCGCAGAGTGGAGAACGGCACGGCGCGTTTCGAGAGCCGAGATCGCGCGCAGGAAGAAGAGGAACAGAAGCGGCAGCCAGATCGAACTTTCGAACATGTGCGGCCACGGAACGCGGCCGACAAACCCTCCGAGCGAGAAACAGATGCCGGCCAGGAACGCCGCGAATCGGGTCAGCTTGAGTTCACGGGCGAGCGCGAACATGAAGCAAGCGCCCAGAAAGTGTGTGAAGGCAAACCAACAATGATACAGATTTGGCGAGAGCAGGCCGTGGCGGTTCAGAGGAAAGATCGCCAGCAGTAAATGCAACGGGTAGAACGCCGCGGTTTGCATTTCTCCGGCGAAACTATGGCCGGCCAGCGTGTATGGATCCCACAAGGGTAGCGTGCCGTGTCGGATACTCACGACCCAAAACCGGAGCCACGAATAAGATTGACTGACTCCTTCCGAATCTGTGAGCAGCGAGAATTGCCGGGTTAGAAGAATTCGCCAATAGAACACGACCGTCGCCAGTAGTAAGAGACCTAGCCACAGGATGGTGGGCCGCCGGGACAGGAACTGCTGCTTCCAAAAAGCAGCGAGTCGGGCCACCACCGGCGGGCGGCGCGAAGAGAGGGTCACTGTGGCTATGGGTCGCTCCTACTGGGAAGACTGGCGGAGCGGCGATTTCCCTACAGCGCAACGAGCGATTGGGCCTTGACCAGCCTCCCAAGCAGCAGAGTCACTTCTCCGGCTGCGCAGGATGAGCCGCCATTTGTTCTTCGAATCGTTCCAGCTGTGCGCGAGCCTCAGCAGTATGCCCCGCCTGAGGAGCCAGTTTCAGGTAGTCGCGCATCTCGCTGACAGCGCCACGATAGTCCTGCCGGTTCGCCAGGATGACGGCCAGCAGACGCGAGACCTCCGGAATTTGATGGCGTGTGTCGAGCTGTTGCGCGCGGCGGGCGCTGTCCTCCGCGGATTTCAATTCCTGCAGATTGAAGTGTGCGACCGCGTTGAAGAAGTAGGCTTGCGGGTAACTAAACGGATCGAGGCGAATCGCCTTTTCGCTGGTGTCGGCGGTTTCCTTCCATTGGCGCGCGCGCAGGTGCAACAAGGACAATTGCACGTAAGGAACCACATATTTCGCGTCGGCTTGAATGGCTTGCTCGAAGGCGTGGCGCGCCGCATCCTGGTCGCCCTTCTCTTCGGCAACGCCGCCCAACTGGGTCCAGGCGGCGGCATAGCGGGGGTACTGTTCCACGGCTTTTGCGAAACTCGCCCGCGCTTCGTCGAGCTTCTTCTTCTTGAGCAGATCGAGGCCTTTTTCATACGCCTGCCGCGCGCCCTTGGGAGCGGCCAACTCCGTGGCGCTGACCATGGTTCCTTCCGATGGGCCGTGGCGGTGCAGGAGAATGGTGCCGATGTTCGGGTCGTCCATCGCCTGCCGATTCATCAAGTTCACGGATTGCGATTGATAGCCGGCCAGTTGCGCGCGTAGTTCGCAGTTCATCCACGGGCTTATACCGGTTGGCGCGCCGAGCGTACTGCCAGCCGGGGCGTCCAACGGTTGGCCGGGTGACGAGCCAGGGCCGAAATCGTCTGTGTGTCCGGAAGTGGTGGCGTCCTGGAAAACGCCGTTGAAAGTAGAGCCGAGAGTGATCGAGAAATAACCCTCACCGTTGGTATAGCCTTCGATGTGAGGGCTGCCGCCGCACACGCGCTGAATGGCTACCGATTGCGGAGGGGGCGTGCCGTCGTCCAGCATAACGCGGCCGGTGATGAAAATCGGCTGGATCGGTCCTGGGGAGACGCCGTTTTGGGTACCTTGCGGAGCGGTCTGCCCGGGGGTGCCAGTGCCAGGCTGCGATGTTCCGCCGGAGGAGCCGGTGCCCGGATTGCCGCCAACGGGGGCTCCGCCGGAAGATCCGCCTCTCTGAGCGAAAGCGGGCGTGAAGAGGATCGCCGCGCTAACCAGTAACACCCGCCAGCGCAAGCCTGTAAGGGCCGACATAGGCAACCTTCCTTGTGCCTAATTATCCCACGCGGCCCAGCAGCGCATGCCCCTGCCCCACTCTGTGCGAGAATAACGGCAGTCTTCCGCCAGCCATGTTCTCGCTTGAAATCCGATGTGATCCGGAGGATCACGACCTGCTGATTGCGGAGCTTTGGGAGCAAGGTTGCGCGGGAATTTCGGAATTGAGCGATGGCTGTGTGCGTGTGTTCTTCGAAGATACGGCCGATCGCGCCGCTCTGGGCGGCCTCTATCCTGGCGCGGCCGTGCGTGCGGAAGAGCAGCGCGATTGGGTGGAGACCGCACGCAGCCTGCTCGAACCGATCAACGTGGGCGCGCGGTTTTTTCTAGTGCCCGAGTGGCGGGACGACGCCACACCGCCGGGCCGCTTTCGCATCCAAATCAATCCGGGCATGGCATTCGGAACAGGCGTGCACGAAACGACGCGGCTCTGTTTGGAAGCCCTGGAGGATTTTCTCGAGCCGGGCATGACGGTGCTCGATGTGGGCACGGGTTCGGGAATTCTGGCGGAGGCTTCACGGTTGCTGGGAGCGGGGAAGGTCTTTGCATGCGACATCGATCCGGTCGCGGTCGAGATTGCACGCAGCCGCTGCGGCCTGAGTTTCACGGGTTCGGTGGACGCGGCCGGCTCGGGCATTGCCGATGTGACGATTGCCAATATCAGCCCGGACGCCGTGATCCAGCTCGCACCCGACTTGCTGCGGTCGGTTAAGACTGGCGGTATTCTGGTGGCCAGCGGCTTTGAGGCTCACGAGGTCGATTCGGTCAAGAAAGCCCTGCCGGCAATTCGCGAGATTCGCACAAAAGGGACCTGGGTGCTGGCCGTTATTCCCCGTAGCTGATTTCCGCGCGCCTTGCGGAAATCGCCGCGCAGGTGAGGACCGCAAGGGCCACCAGTAACAGCCCTGGAATGGCGAGCCAGGCCGGCGTGGGATCGGTATCGACGACCAGCAGAGAAAGCGGAGGCGGCACCGGAACCGACACCGGCGCAAGACTCTTCAGATAAAAGATCACGCTGATCTTTTTAAGGAGGCCGGGTAAGAACGGGTTCAGGTTCTCCCAAACCCACACAACTGCCGCCGGGATCATGGGATTGCGGATGAAGAGACCCGCCACCAGAAAGATTGCGCCGTAACCGACACACGCCAGGGCCGCGATCAGCGCGTATGATCCCATTTGTGAAAGGCCCGCGCCATGCGACAGGAACTCGGACCACGCGACGCCTTGGTGGCGTCCGAGCAGATAGAAGGATGCGATGACGCTGAGCACGAACAGAACCAGCGCGACCGAGATACCAGTGAGGTATTTGCCCAGGACGAGGAGTTCGCGCCGCATCGGCGTTAGGAAATAGTAGTGCAGCGTCTTCTCCAGCATTTCGACGCGAAACAGGTTCATAAAGACTCCCACGCAGCCGAAGAAGATTGCCAGGCGCAAGAAGTACAACTGGAACATGACGGCGAAGATTTCGGTATCCTGCGCGACGGTGTGGGCGCGGCGTCCCATGGCCTGCAGGCGCACTTCGATCAACGAATGCATGAGCGTCAGGCCGAGGGGCGCCAGCGCCAGCAAATACACC
>DATJAK010000044.1:0-97159 GCA_035516375.1 Bryobacteraceae bacterium
GCTCGAAAACGCCGGAATTCCGCTCTTCGTCTTGGGTCAGATCGCGACGCTTGTCCAGGATGTCGATGGGTTCCTCCGCAAGTGGGTCCGCCTGCAAGTGCCCCGCGACCGCGAGGCTGAAGCGCGGGAACTGCTCGAACAGCTCCTCCAGCCGGTTCCGGAAGACGCCAACGAGCCGACTGAGACCTAAGCAGCGCCGTGGCCGTTGCAGTGCAACACGCCCAGATAGACGCTCCATGGACCCACCGCTTGCCGGTATTGCCCCGCCAGGATCCGCGAAATCTGGTGCAGATGAGTTAAGTCATGGGCTGCCCATGTGGCCAGCAGCTCGGACAAGGTCACCGAGCCGAGCGCGGGATGCTGCCCGCACCGCTCGAGGTCTTGCGGTTCGAGCTTCAATGAGCGCAGCTCGTGCAGGTTTTCCGAACGCAGGCGGGCGAAATCATCCAATAGCTCGCCGAGCGACTTGCCCTGGCTCTCGCGGATATGTCCCCAACGATCGAAGGGCGGAAACGGCTGAGCGGGGCCGAATTGCATTACGGTCTTCGCGCGCGTCATCCAATCGGTGCGGTCGGCGTGAATCAGATGGCCGACCACATCGAACGCGCTCCAGGTGTTCTCGCCTTCGTTGCGCAGAGTCCACGCATCCGGCAGATCGCGCAGCAGCGCATTGAGAGTAGCGGGAGTGCGGGCGAGGAGGGATATCGTGTTTTCGAGGTTCTGTTCCATCGAGGTCCTCCATGATTCCATAGTGGCCACTACAAAATCGTGCCACGGGCCCTCGGGGCGTGTCAAGGCATTTTATAGTAGACTCTACAGAAAGAGCAAAATGGCAACGCGAGGACGTCCGCGCAGCTTCGACCGGGAAAACGCCCTGCTGCGGGCGATGGAGATATTCTGGGCGCACGGCTACGAGGGCGCCACTCTGACCGATCTTCAAAAGGCGATGGGCGGCATCACCGCGCCGAGTTTTTATGCCGCCTTCGGCTCCAAGGAAGAGCTGTTTCGCGAAGCAGTCGAGCTTTACAGCCGGACGCTGGGTCTTCCGATGACGAAGGGCCTTGCCGAAGGGGCTACGGCGCGCGCATCTATGGAAGCATTGCTCGAGGCGGCGGTGGAATCCTTCTGCCGTCCCGGCAAGCCGCGCGGCTGCCTGCTGGTGCTGGGTGCAATCAACAGCATGCCCGCCAATAAAGGCATCCAGGATTATCTGCGGGGCCTTCGGGCACGGCGGCAGAAGCTCATGCAGCAGAGGCTTCAGCGGGGCGTGGATGAGGGCGAATTGCCGGCAGGCCTCGATCCCGTTGCCGTCGCTTCCTTTTATACAACGGTGGTGGACGGGCTGGCAATTCAGGCGCGCGACGGTGCTTCGCGCAAAGCCCTGGCGTTCGCGGTGCGCTGCGCGATGGCGGCCTGGGACACCATGGTGGCCACAACATGAACGAATTTCACGAACTGCTCGGAACCGAGCTTCCGATCATCCAGGCTCCCATGGCAGGGGTTCAAGGAAGCGCAATGGCAATCGCCGTATCCAACGCCGGGGGATTGGGCTCACTTCCCTGCGCCATGCTCAGCCCCGCGCAGATGCGAACCGAGCTCGCGGCGGTCCGCGCCGCCACGGATAAGCCGGTGAATGTGAATTTCTTTTGCCACACGCCGCCACAGCCGGATGCCGCGCGGGAAGGCGCCTGGCGGAACGCGCTCGCCAAGTACTACGCGGAGTTCGACGTGGACATAGAGAGGATCGGCGCTGGGTCGACCCGCACTCCATTCGGCTCGGAAGCCGCGGACCTGTTGGACGAGTTCAAGCCGCGCGTGGTCAGTTTTCATTTCGGATTGCCCTCGGCCGAACTGCTGGCGCGAGTACGGGCTTCGGGCTGCACCATACTGGCTTCCACAACCACCGTCGACGAAGCACGGTGGCTCGAAGCGCACGGGGCGGATGCGGTGATTGCGCAGGGTCTCGAAGCGGGCGGCCATCGCGGGATGTTTCTCTCGGACGACATCGGCACGCAGGTGGGGACGTTCGCGTTGCTGCCGCAAATCGTCAAGGCCGTGACGCTGCCGGTGATCGCAGCTGGCGGGATCGCCGATGCGCCGGGCGCCCGGGCGGCGTTATCGCTGGGCGCGGCGGCGGTGCAGGTCGGCACCTCCTACCTGATCTGTCCGGAAGCGACGACCAGCGCATTGCATCGGGCCGCGCTGAAGAGCGAAGCTTCCCGGTACACGACGCTGACGCGCCTGTTCTCGGGCCGGCCGGCGCGCGGCATCGTGAACCGGCTGATTCGGGAACTCGGTCCGATGAACGATCTCGCTCCGGCGTTTCCCCTGGCCGCAGCGGCGCTCGCGCCCTTGCGCGCAAAAGCCGAAAGCCTGGGCGACGACGGGTTTTCACCCCTCTGGTGCGGGCAGAATGCAACCGGTTGCGCGGGGCGTCCGGCGGCCGAAGTCACGCGCGCGCTGGCTGGCATGGCGTAAACGCGAACGTGCGGAAACGCTCGGTTGCCGACCCGATAACCCAAGTTCGCATAGAACTTTCCCGGCGCCGCTCCTACGATATCGATACGCATAGCGCGAACCGCTGATCCCCATCAGGAGCATGCCCCATGAAGAGCACGCGAGCCGTCCTGCCAGTCATCGCCTTGTTGAGTGCGGCTGTGGCCCTTGCACAGAATGCCGCAACCTCGGTGAGCGTGGACGCCAACGCCAATCAGCATCCCATCAACCCGAATATCTACGGCATTGCCTACGGGGATGCGCACGACATGCAGGCGCTGAACGCTCCACTCAACCGTTGGGGTGGGAACTCGACCACGCGATACAACTGGCAGATCGACGCGCACTCCGCGGCCGCGGATTGGTATTTTGAGACCTACTCGGATGGCAGCGGTACGCCGAGCGGTTCGGCCGATCAATATGTGGCCACCACGCGCTCCGCCAGCACCGGCGCGCAACCCCTGTTCACGATCCCGATGATCGACTACCTTGCTAACCTTGGGCCGAATCGCAGCACGCTGGAAGGCTTCTCGGTGAAGAAGTACGGCGCGCAGACTGCCACCGACCCGTGGAATTCCGACGCCGGGAATGGAGTCAGCGCAGCGACCGGCAAGAACATCACGGGCAACAATCCACTGGATACGGGGGTCGCCAATAGCCCCGCGATCCAGCAATCGTGGGTGCAGCACTTCGTGAGCACTTTCGGTCCCTCGACGAGCGCGACCGGCATCCGGTATTACATTCTCGATAACGAGCCCTCGCTCTGGCATTCGACGCACCGCGACGTCCACCCGAACCCGTCGACGTACCAGGAGATGTACAACAAGATCGTCGCCACCGCGACCGCCATTCGAGCGGCCGATCCCAACGCCAAGATCCTGGGCTTTGAGGAGTGGAGTTGGTGGGCGATGTACTTCAGCGGGCTGGATCAGGCGAACGGATCGGGCGCGGCGAATTCCGACTACAACACGCACAACCAGACCTATTACTATCCGTGGCTCTTGCAGCAACTCTACGCATACAAGCAGCAGACGGGCACGCAGCTCATCGATGTGCTGACCGTGCACTGCTACAACGCGTTGCCGGGAAGCAGCGATGATTCGCTCGCTGGGCAGCAGGCGCGCAATCGCGAAACGCGCATCCTGTGGGACCCCACGTTCCAGGACCCTTCGTGGTATGGCGATATCGGCATCAATGGCCGCGTGCTGAACTGGATTCCGACGTTGAAGGCGATGGTGAACCAGTATCACCCCGAACTGGAGATTGGCTGCACCGAGTACAACTGGGGCGATGAACCCAATCTCAATGGCGCGACTACGCAGGCCGACGTGCTCGGCATCTATGGCCGCGAAGGTTTCGACCTGGCGACCCGGTGGACCGTGGCTACGAACACCGGGACCACGCCCGCCACGTACTACGTGACGTATCTCGCCAGCCAGATCTACCGCAACTACGACGGCAATAAGTCAGGCTTCGGCGATGTGAGCGTCTCCGCAACCACGGTGAACCCCGACAACCTGTCGGCGTTTGCCGCCAAGCGCAGCTCGGATGGCGCGCTGACCGTCATGGTGATCAACAAACAACAAGGCAGCACGCCCGTGACGGTAAGCCTGGCGAATTTCGGCACCACGAGCACGGCGCAGGCGTGGCAGATTAACTCGGCGGCGCAGACTTCGATCGCACGCCTGGCCGATGTGGCCGTGACCAGCAATGCCATTACCACCACAGTTCCTTCGCAAAGCATCACGCTATTCGTAATTCCAGCGGGCAATGTGACGAGCCCTCCGACGGCGCCTACGGGCCTCGCCGCGAACGTAGGCAGCGGCACCGTTACGCTCACCTGGAACGCCGGTGGCGGCGCTACGAGTTACACGGTGAAACGCAGTAAGGTGAGTGGCGGACCGTATGCCACTCTGGGCGCCTCCACCGCGACCACTTACCCGGATTCCGGTTTGACCAACGGCACAACCTATTACTACGTGGTTTCCGCGACCAATGCGGGCGGCACTAGCGGGAACTCGGGCGAAGTCGCCGCCACGCCCATCGGGCCGCCTACATTTACCTCCTCGGCCAGCGCGGCGCCGAATCCGGTGGCGCAAGGAAAGTCGACAAGCATCACCGCCACCGTTACCGATACGGCCAACACGCTGAGCAACGGCATTGTTCAGATCCTGGTGACGGATGCGGGCGGAAACAATGTGGCGTCGCAGAATTTCACCGGGCAGAATTTCGCCGCCAATCAGGCGCACAACTACACGCTGGCATTTACGCCCGCGGCTTCCGGGACGTTTCGCGTTCGTATAGGCGTCTTCAGCGCAACCTGGCAGATGTGGTCCTGGAACGACTCGGCGGCGAGCATCGTGGTGAGCTCGTCGCTCACGTTCACGTCGTCGGCGACGGCGGCGCCCTCGATCGTCGTTCATGGAAGCAGCGCGTCGATTCGCGCGACGGTAACCGATACGGGAACCGCGGCTTTGACCAACGCCAACATCGAAGTCCAAGTGTTCGATAGCGGTGGCAACGCCGTGTCCACTAACGTGTGGAGCGGCCAGAATTTCACGGGCGGGCAATCGCAGCAATATACCTATACGTGGAACGTGCCGGCCTCGCAGGCGACGGGTAACTACACAGTGATGATTGGCGTGTTCGACGCCGGCTGGACCACCAACTATTACTGGAACAGCAACGGCGCCACCGTGACCGTAACGGCGGGGCACACTGGCGCGGCCAACGTTACGAGCCTCGTGAAGGTAACGGCCACCGCCTTCGTGTACAACAAATCCACCAAGCTGTACCACAGCACGGTGACCATCCAGAACAAGGGCCAGCAATCCATTGCGGGGCCGTTGCAACTGGTGCTGACGAACCTACCGGCTGGCGTGACGGTATTCGATCCGGGTGGTACGACTGCCGGCAGCCCATACATCACCGTCTCTAAGCAGGCGCTCGCGGCGGGCCATTCGGTTTCGGTGAAGATCGCAATCCAAGCCGCCTCGGCTGGCCAGATCAGCTATACGCCCGCGGTTTACTCGGGAACTTTCTAAAAAAACGGCGCACCCGCGGTTTACACTGAAGAGCATGGTGCAACGTTCACGATTCGTACGCGCTTCGATCGCGTGCGCGATTTGCGCATTCCTGGCGGTGGCGCTTTCGGCGCAACCGAATCCGCCGGCAGGCAAGAAGGCGGCTACTGCAACTAAAGACACGGGGAAGAAAGCTGCGGGCGACCTGGTCGATATCAACACCGCTACGGTGGACCAGTTGAAGGCTCTGGCCGGCATCGGCGATGCGTATTCGAAGAAGATCATCGCGGGACGGCCATACGCGCGCAAGGATCAACTGGTCTCGAAGAGCATCGTTCCGCAAGCCACGTACGACAAGATCAAGGATCTGATCATCGCCAAGCAGGCGAGTACCAAGAAATAAGCCGCGGTCCGATCGTGCCTGAAGTTGCAGCATGAACGATGCGGCTGACGATTCACGAAGCGTACCGGTTGGCTGCGCGCGTCATGGCAGCGCTGGGGCATGACGCTCAGGACGCGGAACTAATCGCAGACCACCTGATCGATTGCGAGCTTCGCGGGCTCAGCTACGGCGGACTGGCGCGCGCCATCAGTATCGCCGAGCGAATCGAACGCCACGGCGATCGCCGGCGGCCGATCCGCATCCTTCATGAGACGGCGGTGTCGGCGCGCCTGGATGGCGGAGACCACATTGGCTACGTGGTCGCGCACCGCGCCACGACGCTTGCTATCGAGAAAGCGGAGGCCGCGGGCATCGCGGTGGTGGGCGCGAGCGACACCTGGTACACGGGCATGTTGTCGTACTACGCGGAAATGGCGGTTGCCCGCGGTCTGGTGAGCATGATCGCGTCGAACGCGTCGCCCTGGGTAGCGCCTTATGGAGCGACGGAGGGCCGGCTCGGCACGAATCCGATCTGCTTCGGTTTTCCCAGCGCGGACGAACCGATTATTTACGACATCGGCACTTCGGCAACGATGCATGCCGAGGTGACCCTGGCGCACCGGCTGGGTAAGGAGCTCCCTGAGAACGTTGCTTTCGACCGCGACGGCGCCCCGACGCGTGATCCAGCTGCTGCGCTCGCGGGCGCCTTCGCGGCGTGGGGAGGACACAAAGGCTCGGGCCTCGCCATCGCGGTACAGCTTCTGGGCATTCTGGCGGGTTCGCCGGCGATGCCGCCCGAGCTTGCCGGTTTCGGATATCTCATCGTTGCGATGCGGCCCGACCTGCTGGGCTCTCCAGAGACCTTCCGCCAGAACGTGTCGGCCTTCGCAGATGCGGTGCGAGCAGCACGGCCGATCGCAGGCGGCGCGCCCGTCCGCATGCCTTTTGACCGCTCGCGCAGCGAACGCGAGAAACGCCACGCCGGGAATGCGATTGAGATCCCCGACGCGGTTTTCAGGCGATTGAACGAATTGACTCGGCCCGCCTGATGTCGTAGTTACGCCGGCGACCGCTTCCCGCTGCGTACTGGTGGGATGTGCCGGTGATATCCTGGCGTACCGACCAAAGGGAGCGGCGTGTCCGCTGCGCCAGGCCATGCAACGGAGGGACGCTCCCCAGGCTAAGTGTTTGATATTTCAGCATTGCGCATTGCGTCCCTCAAGAGCGGTGAGTCCAAACTCCAGCGCCGGGCAGAAGCCCGGCGGCGGGCCGGAAGGCCCGACCCCACGCCGGCAATCGGCACGAGACGCAGGGGGCACGAATCGCGAGGCTATCGCAATCATCGGGTCATTCTCCCTCGCGCATAATAGTTGCTGATGTCGATCAGCGATTTGTTATTCGGCAAACCTCTCGCCAGTTATGAAGACTCCGAACAACGCCTCGGGTCCGTGGCGGGTATCGGTGTGTTCGGCCTGGATGCTCTTAGCTCCGCGGCCTATGGTCCCGAAGCCGCGCTCACACTTCTGATTCCCTTAGGCGCGCTCGGAATTCAATACGTCGTTCCCATCAGCTTCAGCATCATTGCGCTGCTGGTGATCGTCTTTATCTCGTATCTCCAGACCATCTCCGCATATCCGGGAGGCGGCGGTTCCTATACCGTAGCTCGCGAGAACCTGGGCCACCGGGCTGCGCTGCTGGCCGCGGCGGCGTTGATCGTGGACTATATCCTGGTGGTCGCAGTCGGCATCTCCGCGGGCGTCGGCGCGTTGGTCTCGGCGGTGCCGAGCCTCCAACCGCACACGCTGGTGCTTTGTCTCGGCATCCTGGCGGTGCTCGCGCTGGTCAATCTGCGCGGTGTGCGCGAGGCCGGGAACCTCTTTATGGCGCCCACTTTTCTCTTCACCGGCTGCCTGCTCGGAATGATCGCTCTCGGCCTGGTGAAGGCCTTGTTCAGCGGCGGACACCCCATCGCGATTGTCCCGCCTCATCCGCTGAAAGCCACAGCCGCGGTGGCGGGCACGTGGATCATCCTCCAATCCTTCGCCAGTGGCTGCACTGCCCTGACCGGTGTGGAAGCGGTGAGTAACGGGGTGAAAGCGTTTCGAGAACCTGCCGTCCAATCCGCGCGGCGCACGCTCGCGGCCATCATCGGAATTCTCATCCTGATGCTTGCCGGGGTCGCGTGGCTGGCGCTGGTCTACCATGTGGGCGCAACCGATCCCGGCCTGCCTGGCTACGATAGCCTGCTCTCGCAGCTCATCGCCGCGGTTGCCGGCAAAGGCGTTTTCTACTTCGTGTCCATCGGCTCGATTTTGGCCGTGCTGGCCCTCTCCGCCAACACGGCGTTCGCCGACTTTCCGCGAATGTGCCAGATCATTTCCGAAGATGGCTATCTGCCGCATGCCTTTTCGTCGCGTGGCCGCAGGCTCGTATTTTCGTACGGCATCTACGTGCTCACCTTTCTGGCCGGATTGCTGCTCTTCATTTTCAATGGCGTCACCGATCGCCTCATCCCGCTGTTCGCGATTGGCGCCTTCCTCGCGTTTACGCTGTCTCAGGCCGGCATGGTGGTGCACTGGAAGCGCATGGGGACCAGGGCTTGGCACAGCATGCTCATCAACGGTTTCGGCGCGACGGTTACGGGGATCACGGTGGTCATCGTGCTCGCGGCGAAGTTCAGGGAGGGAGCCTGGATCACTGTTTTGCTGATCCCCTTGCTTTTGCTATTGATGGTGTCGATCCGCCGGCACTACAACGACGTGGCAATGGAGATCAAGCTTGACCGGCCGCTCAACCTGGCGCATCTGGAACCACCCATCGTCGTGGTTCCCCTCCAAGGTTGGACCAAGATCGCCGAAAAGGGGCTGCGCTTTGCCATTCACTTGTCCACCGAGGTGCACGCTTTGCAAGTGAAGGTCAGCGACAAGACGGAGGATCTGCGCCAGTCGTGGGTCCACCTGATCGAAGGCCCGGCGCTCGAGCTGGGCTTACCGGTGCCGAAGCTCACGGTGGTAGAGTCCCCCTACCGTCAGTTGTTCAGCCCGATTCTGGACTTTGTCAGCGATCTGGAACGAAAGAATCCCAATCGTTATATCGCGGTCTTGATTCCCGAGTTAGTCGAGCGCCACTGGCGCCACGTTTTGCTGCATAACCAGCGGGCCGCCGTGCTCAAAGCGCTACTCTTTGTGAAGGGCAATCAGCGCATCAACGTGATCAATGTTCCCTGGTATCTCACATCGTGATTGTGGGGCCATGCCATTTGGCCTGCCGCCGCCTTTCTAGGCGGCGTCGCCGGGCAGAAGCCCGGCGGCGGCCCGGAAGGGCCGCCCCACTGACTCTCAGCTTCGGTACACTTAGCTAAACTCACGCCTATGCCTCTTTCCCCTGGTGATTTTCTCGGACCCTACGAACTCATCGAACCGATCGGCGCCGGCGGCATGGGTGAGGTGTACAAAGCTCGTGACAAAAGGCTCGACCGGATCGTCGCCATCAAAACCTCCAGCGAACGGTTCACCGAGCGCTTCGAACGCGAGGCACGGGCCGTTGCCGCGCTGAACCATCCCAATATCTGCACGCTCTACGACGTCGGCCCGAACTACCTGGTGATGGAGTACATCGAGGGCGAATCGCCGAAAGGGCCGATGCCGCTCGACGAGGCTCTGCGCATCGCGCATCAGATCGCCGACGCGCTCGAAGCCGCGCACGAAAGAGGTATCACCCACCGCGATCTCAAGCCCGGCAACATTAAGGTAAAGCCCGATGGGACGGTGAAGGTGCTCGATTTCGGACTCGCCAAGCTCTCGGTGGCTTCGGGTACGACCGACGAACACTCGCCCACCATAACGGCCAGCGTCACTCAGGCCGGCATGATCCTCGGGACGGCCTCCTACATGGCGCCCGAGCAGGCCCGCGGCAAAGACACCGATAAGCGTGCCGATATTTTTGCGTTCGGCGTGGTGCTCCACGAACTCATTACCGGCAGGCGACTTTTCGGCGGTGAAGATGTCAGTGAGATTCTGGCCAAGGTGATTCGCGATGAACCGGACCTCAGCGATGTTCCGCCGCGCGTCCGCCGTCTGCTGACCGAGTGCTTGCGGAAAGATCCACGCAAGCGGCTACGCGACATCGGGGATGTTTGGAGGCTGCTGGAGGAAGCGCCGGCCGGTACGGCGTCCTCAGCAGCGGCTGCTCCAACCGAAGCGGCCGGAAAGAGCAAGTGGCTATGGCCGGCCACGGCGGCGCTCTTGCTACTCAGTACCAGCGTGCTTGGCTTCGTGCATTTCCGGGAAAAGCCGGCCGCGCTCATCCCGATGCGCTTTGAAGTTCTGCCGCCTCCCAAAACCTCGCTGACGACCTTCAACCTCTCGCCGGATGGGCGCAAAATCGTCTTCGACGCCCGTGGAGCCGACGGCCGCAGCGTGCTGTGGCTGCGCACGATGGATTCGCTCGAGGCGCGCGAGTTGCCAGGAACCCAGGGCGCCAACCTGGACGTAGCGTGGTCGCCGGATAGCCAATCCGTCGCGTTTCTGGGAGAAAACGGCGTCAAGCGGACCGACATTTCCGGCGGCACGCCACAGACCCTGGCGTCCTACACCCAGCCGGCTAGTGGGCTTGCGTGGAGTCCCCAGGACGTGATCCTGTACGGCAGCGGAGGCGTGTTATACCGCGTCCCCGCGTCCGGCGGTGAGGCCACACCAGTCACCGCGATTGACAGGCAGCATGGGGAACAGGGGCACGGGCGCCCGTTCTTTCTGCCCGACGGGAAACGTTTCTTCTACTTTCGGCTCGGCTCCAAACCCGAGAACACCGGCGTGTACCTCGGTTCCCTGAACACCAAACCCGCCGATCAGGACCGCAGGCGATTCCTGGACAGCCCGGCCGGGGTGATTTACGTGGCGTCCGCATCCGCCGGCGGGTACTTGCTGTTTCTCCGCGGCGAGGCGCTCATGGCCCAGCGGTTCGACGTGAGCCGTCTGGAGCTGACAGGGGGCGCCGTGCAGCTAGCCGATCACGTCAGCGCCAACCTGTTTGCCGGGCTGTTTTCGGTTTCTGACAATGGCGTTCTGGGATACGCAGTGACGGGCGGCAACAACCGCCAGTTGACGTGGTACGACCGGCAGGGCAAGGTGATCGGCCACCCGGGAGACGCTGCAGCGCGCGACGAGATCGCGTTGTCGCCGAATGGAAAACAAGTGGCAGAAGGCCGCGCGGACGAGCGGGGAACGTGGAGAGTCTGGCTGCTCGATCTGGAGCGCGGCGTGAACACGCGGTTTACCGCCGATGAGGCGGGCGGAGGCAACGCCATCTGGTCGCCCGATGGTAGACAGATCATCTATGCCCCGGGCGGCGGCCAGTCCACGGATCTGTATCGCAGGCCGGCCAGCGGCGCCGGGCAAGCGGAGCTTTTGTTTCACTCGGATCAGAACAAATATCCTCTGGACTGGTCGCGCGACGGCCGTTTCCTGCTGTTCGGCCAGCGCGGCAAAGATACGAGCGCTGATTTGTGGGTGCTGCCTTTGGACGGCGACCGCAAACCGGCGCCTTACCTGACGACGCCGTTCATCGAGACGCAAGCGCAGTTTTCACCCGATGGCCGCTGGGTGGCCTACACTTCCAACGAATCCGGCACTAAAGAAGTTTACGTGCAGCCGTTCCCCATGGCCTCGGGTGGGAAGTGGCCGATCTCGAATGGCGGCGGCAATATGCCCCGTTGGCGCCGCGACGGCAAGGAGCTGTTCTATTTCCGGCCGGACAACACGCTGATGGCGGTGAGTGTCACAGCCGCCGGTTCCACATTCCAACCCGGCGTTCCCGTGCCGCTCTTCCGCGCGTCGGTTCTAGGAGGCAATGGCGGCGCCGCCGGTTCCGCATGGCGCTGGGATGTATCACCCGACGGCCAGCGGTTCTTGATCAATACGGCGCTCGAAGAAGTGACGGCTTCGCCGGTGACGATCGTGCTGAACTGGCAGTCGGGGTTGAAGTAATATGCGAACACACTCAAGTTCCCCTAGGACGACGTCAGATGCGAGGAGAGTATGCCATCGAATATTTTTCACCCGATGAAACTCACGGTTGGAATCGACGAAGCCTGCAGACGCGTTGAGCAGATCCCCCACGCGACGTGCCGCAGTGCTGCCGAGCATCATTGGAACGTGTTTGAGGATCGTTCTGTCCCGGAGGAGAGTGTCGATTGGCTGTTTTGCTGGGCGAAGACGGGAATGGGCAGCGCGGCGGCGGCCAGGGAAGCAAAGAATGTATTTGACACGATTCTTCCAGTCAGTTTTGCCGAGTACGATAGCTCAGTGAATCACGAGTACGCCAGAGCCCACCGCTACTCCGCCCAGTCAGGGCAGCACCGATACGGGTCGGCTTAGCGTCTGCCCGCTACTCATACCTCGGCGCGTCAGTCGGATCTAACATCGCTGCTTTGCGCGTCGGGTAGTCACCGAAGAACACGCCCATGAATCCCGAGAACGCGAAAGCCATCACCGAGTATCGACAGCGTCACCGCATCCACCAGAAAACTGCGAGAGGATGTCGTGGGTCTTGGCGCCGACCGCGAGGCGCCACGGCGACAGCGCCCGTCGGCCTCGATTCGAACTTCTCGGCCCGGCGCATGCGGAGCAACTGCTTCCGGGTTCTGGTTCGTTCATGCTAACGATCCCCTTGCTTGTTTTGACCTTCTACTTGTTGCAGAATGGTTTCCCATGAATTCATTTAAGGGAGGCTCTATGCGTGCTGCAATGCTCTTCGCGGCCGGGCTCCTCGCCGGGCTGCTAATCCAGGTACTGACGGCGCAGAACTCGAACAACACTGGTGTCGTCATGATGAACCACGTTGGAATCAGTGTGCCCAATATCGATGAGGCAGTTACGTACTACACCCAAAAGATGGGATTCCGTGAGGCGTTCCGCGTCAATGATGAGAAAGGACAGCCGAGGCTGGTCTACATGCAGATCAGCAAGAACACCTTCCTCGAGCTCAACCCGGTAACCGCGCAACGGCCCGCCGGGTTTTCTCATTATGGGCTCGTGGTCGAAAATGCGGCACAGGCGGTCGCGAGGTTTAGAAGAAGCGGTCTGACGGTCACCGATACAAACACCAGTGACACCAAAGCGATCCTTGCCAACATCACCGACCCTTACATGGGCCGGATTGAGTTGACCGAACTCCCTCCGGAGTCCTTGCACTACAAGGCCATTCAAAACTGGAAGTAGGCCCTTGATCGCGAAAGGAGCATGCGGATGTCCGTATCGAGTGTGGCGAGGCTTGGGTTCCCCGCGTTGATGATCGTCCTCTGGGCCGCCACGCCAGGAGCCATTCAGGGGCAGCAGCGGGGCGGCACCGTTCAGACCGATCAGGTGCAGCCCGTGAACAGCGGCGCCAACCCCTATCGTGTGATCCGAGATTGGGCGACTCTGATCCTGGAGAAACGACCCTGGGGCGGTTCCAACGGCGTGGCCATCGACCAGGATGGGAAGTCCGTGTGGGCGACCGATCGATGCTCGCCCGGGACCACCCCGGGCTGCCTCGGCACAAAAGCGAACCCCGTCCACCTTTTTAATGAGTCCGGGAAAGAGATGCGGAGCTTTGGCGGCGGGATGTTCGTGTGGCCGCATGGCATCCATGTCGATCGCGACGGCAATGTGTGGGTGACGGACGCCCGGGCTCCGAGCGCCGAAGACCTCAAGAACTTTCCCGGCGAGGACAAGAAGGGGAGCGTGGTCGTCAAGTTCAGTCCCGAAGGCAAGGTCCTGATGACGTTGGGGAAGCCGGGCGTGCGCGGAAATCCTCCCGAAGCGCTCACCGACCCCACGGCCGTGGTGACCGACACCGCCAACGGTGACGTCTACGTTGCGGAGAGCCATACGGACGTGACCGATCCGAATCTGGTCGGGCGAATCTCGGTGTTCGATAAGACCGGGAAGTTTCTCAGAGTCATCGGCAAAACAGGAACAGGCCCGGGTGAGTTTCGGACGCCACATGGGCTGGCGTTTGATTCGCAGGGCCGGTTGGTGGTTGCCGATCGCCACAACCATCGCATTCAAGTCCTGACGAAATCGGGGAAGTTCATCCTCGAATACGACGCCTTCGGCCGCACCAGCGGGTTGGCCATCGACAAGAACGACGTCCTCTACACGACCGACTCGGAGTCTACCGAAAAAGTTCACCCAGGCTGGCAAAGGGGAATCCGCATCGGAAGCCTCACCGACGGGAAAGTGACGATGTTCATACCACCCCACATGACGCCGAATTCTCCGGACGGCGCCATGGGGGAAGGCATCGCCGTCGACGCCGCAGGCAACATCTATTCAGCGGAAGCAACCCTGCGGGGCGTGACGAAATACGTCAGGAGGTAGAGCCTCCGAGCCTCGCGGCTCTACTCGTACCTCAGCGCATCAATCGGGTCGAGCAGCGCCGCTTTGCGGGCCGGGTAGTAACCGAAGAACACGCCCACGAGCCCCGAGAACGCGAACGCCATCACGATGGCCGTCGGGCTTACGAGCGTGTTCCAGCCCGCAAAATACGAGATCAGCAGCGATGCGCCGATCCCCGAAATGATCCCGACAATGCCGCCCAGTATCGACAGCGTCACCGCCTCCACCAGAAACTGGGAGAGGATGTCGTTGGTCTTGGCGCCGATCGCAAGGCGCAAACCGATTTCGCGCGTGCGCTCCGTCACCGAAACCAGCATGATGTTCATGATCCCGATTCCGCCCACAACCAGCGACACAGACGCGATGGCGCCCAACAGAATCGACATCACGCGCGCGGAGCTTTCTTGCGCCGCGAACACTTCGGAAAGGTTGCGCACGGTGAAATCGTCGTCCTGGCCCGGCAGGATGCGGTGCCGCTGTTCAAGCAGCGAAGTGATCTCGCGCTGCGCTTCGTCCATCGAGCCCGAATTGGTAGCCTGCACCATCACAGACTGCACCGACCGTGCGTTGGCCTGGCTGGCGCCGACGATCTGCCGTTTCGCCGTCGAGATCGGAATCAGGATCAGGTCATCCTGGTCCTGCCCGGTCATCGATTGCCCTTTCGCACTGAGCACGCCATCCACAGCGAACGGCACGTTCTTGATGCGAATGGTCTGGCCCACCGGATTGGCATCGCCGAACAGGTTCTGAGCCACGGTCTTCCCGAGCAGCGCGACTTTCGACGCCGAATTGACATCATCCACCGTGAACGGATTTCCCTGGTCCACCCCCTGATCGCGAGTCGTCAAATAGTCCGGGGTGGTGCCTTGAATGGTGGTCGCCCAGTTATTGTTCCCGTTCATCACCTGGGCGCTCCCGCGCACTACCGGCGCCACCGCCGCCACGGCTGGGCACTCCTCGGCGATGGCCTTGGCGTCATCCTCGGTCAGCGTCACCCCTGCGCCGCTGCCCAGCCGGAGTCCGTTGGAAGTGAGGCTGCCCGGCGTAATCATGATCAGGTTACTGCCGATCGCCTGAATCTGGGCTTGAATCCGCTCGGTGGCGCCCGAGCCCACCGCCACCATGGCGATCACCGCCCCCACCCCGATGATGATGCCGAGCATGGTCAACGCGGAACGCAGCCGGTTCACGCGCAGTGCGCGTAGTGCAATTCGTGCTGCTGCCAGGATTTTCATAACGCGACCTCCTCTTCTTCCTGTTCCATAGGAAATGTGCGCAATTCTTCCGCCGCGTCGCGCGGACGCGCCACCTGCAAATCGCGCTGCAGACGCCCGTCTTTGAAATGGATATTGCGGCTGGCATAGGCGGCGATATCCGGCTCATGCGTCACCACGATGGTGGTGATGCCCGATTCGCGGTTGAGCCGCTGGAAGATGGCCATGATCTCGATACTGGTGCACGAATCGAGCGCGCCCGTGGGCTCATCGGCCAGCAGGATACTCGGACGGTTCACCAGCGCCCGCGCGATCGCTACGCGCTGCTGCTGGCCTCCCGAGAGCTGGCTCGGGTGGTGATCGGAGCGGTCTGCCAAGCCAACAGCGGCGAGTGATTGTAGCGCCCGTTGGCGCCGTTCGGCCGCCGGCGTATTCGTGTACAACAGCGGCAGCTCCACATTCTCCACGGCGCTCGTCCGCGCCAGTAGGTTGAACTGTTGAAACACGAAGCCGATCTTGCGGCCGCGGATCTCCGCCAGTTGATCGCGATTGAGATCGCCCACGCTGATGCCGTCCAGGCTGTAGATGCCGGAGGTCGGTTTGTCGAGACAGCCCAGGATATTCATCAGCGTGGACTTGCCAGACCCCGATGGCCCCATGATGGCCACGAACTCGCCCTGCTCCATTTCGAGCGAGATGCCTTTCAGAGCGTGCACCGGGACGTCGCCCAACTGGTAGTTCTTCACCAGGTTCCGGATTTCGATGATGGCCATGACGTCCTCCTTGTTCACCTTGTTGTGGCGTAGACCGTCGCTTTTCAGCGGTCTGCGAACGGCAGACGACACAAACCGATCGTCTGCCCCACAGCACGCCCCACTAGATCCGCGGCCCGCCGCGACCGCCGCTGCTCCCACCGAAGGGCGTGGCGGCCGCGCTGCTGGTAGTCGCGGGCTTGCTCGATAGCGACGCTGTAATTACGCGGTCCCCCTGTTGCAGACCGCCGCCGGTCACTTCGGTATAGCTCCCATCGGTGATTCCCAACGTCACCTGCACGGGCTTCGGATGGCCTGAGGCATCCAGCACATACAGTGTCGACTGGTTCGCCGAAGCTTTGCGCTTGCCGGCCGCCGGAGCGTCCGTGGGGCGATACCTCAGCGCGGCATTGGGCACCTTGAGCACGCTGTCGTGCTGTTCCACCAGGATCTTGACGTTCGCCGTCATGCCCGGAAACAACTTCAGGTCCGGGTTGGCTACCGAGATCACCGCGTCATACGTGATCACGTTCTGCACGTTGATGGGCGCTTCGCGTATGGAAGTGACCGTGCCGTGGAAAACCTGTCCGGGATACGCATCCACCGTAAACGTAGCCGGCATCCCTACTTTCACGCGGCCGACGTCCGCTTCGGAGACATTGGTATCCACCTGCATCTTGGTGAGGTCTTCGGCAATTTGAAACAGCGTGGGCGCCTGCAAGCTGGCGGCAACGGTTTGCCCCACGTCGATATTGCGGGCCACCACTACGCCGGTCACCGGCGTGCGGATATACGTGTGATCGAGATCGGCCTGCGCCTGTTCCAGGCCCGCCTGATCCTCCTTCACCATGGCCTGCGCCGAGTTGATCAGCGCTTGATCCACCTTCACCTGGGCCTGCGCGGAGGAAACAGAGTCTTGCGCGGCGACGATTTGCGCGTTCGCGGAATCCAGTTCCGCGGCGGCCTGGGCGTACGTGGTCTGTGCCGTCTCCCCATCCTCTTTCGACATCACGCCTTCATTCACCAGTTCGACGCGCCGATCCATCTTGCTCTTCGCATCGCTGGTAGCCGATTGCGCCTTGAGCGCAGCAGCCTTGGCATTGGCTACCGCAGCCTGTGCGCTAGCCACATCCGCCTGATTTTTTTCCATCTGCGCCTGCGCATTCCCCACGGACGCCTGCGCCGCGTTGAGCGTGGCCTTCGCCTGATCCACGCGTGCCTGGAATTCTTGCGGGTCGATGCGCGCCACCACCTGGTTCTTGGTCACTTTGGAGTTGAAATCGGCGTCCAACTCGGAAATGTTTCCCGATACCTGTGACCCAACCTGCACGGTGACCACGGCATTGGGAGTTCCCGTAGCCGAAACCGCATCGGCCACCGTGCCGTAGTCGACGGGAGCGGTTCGGTACTGCACGCCTCCCTGTCCGCGCAGAAGAGCCCATGCGCCGGTTCCCAGGAACAGCGCCAAGCCGGCAATGGCGATGAGGACTTTCGTTCGTCGCACCATAACTTTTCTCACTTCCTTAGGTGCAAGCGAGCGTGGGAAGGTTTGTAAGAATGCTTAAAGATTGGTAAAGCGATCTAACTCTTCGAGTTCCTTTAGCTTTCGACGGCGCCAGACAGCGAACCCGATCAGGTAGATACCCGCAAAGCCGACGGCCAGCCCGTCACCCAGAAGCAACGCCTTCAGCGATGGAAAGCGAATGGCGAAGTCCCAAGTGAGCCAAGGAACGACAATTGCCATACTGACCGCTACCATCCACCGGCCATAACGGATCTCGCGCAACACGGCCAAACACCGGCGGCGCGCCAGTTCGACAAACCCGGCGGTGGATTGATCGAGAGAAGTCCAGGTACCGGCCGAGTTCCAGATGACAAATGCCGTGGTTACCAACGTGGACATCCAGATGACCGCGGCCCAAACGATCCACTCCAAAGTCCACCGTTGCCACACCCACCACACCGAGAAGGCAAGCAGGATCAATGTCCAAAGTAACCGCCAGGCCAGGCTGAGCGCCATGCGCCGTCGCTGTCGATCGACGATCCGCCGAATCTCAAAATGCCCGGCGGATGGTTCCTGGGCCAGCCAGTCCTGACGCCACTCGGCGAGTTCCTGATCCAGATTCATGCGTGTTTCTCCAGAAGGGATCGAAGTGCCTTGCGGGCACGGTTCATCCGTACGCCCACGTTGTTTTCGGTTACACCCAGCACGCCTGCGATCTCCGGCGGCGAAAGATCCTCGAGAGCCAGCAGAATCACCTGGCGATAATTCAGCGGCAACTGCCGGATGGCATCCCGCAACGCCTGGCGACGCCGGTTCTCGGCGGCTTGGGCTTCGGGGCCGCTGCGCGTATCCGGCACGTCCGGCGCCTCGTCTCCCGTCTCCGGCCGCTTCCCGCGCCGCCAGACATGGCTCAGGCAACGGTTGTGAGCGACGCGGAATACAAAGGTCCGCTCGGAGCAATCGCCGCGGAATCGCGGCAGGGCCTTCCAAATCGCCAGCAAGATCTCCTGCATCAGATCTTCACGCGCTTGCGGCACGGACTCGTAGGACGCTGCGAGGCGGTCGAGCGCCGCCCGGTATTCGGCAAAAATGCGTTCGTATTGAGCGCTCAGCTCACCGGCCAAACACTACCTTCTCACTTCTTAATAAGCGCGCGTTGGCGGCCACGGCGATGAGTCCCCCGAGTATCGAGCAGACGCCCGCAGCCAGCAACCAGGGGAGGTGCAGAGCGTGCCCGTGCACCAGCCCGGAGAGCATCCGCTGCTGCCCCAGGACTGGAATTATCGCCGACAGCCACCATAGCCGGCCGGGAAAGAATTCGCCGAGGATACCGATCAGCATCGGCACCAAGGTCAAGAACGAGAGGTACGAATTGGCTTCCTTATGGCTGCGCGCGAATGTGGAAATCAGAAGCTGCAGCCCCGAAGCGAGAATGCACAGCGGCGCCACGGTTGCACACATCCATAGCAACGACGCGGCCGGCAGATTCCCCAGTGGCGTCGCATACACCGCGATGGCCGTGCACACCAGGTTGAAAACCACGCCCGCCAGCGAGAGCGCCACGATCGCCAGCCACTTCCCTACTACGAGTTCAGCCGGAGGAACCGCGTTCAACAACAGCGGCTCCAGCGACCCGCGTTCGCGCTCGCCCGCCATGGAATCGATGGCCAGCGGCATGGCCGCGGTGAAGGCCGCCACCAGGAGAAACGCCGGCAGCAGACCGGGCTGCGGAACGGTGTACGAAAGCACCGCTGCCAGAAGGGGACCGAGCCAGCAAAACAGGAAAGCCAACAACAACGAGCGGCGGTCCCGAAGCGCGTCCACGAGCTCTTTGCGAAACACGATCATCCATGCGTCTTGTCTCATACGGTTAAGGCTACGAATGCCTCCTCCAGATTGCTCGTGCCGGTCGACCGCAGCAGTTCTTCGGGCACGCCCTGCGCCGCTACCCGCCCGCGCAAAATGATGACTACCTGATCGCAGAGGGCGGCGATCTCGGCCATAACGTGGCTGGAGATGATCACGCATTTACCGGCCGCCCGGAAGCCGGCCAGCAAGGCGCGCAAGGTGCGGGCACTGAGAACATCCAGACCATTACCAGGTTCATCGAGCAGCACATTGGGTGGATCGTGCACGATCGCGCGGGCCAGGGCAACTTTCATGCGCTCGCCTTGCGAAAACCCCTGGGCGCGCCGGTCCGCGATGGCACTCAGGTCGAACTGGTCGATCAACTGGCTGATGCGCGGCTGCAACTCCTCCTCACCCACACCCTGCAACTCCCCGAAATACTGCAGATGTTCGCGCGCGGTGAGGCGAGGGTAATTGCCCAGGCTGTCTGTTAACGCGCCGATCCTGTGCCGCGCGTGGATCGGTTGTTCGGCGGGGTTCAGCCCGTCCACCAAGACTCTCCCTTTGTCCGCGCGCGACAAGCCAGTCATCAGGCGCAGCGTCGTAGTCTTGCCCGATCCGTTCGGCCCCACCAGACCGGTGATCGCTCCGTCCTGCGCGGTGAACGTGATGCCATCCACCGCCGCAATATTGCCGAAAGCCTTATGAACATTCTCAATTTGAATCATGGCTGTCGGAATAGTCTCGGCGCGCCGAAAGAACTTACACTGTGTCACCCGATTTCCTGCCGGGAAATTCGTGCAGCTCGAGACAAGATGCAAATTCTGATTGCGGCGAAGTCCGGTTTGTAAGCTATACTTGTTTACCCATACGTACTGTACGTAACGCTTTCAGTGCAGAGGTTGTACTCATGAAATGCGCTCTTGCGTTCTTTTTGGTTCTTGCGTTCACCCTCACGGCAGTCGCGGCCGATGAGGAAGGCCTCGCCAGCTGGTACGGCGAGCCGTATCACGGCCGGGTCGCGGCCAGCGGAGAAGTGTACGACATGGACGAGCTCACGGCCGCGCACCGCACGCTGCCGTTCGGAACTGTCGTGCGCGTCCATCGCGTCGATAACGGCGCGAGTGTGGTGGTGCGCATCAACGACCGCGGCCCGATTCCGGAAGACCGCATCATCGATCTGTCGCGAGCCGCTGCGCGGTCGATCGGAATGATCCAGCCGGGCATCGTGCCTGTAGTCTTGCACGTGGTCAAGGGCGCGCCGGCCGGCTCCCGCACGATCTGGGCTGTGCAAGTAGGCGCCTTCCGCGTGCGGCAAAATGCGGAACGGACACTCGAGACCATGGTGAAATACGGAACTTCAAGAATGGTCTTTCGCATGGAAACCCAGTTGTGGAGCGTGCTCGTGGGTGAAGCCGAAACCCGCGCGGAAGCCGAGTCGATTGCCGATCGCGTCCGCGAGAATCCGCGCCTGGGCGCTGCTTTTGTGGTACGCGTCGAATTCACCGACGGCGCCGTCACCGAGTGAGCGCGTAGCAGTCGAACTCAGTTTGCGTCGCGAGTTGACTTGACCTTGGGGCAGGAGCCGTCCAGGCAGAGCGCGATCGGTTTGTCGTCCAGGATGCTGCCCGCCAGGCCAACGATCCAGCATGTCGGGCATCCTCCCAGCGACACCAGCGCGCCCACTCCAGGAATCAGTGCCCACCATCCGAAAGCCGGCGCAGCAAAAAAAGTCACGGCCAGCAGCGCAAATCCGACCAGACCGCGCACCATGTGAATCTTGACGCTCGGGCTCCGGAACAGCCACTCCATTCTCTATTTATTGTAGTGCCGGCGATGCAAGGCGTGGGCCAGCCCTTCCGGGCTGCCGCCGCGCTTTCCGCGCGGCGCGCCGGGCAGCAGCCCGGCGGCGGGCCGAAGGCCCGCCCCCACGCCGGCAATCCCTAGCCCACCTTGCGCGCAATCGACTTGGCTTGCAGGAACAGCAGCAAATAATCCGGCCCGCCCGCCTTCGAATCCGTACCCGACATATTAAAGCCGCCGAAGGGGTGCGCCCCCACCATAGCGCCGGTACACTTCCGATTGAAGTACAGGTTGCCCACGTGGAATTGCTCCTTGGCCTGGCGCAGGTGCTCCGCGTTATTCGAAAACACCGCGCCCGTGAGCCCGTACTGCGAATCGTTGGCCAGTTCGAGTGCGTGCCCGAAATCGCGGGCCTTCGTCACCGCCAGCACCGGGCCGAAAATCTCTTCCTGGAAGATGCGCGCCTTCGAATCCACGTCCGCGATAACGGTGGGCGGGATGAAGTAGCCATCGCCCGCCGGAGTCTCGCCTCCCGTCAGCAGCCGGCCCTCCTTCTTGCCGACCTCGATGTATTCCAGAATCGTCTTTCGCGCGCTCGCGCTGATCACCGGGCCCATGTAGTTCTTGGGATCGTCTGTAGGGCCGACCCGGATGGCCTTGGCCTTCGCGGTCAGCTTTTCGAGAAACGGCTCGTAGACCTTCGCGTCAACAATTGCCCGCGAACAGGCCGAGCACTTCTGCCCCTGATAGCCGAAGGCGGACACTAGTACACCCTCGACGGCTTTATCCAGATCGCAATCGCCGTCCACCACAATGGCGTCCTTGCCGCCCATCTCGGCGACTACGCGTTTGATCCACATCTGGCCCGGCTGCGCTTTGGCCGCCAGTTCGTTGATATGCAGGCCCACGTCGCGCGATCCGGTAAACGAGATGAAGCGCGTCTTCGGATGCTCCACCAGCACGTCGCCCACCGATGCGCCGCTGCCGGTGAGCAGCGTGAAGCTCGCTTCGGGAAAGCCTGCCTCGAGCAAAACTTCCGCGAATTTCGCACCGATGGTCGGGGTTTCGCTCGAAGGCTTCAAGATTACCGTGTTGCCAGCCACGAGCGAAGCTACCGTCATCCCCACCAAAATCGCCAGCGGAAAATTCCATGGGGGGATCACCACACCGACGCCCAGCGGGATGTACACCATCTCGTCCTCTTCGCCGGGAAGCTGGACCAGCTCCTGCGGCCCGGCCAGGCGCAGCATTTCGCGCGCATAATAGTCGCAGAAATCGATGGCCTCGGAGACGTCCGCTTCGGCTTCCGGCCAGCTCTTGCCAGCCTCGTACACCAGCCAGGCGTCGAATTCCATTTTGCGGCGGCGCAGGATCCGAGTGGCATCCAGCAGCATGCGTACTCGCTCCGTGGCGGGTGTGCGGCTCCATTTCGGAAAATAGGCATACGCACTCTCCACCGCCCGCTTCGCCAGCTCAGGCGTCGCCTTGTGATGGAGGCCGACGATTTCCTTGGTGTTCGACGGGTTGAGCGACGTCAGTTTGTCGTTAGTAGAAATGCAATCGCTGCCGATGCGTAGCTGGTATTCGCGCCCAAATTGCGCGTGCACCCCGCGCAGCGCGTCCTCCATCGCCTGACGGTTGGCAGGCACGGAGAAATCCGTGTATGGCTCATTGCGGAAAGGCGGCAGATTTTCCATACCTTCATAGTGGCACGGCGGCGAACTTGGTTTTGGGGTGAACCGCGATGCGCGCAAACGCGATTTCGCAATCGTGGGCAAAGCCGCAGATCCAGTTCCCGTTCGCGGCTGCTGTCAGCCACTTGGTTTTGGTCTCGATCGATTGGAGCGGGTAGAGGTCGAAGGCAGCCACCCACGTGGGCTGCAGGTGAAAGGCGGTCGGCACCAGGTCGGAGAGAAAACAAAAGGTGCCGCCGGCGCTTTCGGCGGTCACTACCATCATGTCGCGGTTGTGTCCCGGAGCGCGTCGCATCCACACGCCGGGAACCACTTCACAATCGCCATCGAGCAGCGTCATCTGGCCCGATTCCACCAACGGATCGTAGTTGGCATCGATGTAGCTCACGCCGTCGCGGCTGAGCCGCTCGTGCGCGTGCTCCCACTCGCCACGCGCCGTAAAATAGCGCGCCTTCGGGAAGGCGGCGCGCGCGGCGCCGTTCGTCAGGATCGTGTTGCCGCCGCAGTGATCCCAATGCAAGTGGCTGTTGATCACGATGTCGATTGATTCCGGATCGAAGCCGTGGCGGGCGATGACCGACGGAAGCTCCTGGGCTTCGGCAGGCAGCTTCATGCGTTCGCGCCCGCGGGCGTCTTGCTTGTCGCCGCCGCCCGTATCAATCAACACGGTGTGGTCCGCGGTGCGGATGAGATAGCAGTTAAATCCGGCCGGCACGCGGTTCAGCTCATCCGCCGAAAGCTTCTGCGACCAAATCGTTTTGGGAACCACCCCAAAAAACGCGCCGCCATCCCACCAATAGATGGACTCGCGAATCAGCGAGATCTCGAAATCGCCGAGAGAGATGGTCATACACCGCCGAGACGCCGAGACGCAGAGTTTCTTGGGTGGCGACCGTTGGTCAAGCGGACACTGCTTTCTCGGGTTCGCCCGCAGAGGAGGCGGAGGGAACAAGTGCTCGACGCGGGCATTCTTGTGGGGCCGGGCCTTCCGGCCCCACTCGGCTGCGCCGGAAGCAAACAAAAGAGAGCCTGACGGACGGAGCGAACCCATTCCACCACTTGTTCCCTCTGCTCCCTCTGCGCGCCAACCTCATGGAGCAACGAAAGCCAGCAAACCACACGCGGCCCCTCGCAATTCTGCCTTTCCTCCGCGTCTCGGCGTCTCTGCGGTGAAATAATCACCCACGCCCGTGCGCGTTCCCCCGCACCAGGCTGCGCCCGCGTTCGAACAGATCGGCGGCATCCTCCACCAGGCGGCGTCCGCGCTCGAACATGTCCCGGCCGGCGTCCACCAAGTCACGGGAACCCTCGGCCACCGCGTCCTTGCCCTGTTGCGTTTTATCGGAAATGAACTGGCGCGTGTCCTTGCCGCTGCGCGGTGCGTATAGCAGCGCGACGGTTGCGCCAATCACGGCGCCCGTCAAAAACCAAACTAAGGTGTTGCTGCCCTCATCCACTTGATCGGACATTCGATTCCCTCCATCCCAGCGGCGTTTTTCGCCGCACCATCAACATTCTGCGATATCCTTGAGTCATGGCGCAAGATCCCGACGAACAGCAGGACGAAGGTGGCGTAGACCCCTCACACGACCTGGACATGGTCACGCTGTTCAGCTCCTCCAACATCGATGCGGAAATGGAAGCGAACGCCATTCACGGCATCCTGACCGCCAACGGAATTCCGTCCGTGGTGGTAGGCGCCAGTACGATCCCCTCACTGGAGTTTCAGGTGCAAGTACCGCGTGCCGCGGCGGAGGAAGCCGAGCGGTTGATCGAAGAGGCCCAAGCGGCCGGTCCGGCAGCGGCTGAGGAAGCCGAGGCAGCTTCAGAAGAGTCCCAATAGCTGCGGCTCGGCAGCATGCCAGCGGTTGATATCCAAAAACAGACGGCGTCCGTCGCTTCGAATTGAGATCAGTCCGTCCTGATCGGTGCGCAGCACCACCGCATGATGCGCGCGCAGGCGCTCGATCACGTCGCGGTTCGGATGGCCGTAACTGTTATCAACACCCACTGAGATGACAGCGAACGTGGGTTGAACGGTATCGACAAACTGCTCGGTGCTGGAGGTTCGGCTCCCGTGGTGCCCCACCTTCAAGACATCGGTCCGATCCAGTTCGTGGTCTTCCAGCATGCGCCGCTCGACGGCGCGTTCGGCGTCACCAGTCAGAAGAAACGCATGGCGGCCGTAACGGAGGCGCAGAACCAGCGAATCGTTGTTCTTCGGAGTATCGGCCGGGACATAGTCCGCCGCGGGCGCCAGCACCTCGATGGCTGTCCCGCCGAGCGCGAACTGGCGGCCCTCCTGCAAGGCGATAACCTTGACACCGTTCTTGGCCGCCCTCTCGCACACACGCCGCCAGGTGGGGCTATCCGGGGTCGCGCCGGTCCATAGCTCTCGCGGATGAAAATCGTCGATCAGCGCCGGCAGCCCTCCGATGTGATCTTCGTGCGCGTGAGACAGCGCGATGATGTCGACATTGCGGATCGAGCGGTTCCAGAGGTAAGGCGCCACCACGTCCTCGCCGATGTCCATTTTCGAGGAGGCGTGGCCGAACGAGGGGATGCCGCCGCCATCGACGAGCATGCGCTTGCCATCCGGGAAGGTGACCAGCAGGCTGTCGCCTTGGCCCACATCGATAGTGGTGAGCTCCAGTTGGCCACGTTGCTGTCCGGCAGCGAACGGATGCCACAGCAGGATGGCCAACATCGCGGTGGTAGCGGCGATCGCCGCCCCGCGCCACCAGCGTCGCGTCAGAGCCGTAGCGATCAGCGCGGCTGTGAAGCCGGCCGCCACCCAAAGCGGCGGAGTGGGGATGCGCCAGCTCGGCTCGATGGAGGCGTGCCACGCCACCACTTGCTGCGAGAGGTGCAGCAGCCAGCCTGCCAGCCCCGCGACCCATCCCCAACCCGTAGCCACCGCTAAAAAACCCACCGGCAATGCCAACCCCATCAGCGGCACGACGATCGCATTGGCGGAGAGGCCCGAGAGGCCGACCCGATGAAAGTACACCACCATCGGCAGCGCCAGGCCAAGCTGTGCGATCGCCGAAGTGAGAGTGATGTCGTAGAAGAACAACAGGACACGCGCTACCAACGTGATGGCCAACGTGGCCAGGCGCGCGGGCAGCCGCGTGATGAGGCGCACGGTCTCCGCCAGCAGCCGCAGTTCCACGCGGAATTGCGCGGAGCGCGGTTCCAGATGAACGTCCGTGCCGGTGGCTTCGAGATCCGAAAGCCCGCGCACCAACGGCAACGATGTGGCGCGCATCAGCGGCGCGGCAAACGCGCCCAGAAACGCCACTGCCAGAAACGTAAGCTGGAAGCTGGCGTCGAACAGCTGCTCGGGGTCGAGCACCAGGAATCCCATCGCCACCGCCGCCAACAGATTCATCGCGCGCCGCTGCCGATAGAAATATCCGCAAATCATCACCAGCGTCAGGCCCGCCGAGCAACGCACGCACGGCGCTTGCCACCCGGTAATCAGCGCATAGAGCCATGCGGCCAACACCGTCACAAGCATGGCCAGGCTTTCCGGCACAAAAAACGCCCGCAGCAGAAGCAGGAAAAACGCCGCCAGAATCGCCACGTGCGTTCCCGAAATCACGAGCACATGGAAGGTTCCCGTCGAGCGGTAGATTTCCGTCCACGCCCGTTGCAACTGGAAATTCTGCCCGATGAGCAGCGCCTGCATCATGCCGGTTTGGTAGAGATCGCCGCGGTAGAGCCGCGCCATGCGGTCGAGCGCGCCCTGGCGCATGTCCATCACCGCTTTTTGAAATAGCCACCCGCAGCGGCCCGGCAGTATGTGCACGGTGTGAGCCGCGCCGGAGGCGGTCCAATAGATCTCCTGGCGCGCCAGGTACCGCGCGTAATCGAATGCGCCGGGATTTCCGAAGTTGCGCGGTTTGCGGATGCGCGCGTCGAGCTCAATCTGCTGCCCGTAATGCAAGGCCGGCAGTGGCTCGTTGTCCCGCGTATACAGAGTGACCTGCGCCCGGGCGTGCGGCTCCAGTTCCAGAATGAAGCGTTCCCGCTCCCCCGAGATGGCCGGCGGTTCCACCACGCATCCGCCCAGGATCACGATTTCGCGCCCCTCGGCATCAAGCTCGGGAGGCGGGCCGGGCGCGTGGGCGACGTTGGTCAGGATTCCTGCGAAGAAAAACCCGAAGCACGCACACGCGCCCGCCACAATGCGCGAGTTCCGCCAGAGCGCGAGAATCCCCAGAAGCAGGAATGCCGCGATGACGAACAATAACTCGGTTGGTTGAAACGGTACGTAACGGGAAACCAGGATACCCGAGGCGATGGCAGCCAGGGGACCGACAAGCGGGTCCTTCACCGGAAGCCCGATTGTAGCAGGCGGCGGAAGGAAGCAGCCGGCGCCAATCCGTCATCATGTGATTCTGCGCAGCGCCGGAATGGAATGGAAGGGAAGGTAAAGGAGTGACCTACACAGTCATATGAAAAGGGGCCTACCTCTTGGGGCGCGTACGTTCCTGACCTACCTGGAGTGATTACCGTTGGCGATTCGCGCGAAGAAGTAGAACACCTCATCCACGAAGCCCTCGAATTTCATCTCGCGGGCCTGCACGAGGAGGGCCTGCCAATTCCCGCACCGTCCAGTTTCGCCGGCGTAGTCGAAATCGATCCTGCCGCCTAGCCCTGGGACCGACAGCAGGCGGCGTCCGCATATAATAGACGGGTGCGATTGCGCAGTTCCCTTGCGCACCTAAGAGGAGTTCAACAATGAGGCTTTCCAATTGGAAGATTTGGGCCGGCGCCATGGTGCTGGCCGCAGGTGTGACCATGTTCGCCGAATCCATCAATCCCCCCACCACTCCGCAGACCGCCCCCATGAACGGTCAGGAGAAGAAAAATCTGGATATGGTCCTGAATTGGTGGCGCGAAGTTCTGGATGGCGGCCACCTGGAGCTCACCTCCAAATACCAGGCCGAGGATTACATCCAGCACAATCCCAACGTTCCAACCGGGCGCGCGGGCTTCGTGGAGTTCTTCAGCAAATTTGCCAAACCGAAGAATCCGATCCCCGACAAGCTCACCAACCCGCCGGTCGTCAAAGGCGCGAAAGGCGACTACGTCTGGCTGATCTTCGAAAGCGAACAGAAGGACCCGCGCGACGAATCGAAGACCTATCACTCCAACAGCTTCGATGTGCTGCGCATCCAGAACGGCAAAGTGCAGGAGCACTGGGATAGCGCCCAGAAAATGGCCGACTCCGGCGCGGTTAAGACCGGCGTGTCACCCAAACCGCCCATGGAATGGAACACCGGCAAACTCTCCAAAGAGGAACAACACAACCTCGCGCTCGGCACCGAAGAGCTGAAGGACATGCTGCAATACGGCCACCTGGAGCTGGCCGACAAGACCATGGACCCCGGCTACATCCAGCACAATCCCAATGTGCCGCAGGGCCGCGACGGATTTAAGGCCTTCATGAGCCGCGTTCCTGGCCGCGTGCCGCAGGACATCAAGCCGGAATGGAAGAATCCGCCAGTGCTCACTCTGGTCAACGGCCCCTACGTGTTCTTTATGTGGGACCGCATGGCCAAGGATCCCGCCGATCCCAGCCGCGAGTACAAATGGAATCACTTTGACGTGGTCCGCGTGGAAAACGGCCTAATTAAGGAGCACTGGGACGAAGCCGTCATCGCCCGTCCGCAGGCAGGCGGCAAGAAGCAGTAGTTAATCGCCGAGAAAGACAGACGGCAAAAGGCGACCGTCTGTCCCACAGTTTCTCTTTGCTAACCGCTTTTCCCGCCCGGAGTCTAACCAACAGCCGGATGGAATTCGCCGATCAGGCGGTGGTCGCCAGAGCGCGCTCGGGAGACGCTGACGCCTTTCGTCTGCTCGTCGAACGGCATAGCCGCCCGTTGTTCCGCCTGGCTTATCGTATGACGGGGAATGAGTCAGATGCCGAGGATGTTGTGCAGGAAACGCTGCTCCGCGCCTATCGGCAACTCGGCAAATTCGACGAACGCGCCAGCTTCGGAACCTGGCTGTATCGCATCGCCACCAACTACGCGCTCGATCTGCTGCGCGCGCAATCCCGCCGGCGCGAGCAGCCCCCTCCGGCCGATCCCGCCGCAGATCCTCTGCTCTCCGTCGCCGCGGCCGATCCCGCGCCCGACCGTTTAGCGCTAAGCGGCGAGGTTCGCGAGCGTGTCACCGAAGCTATGGAAGAGTTGAGCGCGGCGGAGCGCAGCGCTTTTGTCCTCCGCCATTTTGAAGGCATGGGCATCGAAGACGTTAGTCGCATCCTGGGCTGCCAGCCCAGCGCGGCCAAACACAGCATATTCCGCGCCGTGCAAAAATTGCGGCGCGCCTTGGATCCCCTGGCGAGTACGGCACGATGAATCACCTCAGCGAAGAAGAACTGGTTCTGTATTACTACGGCGAGGCCGCGGATTCGCTTCCCGCCGATCTGCACTTGAAAGAATGCGAGGCGTGTCGGGCGCTCTATGGCTCGCTCCAGCGAGTCTTGAACGCAGTCGACGGCCTGCCCGTGCCCGAACGAAACGGCGATTACGGTGCGCAGGTTTGGCAGCGTATCGCGCCCTATCTGCCGGTGCGGTCCCGTCGATTCTGGGCAGCGCCGCCCTGGCGGCTGGCGGCAGCCGGCGTCACATTCGCCACTCTGATCGTCGCGGCGTTCCTGTTGGGCCGTTTCTACCCCAAGCCCCCGGTGCCACCGCCGATCGCGACTGATTCGCAAGCGCAGCAACGCCTCCTGACTCTCGCAGTAGCAGACTACCTGGAGCGCTCCGAGGTCGTTCTGATCGATCTGGCCAACGCCAGCCCGGCCGGTTCACTGGATATCTCTCCGGAGCAGGATCGCGTCGAAAACCTGATCACCGAAAACCGGCTCTACCGTCAAACCGCGACGCATATTGGCGACGCCGCCATCGCCGCCGTGCTCGATGAGCTCGAGCGCGTGCTGCTCGAAATTGAGCACGCCCCATCGAAATTATCCGCAATGCAGGCGGACGAATTGCGCCGCCAACTGCACGAAGACGGCATCCTGTTCAAGATGCGCGTGCTCGATTCCAACGTCCGCAACCGCGGGGAAAACAGACTCTAAGGAAACACGAAAATGATCTACCGATTTTTGCTCAGCTTCTGCTTTTTGGCCGCCGTCCTGATGATGCCGGCGCAAGGCCAACGAGTCCCGCCGGCTCCTCCTGCCGCGCCCGTGCCGCCCGTGCCACCTGTAGCGCCCGTCCCTCCCGCTCCGCCGTCATTCGACTTCGATTTCGACTTCAATTTCGGCCCCGACTTCGACGCGAAAATGGCGGACCTCGGTAACAAGATGGCTGAATTCAGTGCCAAGATGGCAACGGTTGGCGCGGGCATGTTCCAACAGCGATGGTACGGGCGCACCAACGATGACCGGCTCTACGCCAGCGGACAACGCGAGCTCGACCAGAGCCATTGGAACGCGGCTCTCACCGACTTCAGCGAAGTAGCCGGCGGCACTGGCACGCGGGCCGATGGAGCCCTGTATTGGAAAGCCTACGCGCTCAATAAACTCAACCGCCGGGATGAAGCTCTGGCCGCGATCGCAGAGTTGCGCAAATCCCACCCCAATTCGAAATGGCTCAACGATGCCGGCGCTCTCGAAATCGAAGTCAAGCAGGCCTCCGGGCAAAACGTTTCCCCGGAAGGCCAGCCCGATGAGGAGCTCAAGTTGATGGCGCTCAATGCGCTCGTGCATTCCGACCCGGATCGGGCCCTTCCGCTGCTGGAGGGCATCTTGAAGGGATCGCAAACACCTCGGGTGAAGGAGCGCGCCCTGTTCGTTTTGGCGCAAAGCAGCGCCCCGCGTGCGCAACAGTTGCTCGAACAAGTGGCGCGGGGCAACGGCAACCCCGACCTCCAGTTGAAGGCCATCCAGTATCTGGGAACAGTCGCCCGCCGTCAGCAGGGCAACAACGGCCAATTGCTGGCCGACGTGTACGCTGCCAACAGCGATGTGAGTACGCGCCGCGCCGTTCTGCAGGCGCTGCTGGTGTCCGGCGATACCGACCGTCTGCTTCAGGAAGTCAAGGCCGAGAAGTCGCCTGAGCTTCGCGCCGAAGGAGTTCGCATGCTGGCCGGCAAGCCCGAAACCGGCGACGCTTTGGCATCGCTCTATGGCTCGGAGCAGGACCAGCAAGTCAAACGCGCCATTCTCGATTCGCTATCCGCACAGCGGAACGGCAAGGCTCTGGTTGACTTGGCGCGTAAGGAGCGGGACACCGAGACCAAGCGCGAAATCGTCCGCCGTCTCTCCACCATGAAGTCCTCCAAAGAGGCCACCGACTACATGCTGGAGTTGTTGAAATGACACGCGCGCTCTGGCTGATGGCGGTGGCTCTGCCCCTGGCGGCGCAGCCCAAGCTGCTGATCAATGCGCAGGTGGATACGCGTTCCGCCGCTGCCGGCTTGGAGCGCGAATTCCGCGCGCTGCTCTCCACGCAACCACAACCGTCTTGGATCGCATACACCGTCCCCGCCATGCGCAACTACAATCTGGGGTGCGAATACGTCAGCCCGGGTGGACACACGGTTCCGGGAGTGGTGCATCTGGAGCCGCCCGATCATGCCGTGATCCTCTTGCGCCTCGAATCGGGTGCGGTGAATCGCTTGCGAGCTCTATCTCCCGATTGCGAGATCGATGCGGGTGGTGTTCCCATGCATTGGTTGAATGACGTGCGGCCGGCCGAAAGCGTCGCCCTGCTGGGAACGCTCGATTTCAACGAAAAGCTAATGGCGATCGCCATGCACGCCGACCCTGCCGCAGACGCCGCCTTGGAGAGACTGGCCGCGGCTGGGCAACCGGAATCGATACGCCGGCACGCCGCGTTTTGGATCGGCGCTGCCCGGGGCCGCCGCGGTGTGGATTTTCTGAGAAACCTGCTCGCCACCGACCCAAGCCGGCAAGTGCGCGAGCGAGCCGTCGAAGGCCTCGCAGCGAACCGCGAACCCGAGGCACTGGACGTGCTGATCTCCATTGCCCGCAAGGACGGAGACACGCAAGTCCGTCAACAGGCCGTGAGCGCCATCGGCCGCTCGCGCGATCCCAAAGCCCACGCCTTCTTAGAGGGGGTCTTGAAGTAACACAAGCCTCCCGGCCTGTGATTCACAGGCCGGAGGCCTGTGCTACTTCCCATCCACCGACAATGCCAGCAGCACATTCCCCGGCATCCCGATCAGCACGTTGTAACCCGAATCGACGAACAGCATGCCATCGGCGATGGTTGCCCCGGCCACGTTCAACGAGCCGCCGTGCGCCTTCACGCCGTTCACCGTTTCGAAATCGCGCACTGTGTCGAGATCCCAGATGAGCGTGCCGTCGGTAGTAGAGTGGGCCCGCAAGTGCCCGTCCATCGAACCGGAAAAGACCACGCCTGGGATCAACGTGGCTGGCGCCAACTGAGCCTGGCTACAACCGCGCGTTCCCTTGCAGTTGGGCTCGTAGGGCGGAACCGACCAGACCTTCGCGCCGGTCGCGATGTTCAAGGCGAACAGGCCGCCGCCCGGTCCGGGGAAGATGTCCGATAGCGGTGCGTAAACCTTCTCCTGATCGGCCGCCATGCCCCACTGGATTCCGCCCAGAGCGCCGCCCTTCCCAATCGGCGTTTGCCATAGGATTTCGCCGCGGCGGTCCGGGTCCAGGCCGAATACCACGCCGGCTTTTTGCCCGACCAGCAGAATGTCTTTTCCGTTCGGCAGCGTGTGCAGGATGATCGAAGAGCCGATATCCACATCGCGATCCGGCTTCTCCGGGCAACTGGGTTTGGCCTGCGAGGAGCAGCTCGCATTCCACGCATCCTCGGTCAGCTGTTTCGACCAGAGCAGCGAGCCAGTCTCCATGTCAAAGGCCAGCACGGCGTCCGAGGTGTTGGTGGGTGGATCGGAATAGTTATTGCCCGTGCCGGCGTAGATGATCTTGCGCTTCACATCGATTGTGGGCGAGCCCCAGATCCCCGCTCCTGATGGTCCAAACAGGTCCGTGCCGGCCGCGCTCGTCTTCAGCTTGGTAGGCGGATCGGTGATCGAGAATGTCTTCCAGAGAAGCTTTCCGGTTGCCGCGTCGAGCGATGACATGCTGCCGCGAAACGTACAGCAGGGATACTTCGGATTCTGCGCCGCCATTTCCTCCCCGGCCGAACGCACGCCCACATACACGTGGCCTCCGTACACTTTAGGCGCAGCCGTGATCCCGGCCATCGGGTGCTCATCCAGTTTGGTCTTCCACAGCAATTGCCCGGTCTGCGCGTTGAGGGCGTAGATATTCGTCTGGCCATCGCCGAAATAAGCGGCGTACTGTCCGCGTCCGATCGAGGCGACCGAAACCGCCGGACGCACTTTGCTGGCGGCTTTGTACGACCAATACATGCAGCCGGTGCGCGCGTCGAGCGAGTAGACCGTGCCATTGGCGCTGCCGAAGAAGAGCCGGCCTCCCACGACGGTAGGTTGCGCATCGACGCTCACCGTATCGGGAAATCCGAAGGCCCATTTCACCTTCAGCTTGGCAACATCCTGTGCGCGGAGTCCCGCCCCGGCTGCCGTCTGCGATCGGCTGTTGACCAGATCCACGCTCCACCCATTCCACCCGTTCAAGTTGGCGAGCGGCTTCGCACCGGCAGGGCAAGCGTTGTCACGAGCCGTTTCGACGGCTGCCCCCGTTCTCGGCACCAGATAATCGGCGATCGCTCGCCGTTCGACGGCGCTCAAACCGGCGGCTTCCGCTTTCATCATGCCCGATTCGAGCGCGTCCACGATGGACTGATTCGGCCGTTGCGCGAGAACCTCCGGCAGCGGAGCGCGGTTATCGGCGCCCGGCTTGTGGCAGATCGCGCAGTTCTTTTCAAACAGGGCTTTGCCATCGGGCGCGCCGCCGCCCGCCTGCCCAAAAGCCACCCATGCAGTACACGAGATCCATGCAATGACGCGAAGCATTCGGCCATTATCGCAAAGCTGGGTGTGCGGCATGCTCATCATCATTCCCGATCCAAAGCACCGTCTCTCACTCGCGTGGTAAATTTGGCGTTTGAGACGGTTCGCGCCTTCAAATTCCTAGCGAAACCGTTCCGCCAGTCTCGCGTTTAGACAAACATGACCTCATGGTGAGGAATTCAGTTTCAGTGGAGATCACACATGAGCCAAAAACAGACGAACGCCTTACTCGAAGACATCGCCGACTCTCTGGGCCACGATGTCTACTATATCTATCCTGACTCGCTCCATTCGATACCTCCTGAAATTGTCAACGGAATCGCCGTCGGGTGCGTGCTGGAATTCCTGAACGGATTCGTCGATTTCAAGAGTTTGGGAGTCAAGGCTCGGCAAGCAATCGGCGACGTACTAAAAGGCTGGCGCTCCAGTCGCGATCTAGAGCCTCTGATCCAAACACTCAACCTTCAAAATGTCGCATCGGATGCCCTGGCGTTAGCGCCGCCAGTGGTGAGTGCTCCTCAGATGGACGACGGACAGATGGCGCTCAAACAGGCACTGCTGGAGTTTGGTATGGACGAAAGCGTCGCCGACGAGCACTCGAAGGCAATCCGGCAGCTAGTGGAGCGATCGCTTATGAATACCGGAGGTCCTCATGGCCGAGAGTAGGAAGCTGCTGGGTGACGTCGTGATTCCCGGTATCGAAAAGGTTGCCATTCACCGGATCATGATGGGTTTGCGCCTTTATCCGTTCGACATAACGGAACAGAGCTGGTTTCAAACGGCTCTCCAAGCCAGCTATCCGGGAAGGGTCGAAGACAAACTAGTGTGGTGGCGCCTGAAACAGCCGGATGGAAGCTTCACTTATGTCAATGTCGACCCCGGGGAGTACCGAAAGGCCGCTCCCGAGGGCAACGTGATCATCATGGATATGCCAGAAATGCCAGATGCTCAGGAATGCCGCGACATCTTAAAAGATGTCATCCACCGTGCTGAGCAATCTCTGATCACCGACAGGTTCTACCTGGATCTGACTTCAGCTGGCAAAGGTTTGTTGGAGCGGCCCGAGGAACTCGCTCGGCAAGCGCTGTCGCGCGTTGAAGCCATCATCCCGATGATGCGCTCGGCGGAACAGGAAAAAGTGGCCGGGCCATTAGGCGATCTGTATTACCACTGTCACTCTTGCCTGGAGATCGATCAGGCAACCTTCGCTGAAATAGTGTTGCTACTGCAGCTTCAACGGATGACCAATGCCTGGATTCAGGAGCGCTGGGTGGACGAACCCGGCCCGTTTTTGAACACCTTTTTGGGCCAGCTTTCGTCCGCCGCGGAAACCAAGGATCGTCTTCAGAGTGCGTGTTCACAGATCGCATTTGTGGAATACGACCGGGCTAGATTGGCCCTAAAAGAAGGCCTGGAAGCAGGCTCGCTCGCCTCCATGAGCCGTAAATTGGCTGATGCTCAATTGGGATTCTGGATGGTCAACATTCTTCAGCTGAAGGCTGCGAATTGCGGCCTTAGCTTTAAGGCGCCACGGCCGCCGGTCGTGCTCGAAGAGTCATCGGCATGCACCGTCACGGGCGTCGGGTATTTCGCCAATGTTCTAACAGAACGCCCCGAAAGTATTCCTTTGCATCTGCGGGACAAGGCTTCTGAGGAGGGCATCGATGAATTCCAGGCTGCCAGGCGATGGGGGGCCACCGTGACAGTGCCCGTCGTGAATAGGACCTTCGCCAATATTCTGGGGGCTCAAGCGATGACTCTGGCGCCCGAGCCCGAACAAGTTCGCGCCGGGCTGAATCGTCTGCTGGACGGGAGATCTGCCGGTTCAGACGATTCCGATGCTTACTTCGTCGACGATGACTTCGAAAGAGGTTGGATTGATCAGGCACTTCTTTCGGCTTATAAGAAGCTGGGCATGGAAAAGGAAGCGTACCAAATGGCCACCAGAATCGTTGGGCGACTTATGGTCTCGAAGCTGCTTGCGGATACTAAGTCGACTGACAAAACAGATACCAAGAAATGAGACCCGGAAAAGAGGGCTCGAACCTCTTATTCGCGGTTGCCTTGAGGCCGCGGGCCAGGCCGGATCGCTCTTCGCGGTTGTTCCGTATCCTGCATGGCGCGGACTGCGAGCGTATATCCGGAATTGTCTTTGGGAGTGTCGTAGACTCCGAAGTCGCAACTGAAAACGGTCCACGCTTCGGTGGTGTCCGCGGCATCCGTGCTGGAGGTCCAATAGTACTGAGACACGACAAAGGTGGTGAAAATCGCCGGTTGGAACAAGGTGCCGTCGCGATACTGGTAGGTGTGATTAAAGAAGTCCGCGTGGTTGTTTTCCATCCTGTCGGAGAGACTCTGCATTTCGTTCCGGTTGGGCATCCGCCAGCTGCCCGCCTGGGAGCCGTCCGTCAGTCCGCATTGGCCGCTTGATAGCGCGTTCACCGCGGCGATGGCGCCGGCCCAACTTTGGTGGATGCAATCGGCTTGCTTCAGCCACACCAGTCCAGTGACCGCGTCGGCAATGGTTCCATCGCCTTTGTCCACCCAACGCGGAAAGGTCGGCGGCACGCCCACTTGAACACTGCCATCGTCGCCATCGGCAAAATGGACATACTGTCCCGTGGATTGAAGCTTAACCACGCCTCCTCCATTACCCTTGACCGCCCAAACCTGGTTCAACGCTGCTTCTTTGTTGTTCGAGACCCCATCATTTATATAGCGTCCATCGCCAATGCGGATCGCCCAGGCAGACGGAGATCCGCTTTCCCCGCCGAAGTAGCTGGTAGAGGACCAGTAAATCGCGTTCGATACGTTGGTGAAGGGGTTGCCGCGGGTGAGGGCCGGATTACTTTGGGTGACATCCACCAAGCTCTCGAGTTCATTGAGGTTGGGCAGCCGCCAGTCCCCCGCGGCGGATCCGTCCGCCAGGCCGCAGGCGCCGCTGGCCAGAGCGTTTACCAACCCGAGCACGGTATCCCAGTTCGCCGGGCTGAAACAGCCGGCATTCTTAAGCCAGACCAGACCGGTCATCGTGTCGGTGACGGTGCCATCCTGATTGTCGGTGAAGCGGCCTCTCCCGGCGAGTCCTCTGGTCGTATCGCTGCTGGCGGCGACCGTGATCAGAGGGTTGCTGCCGTCGTACGCAATGAAATTCGCTCCTGTCAAGGGCGGGCCTGGGAGGCCTCGATCGGCCAAATTCGGCAAGGCGACATAGTGGATGACGGTCAAGTAGATCGCAATATCGGTAAGTCCGTTGCCCATGAAATCACCCGTGTGATCGGCTCTGGTAACGGTAGCGCCCGAAGCAACCGAAGGATAAAACCCATATCCCGGCTTGATAGCCCACAGATGGTAGTCCGCGGACGCCGTTCCCGCAGTATTGATCCAGGCCGGCAGTCCCAAAGAGTAGTTGCCATTTTCATCGGTGGTCGTCACCTGGGTAATGGAACTGGTATTGGTGTTGTAGGCGGTCACGGTGACACCAGCCAACGGCGCCCCTTGAAACGTGATGGTGCCCGAAACCACGTCATTGGGAAACTGGTTTGTGCTCGCGCCGGCCGACATCACCAACATTGCCACCGGCAATGGAAGCACGAGGCGCAGCCAGCCGTTTCGATCGATCGTCACAACGCCCTCCCGGAGGAATACACCAGTGGCTCGCTCCCAGGCGGGCCTGGCACTTACCTTATCGGCAGGGCACGATGAATCTTGAAAAAGGATTTTTCTCACGATGACCGGCATATAACCCGCAACGGTGGAATACCGGATTCGCCGCGGCGTCACCCGAAGAGCCGCTTCACCAGTTCGAGTCCCTCTTCCCGCGTTCGAATGCGCCCCTCCAGTTGCGCGTCTTCCACGGCGGAAAGCATCTGCGAGAACTGCGGGCCGGGCTGATAACCTGCGGCGATCAAGTCGGAGCCGGTCACCAGAGGTTTCGGCTTGAGTTGCTCCTGCCCGAACTCATCGAGCTTCTCGCGCGCCAGATTGTAGTTTTCCAAGTGGCCGTTGCTCGATAGACAGTCCAATCGATGTAACTCCAGGTGCTCCTCGAATTTCGGCATGCGCAGGAAGCGTTTGAGCGTGCTCTCGCGCATGCGCTGCACATCCTGGAACTGCATGTGATGCGCAATCAGCGCCTCTACCTGCTCGGCATCCTCGCGCGAGAAGCGCAGGCGGTGGAAAATCGCGCGCGCCAGGCGCACGCCTTCTTCCACGTGGCCGTCGAAGCGGATGCGTTCGGCCACGCGAAACGTCCCCGGTTTGCCGACATCGTGCAACAGCGCGCCCCACGCCAAGGCCGGAGAAGCTCGATCGAGTTTTTCGAGCAGCAGCAGCGTATGCACCCAAACGTCGCCTTCGGGATGGAATTCCGGCGGCTGTGCGACGCCTTTCATGGCTGCCACTTCGGGCAGGATGTCGTTGAGCAGGCCGGTTTCGTCCAGCAGTTCAAACCCACGGCGGGCGCTGCCGTCCGTGAGGATGTGCACCAGTTCTTCGCGGATCCGCTCGGCCGAGACATTCTGAATGGAGGCGTGATGCAGGCGGATCGCGGCCATGGTCGCCGGTTCGATTTCGAAGCCGAGACGCGCCGCAAAGCGAACGGCCCGCAGCAATCGCAGGTGATCTTCCCGAAAGCGAACCGCAGGATCGCCGATGGCGCGGATTACCCTCCGCTTCAGGTCGGCCTGGCCTTCCACGAAATCGAGCACCCGGCCCGACTCCGGGTCCAGCATCAACCCATTGATAGTGAAATCGCGGCGCAGCACATCCTCGCGTGGGTCAGATTCGAAATGCACGCTGGCGGGATGGCGGCCATCGGTATAATCGCGATCGCTGCGAAACGTAGCCACTTCCACTTGCGCGCCATCGTCGCGAACCAAAACCACGCCGAAGTGCGCGCCCACCCGGCCCGATTTGGGAAACAGCTGGATGATGCGATCCGGCGGCGCGTCGGTGGCGATGTCGAAGTCCTTCGGGCGACAGCCCAGGAGCAGATCGCGCACGCAACCGCCCACCAGGTAGGCCCGCTGCCCCGACTTCCGCAGCGTTGCCACCACATTGCGTGCAAGCGCCTCTGGCTCCATCACCCTATGCTAATATGGCTTAGCCGAACTCCACCCGGAGGCGGGGGAACCGATTCTTGGGGCGAAGTCCAAGTCCGACAGAGTACTTTCAAGCTCTAGCCCGTCAGCTAACCTCGCAGGCCAAATTGAAAGTCACCGTCTCGGTGAGCAAGGAAAGGTTTCCGTGACATTGCAAAATCGGCCTGGGGCGGTCAAGGTGGTCGTCGCCACCACCGTGATGCTGTCCTTCATTTCCTTCTGGCGGGCCGCAGCGATCGTTCTCGCGGACATGGCCTCGTCGGCCTACTACGTCGGCGGCATCGCCGAAACGGCTATAGGAAAAGCCGCGCCGTGGTTCATCCTGGCGATCATGCTGTTCTCCTACGCCGTACGCGCCATCTACATCGAAAGCTGCTCGATGTTTGTGCGCGGCGGCGTGTATCGCGTAGTGCACGAGGCCATGGGCGGGACACTCGCCAAGTTTTCCGTTTCGGCTCTGATGTTCGACTACGTGCTCACCGGCCCCATCAGCGGCGTCAGCGCGGGGTTGTACCTGGGCGGCCTGATCAACGAGGCGGGCCAAAGCCTCCACCTCCCCGGCTTGCATGTAAATGCGCAGTACTTCGCGGCGTTTTTTGCCGCTGTCGTCACCATCTACTTCTGGCGCAAGAACATCATCGGGATGCATGAGTCGAGCGAGAAAGCGCTGCGCATCATGCAAGTCACCACAGTGATGGTGGTGATCCTGATCTTCTGGTGCCTGGCCACGATTCTGAAAAACGGCTATAACCCGGTTCCCGCGCCCGTACTCAGCAATCTGCATTTCAGCGACGATGCGCTGGGCTGGCTGAAAGGCACGGTGGCGCCTTCGATCACTGTGATCGCCATCATGGTCGGCCTCGGGCACTCGCTGCTGGCAATGAGCGGCTTTGAAACACTGGCCCAGGTCTACCGCGAAGTGGCCCATCCCAAACTCAAGAACCTGGAGCGTGCCGGGTTCGTGATCATCGTCTACAGCCTGATGTTCACCTCGCTGGTGTCGTTCTTCGCGGTGATGATCATTCCCGATTCCGCGCGCAAGGACGTACTGGACAACCTCATCGGCGGCATTTCCATGTACCTCATCGGGCCGCTGCCGTTGCGACTGCTGTTCCGCGTTTTCGTCGTGCTGGTGGGCACACTCATATTGGCGGGCGCAGTCAACACCGCCATCATCGGTTCCAATGGCGTGCTCAACCGCGTGGCCGAGGACGGAGTCCTTCCCGATTGGTTCCGCCATCCGCACCATAAGTTCGGAACGACGTCGCGCTTGATCAACCTGGTGGTGATCCTGCAACTGACCACGATTTTCATCAGCCGCGGGGACATCTACGTCTTGGGCGAGGCATACGCGTTCGGCGTGGTGTGGAGCTTCGCCATGAAGGCGCTGTCCGTTTTGGTACTGCGCTACAAGCAACCGGCGAACCGCGAGTGGAAAGTACCCCTGAATTTCCATATTGCCGGCGTGGAGATCCCGCTTGGCTTGACGATGATTACGGTGGCGCTTTTTGCCCTGGCGATGATTAACGTGCTCACCAAACGGGTAGCCACGATCTCGGGCGTGACGTTTACGATTGTCTTCTTCATCGTGTTTGAGCTATCGGAGCAATACAACCGTCGGCGCAAGTCTGCACATGAGGTGGAACTGGAGAAGTTCCGGGTGGATGCTCGACCCGACCTCACCACCGACACGCTCCACGTGCGTCCCGGCAATGTGTTGGTAGCCGTGCGCAATCCCAACCGCTTGCAGCACCTGGATCGGATTCTCCGCAAGACCGACACGCGCCGTCTCGATATTGTGGTGCTCTCCGTGCGGCAGGTCACCACGGCTGCATCGGGCGAACATCCATTGGGCACGGATCAGATCTTCTCCGACGACGAGACCACCGTATTCACAAAGGTAGTGACGCTGGCGGAGAAGGCGGGCAAGCACGTGGAACTCATGGTCGTGCCCGGCACCGATCCTTACGAAGCCGTGGTGCAAACCGCGGCGCGAATCGGATCTTCGCGCATCGTCATGGGTCTGTCTCCCAAGCTCACGCCGGCTGAGCAGGGCGAACTGGTGGGCCGTTATTGGGAGCAACTTCCCGAGCCGCGGCCGTCCCTGTCACTCGAGATCGTGCTCGAAAACCAAAAGGACACTGTCTTCTTCAACCTGGGACCGCATCCGCCGCGGCTGTGGCCCGAGGATATCGACCTGGTGCACCGTCTGTGGCTCGAACTGACGGCTCGCGGACCCGGTTCCAAGCTACACCATCGCGACGTGATCGGCGTGGCTTTGCGGCGCATGCGCGACGAGTTGCACTCCAACCGGGCGGAAGAAGTCATGGGCGACGTTTTGCGCGAGATAGCCGGCGGCAACGGGAATGGCCGCACGGGGCGCGTGAGTTCGCCCGAAGACCCCCACGTCGCGGGCCGCCGCTAGCGCGACCCAGCTCGCTGCAAGTAACCAGGGCCGTAACATTGGGGCAGGCCTTCGGCCTGCGGGGCGCACTCTGGGTCGGCTGCTGACGGCACGCCGAGCGGAAGCTTGGCGGCAGCCCGGAAAAGGCCGGCCCTATTCAATTTAGGATATAGAAACCTGTTACTATGAAGTTGCGTCACTTCTAGTGGCAGCCCTTCTGACGGTCCGGTCTTTTCATAGGAAGATAAGGTGCTGCATTGCCAGCCGCCGGGTGATGCCGGCTTAGGGGCTGCCTCTTGAGGGGTAAGGGAGGCTGGGTTTGGCCGATCCGAGGAGCCGTTGGTCATCGACGAGCGGCTCCACAGCCATCGAAGAATACCCTCCGAACATCCCACCACAAGAAATACCCCCGCCACCGGTTAGCGTACCGGCCGCCGTTAGCGATTCCAACGGCGCCATCAATCCCTGGGTGATCGCACTCACCGTGATGCTGGCGACATTCATGGAAGTGCTGGACACGAGCGTGGCCAACGTCGCGCTGCCGCACATCGCCGGTAATCTGGCCTCAACGATCGATGAAAGCACCTGGGTCCTCACTTCCTACCTGGTGTCGAATGCGATTGTGCTACCCCTGGCCGGCTGGTTTTCCACCATCTTCGGGCGCAAACGCTTCTACATGATTTGCGTGGGAGTGTTCACCCTGGCTTCCTTCTTATGCGGTATGGCGCCGAACTTGACCATGCTCATTCTGTTTCGCATTCTGCAAGGGCTGGGCGGCGGCGCTCTGCAGCCGATCTCGCAAGCCATCCTCGTCGAGAGCTTCCCCAAGAAGAAACAGGGCATGGCGATGGCCGTCTACGGGATGGGCGTGGTACTGGCGCCGATCATCGGTCCGACGCTCGGCGGTTGGCTGACCGACAGCTATAGCTGGCGCTGGATTTTCCTGATCAACATCCCGGTGGGACTGCTCTCCCTTACCCTTACTGCCATTCTGATTTTCGACCCCCCCTATCTCCAGCGGCGGAACTGGAAGGCATTGCACATCGACTATGCGGGCCTCGGCTTCATCGCGGTGGGACTCGGTTTTCTCGAGATGTTCCTCGATAACGGCCAGCGCGACGATTGGTTTGGTTCCCACCTGATCGTCTTCTCCTGTGCGATCGCGGCTATTTGCCTGGTTGCTGCGGTGTTCTGGGAACTGTGGACGAGCGACCCCGTGGTGAACCTGCGCCTTCTTCGCAACCGAAGCTTCGGCGTGGCCACCGGCACCATGTTCCTGCTGGGATTCGTGCTTTACGGCAGCACGGTCCTGCTGCCCATCTTTTTGCAGACATTGATGGGATACAACGCCACACTCAGCGGACTGGTGCTTTCTCCCGGAGGCGTGGTCGTCATTTTGTTGATGCCGCTGGTGGGCATGCTGGTGTCGAAAGTCCAGGCGCGTTGGCTGGTGATGTTCGGGCTTCTGGTCTCCGCGATCGGCCTGTTCCACATGGCTGGGTTTAATTTGCAGGTCGACTTCCGTACTGCCATGGAGGCGCGCATCATCCAAAGCGCGGGCATGGCGTTCCTGTTCGTGCCGCTCAACACGATGGCGTTCTCGTCCATTGCGAAGGAGAAGGCTAACAGCGCGACTGGCTTGATCAACCTGGCGCGCAACGTGGGAGGCAGCGCGGGCATCGCCACCGTAACGACCTTGCTGGCACGCCGTTCGCAGTATCACCAGAGCGTGCTGGTGAGTCATCTGACGGCGGGAAACGAGACCTGCCGCAGGTTCCTGGAACAGACCACGCATCTGCTCATCGGAAAAGGCACGAGCGCCGCGGATGCGGCTCATCAGGCGCAAGGTGTGCTGTATGGGATGGTGCAACGGGAAGCATCTATGAAAGCGTTCATCGATGGCTTCTGGATGCTGGGAGTGATTTTCCTGGCGATCATTCCGGTGATGATGATTCTGCGTCCAGCGAATCTGAAGAAGCACGGATAGCATCTCGGTCACCAGGCGTCTCCAGTTTAAACACGAAGGCCAAGTAACCAATCGATCAGCCGCATTATCCAGATGAAACTGGGGGCTTTCGGTGGACAAAAGTGCCGTGAACGGCGTGCTTCTTGGCGGGCCGCAAATATATCGAACTTCTATATAATAGATACATATGATGAAGTCGCTTCTCATCCAGTTGGATGAACAAACTCTGGCTGCCCTGAATCGCGTAGCGCCGCCCGGAAAGCGCCAACGATCGGAGTTCGTCAGGCAAGCCATTCGCCAGGCGATTCGTCAAGCGGAGTACCGTGCGATGCGCGCGGCGTACCGCAAGCAGCCGGATTCATCGCAGGATGCCGATGACTGGTCGGCTGCCGAGGAATACAGGCCGTGAAGCAATTCGAGATCTGGTGGGCGAATCTGCCTGCGCCCGCAGGCCGGCGGCCGGTTTTGCTGCTGAGCCGTAACGACGCCTATCAGTACCTCAGCAAGTTTATCGTGGCAGAGATTACGCCAACCATACGTTCGATCCCGGTGGAGGTTCGCATAGGCCGTCGCGAGGGTCTTCCGATGACTTGTGTGATCAACCTCGACAATATCCGCACCGCGGCGCGCATGTGGCTCGAGGCTCGGGCTGGAGTTTTGGCGCCGTCCCGGCATCGGGAAGTGAAGCGTGCACTCGGATACACGCTCGCGTGGGACGAGTTGATCGATTCCGTGCAGACTTGACGCGTCCTACACGGCCCAGGCGAGTCTGAAAAAGCACGAATGAGCCTACGCCAGGTGCAGAGCAGCAGCGATATCTTCGGCGATCATGCGGCGCTTGCTCTTCTCGATAAAGAAGCTCGGCCCGGCTTGTAAATAGGATGGGAAGACGCGCATGCCCCGGAAGAAGTAGTTCTGGCCGCGAAGCTTGTAGGTGGAGCCGGCAGGAATGACGCGCTTTTCGCCAACTCGCTGTGCGATGTAGTTGAGCGCCTTGATCGCGACGTCGCCCATCAGCAGAAGCACCTTCGCCTTCGGAAACAGACGCAGTTCCTTTTCAAGCAGCAGTGAACACTCACGGACGGTCTCGGAACGGATTCCATATCCGGTTTTGCCACACTTCACGGCTGTGGTGAGATACACACCTCGGTCCACGACATCTTTGATCGATGAAACCTTCGCGCCGGCGTCACGGAAGGCTTGGACCGTAGTCCGCTGGAAGAGTGGATCACCCTTGGCGTAGTAGTAGTCACTCGCGTTTTCGGGCGCGGCCTCCGATACCATCACCACGGAGATTGCGTCCGGCTTCAACTCAATATTGGGGACGACATAACAGTCGTGCTTGACATCTGGGCAGGAGAACGCCTGGCACCCTACACATTGGCTCACGCGCACAAAGCCTCCTTGAGGGTCCAACCATCTTCAGTGTAACTCCAGCAGTCGGGCTACACGCCCGTGGTGGAAGTCCCAAAACACCGCTTACTGACGTGGGCGGCTCAGTCGATTCAGTGCGTTACAGAGCCGCGACCGCCAGGGAGCGGATTTTACCACCGGCTCCTACACGCCCCAGCAGTAGTCTTCCACGGCCTTCTCGATGGAGTTGTCCTGCTCGGTCAGGCGCATCAACTCGAGGCGGATGGCATCCACCAGCGCTTTCCAGCTGGCTTCGATGACGTTGTCGGAGACACCGACCGTCGACCAGCTCTTGCGGTTGTCGGACCATTCGATCAGCACGCGCACGTTGGCGGCGGTGCCCTTGCGCGAGTCGAGCACGCGGACCTTATAGTCGGTGAGGCGAACGTCGGTGATCTGCGGATAGAGTTTCGAGAGACATTTGCGCAGGCAGAGGTGGAGCGCGTTGAAGGGGCCGTGGCCGGTGGCGGTCGCGGAGTGGACGCCATCCTGCGCGCGCAGCGTTACGGTGGCGGTGGTATGAGAGGGCGCCTGGCCACCGGCGCGTGTGCTGACCTCGTAGCTATCGACATCGAAGAAATGCATTCCGGGATGGAGCGCCTCGCGCACCAGAAGCTCGAAGGTTCCTTCGGCGGCCTCGAGCTCGTAGCCTTCGTATTCCATCTGCTTGATGCGCTCGAGCAGGCCGCGGCGTTCCTCTTCATCGAGGCGGTCGGCCAAGCCGTGCTGCTTGAGCTTGTACATAATGTTGCCGCGGCCGGAGAGATCGCTCACCAAAACGCGCTGGCGGTTGCCGACGGCTTCGGGAGTGATGTGCTCGTAGGTGGAGGAATCCTTCAGGACGGCGCTGACGTGGACGCCGCCTTTATGGGCGAAGGCGCTGCGGCCGATGAAGGGCTGGTCGTTGCGAAGAGGCAGGTTGGCCAGCTCGGCGATGAATTTGCACACGGCGGCCAGGCTCGCCAGCTTCTCGGGCCCGATGGTGGAGTGGCCGAGCTTCAATTCGAGGTTAGCCAGGATGGAGGCGAGATTGGCGTTGCCGCAGCGCTCGCCATAGCCATTCATGCAGCCTTGGACGTGCGTGGCGCCGGCCTCGACCGCGGCGAGGGCATTGGCGACGGCAAGGTCCGAATCGTTGTGAGTGTGGATGCCGATGACGCCGTCGAAGCGCTTGCGGACTTCGGTGACCACTTCCTCAATGCGGCTGGTGATGGTGCCGCCGTTGGTATCGCACAGGCAAAGCACATCGGCGCCAGCCTGGTGAGCGGCTTCGAGGGTCTTCAGCGCGTACGCGGAATCGGCCGTGTAGCCATCGAAGAAGTGCTCGGCGTCGTATACGACTTCGCGGCCGTGGCTCTTGAGATGCTTTACCGTTTCGGAGATCAGCTGGAGATTCTCTTCGAGGGAGATGCCGAGCGCGCGCTTCACGTGAAGGTCCCAGGTTTTGCCGAAGATAGAGACTACGGGAGTGCCGGCTTCTACCAGGGCTTGCACGTTGCGGTCTTCTTCGACCGTATTCTTGGCGAAGCGGGTGGCACCGAAGGCGGTGAGCTTGGCGTGCTTGAGGTCGAGGTCGTGGGCGCGGCGGAAGAACTCTTGGTCCTTCGGGTTGGAGCCCGGCCAGCCACCTTCGATGTAGTCGATCCCCAGCTCGTCCAGCTTTTGCGCGATGACCAGTTTGTCATCAACCGAAAATGAGACGGCTTCGCCTTGCGTGCCGTCGCGAAGGGTTGTGTCGAACGTAGAGATCTGCATAAATGTGGCTCCTACGGGGTCCGGCGCGCCGGGCAGAAGCCCGGCGGCGGGCCAGAAGGCCCGACCCCACGAACTACTTTTTGGCGGCTACGGCTGCATCTTCGGGTACGCCGGCTTCTTTCTTTTTTCGTTTCAGGAAGGGCATCATCTCGCGGAGTTCGCGGCCCACCCGCTCGATGGGCTGGTCGCGCTCGCCCTCGCGCATGGCCAAGAATTTCTTGCGGCCGGTTTTGTTTTCGTCCATCCACTGTTTAGCAAATTCGCCGGACTGGATCTCGGAAAGAATCTTCTTCATTTCGGCGCGCGTCTGATCGTTGATGATGCGCGGGCCGCGCGTGTAGTCGCCATATTCGGCGGTGTCCGATACCGAGTAGCGCATGTAGCTGAGGCCGCCTTCGTAGATCAGGTCGACGATCAGCTTCACTTCGTGGAGGCACTCGAAGTAGGCGATCTCGGGCGCGTAGCCGGCGGCGACGAGTGTTTCGAAACCGGCGCGGATCAGGGCGCTAACGCCGCCGCAGAGGACGGTTTGTTCGCCGAAGAGGTCGCTTTCGGTCTCTTCGCGGAAGGTGGTTTCAATGACACCCGCTTGCAGACAGCCCAATGCGAGTGCGTAAGCCAGGGCATTTTCCAGCGCCTTGCCGGAGGCATTCTGGTGGACGGCCACCAAAGCGGGAACGCCGACGCCTTCGACGTACAGTTCGCGCACGCGGTGTCCCGGCGCTTTGGGGGCGATCATGGAGACATCGACATCCTTGGGCGGCGTGATCTGCTTGAAGTGGATGTTGAAGCCGTGCGCGAACATGAGCGTCTTGCCGGCGGTCATGTGCGGCGCGATGTCCATATTGTAGAGATCGCCCTGCAGGTGATCGTGGACCAGGATCATGACGATGTCGGCGGCTTTCGCGGCGTCGGCTGTGTCCATCACGCGGAGGCCGGAGGCTTCGGCTTTGGCTTTCGATTTGCTGCCAGGGTAGAGGCCGACGATTACGTCGACGCCGGAATCGCGCAGATTCAACGCGTGCGCGTGGCCCTGGCTGCCATAGCCGATGATCGCGACTGTGCGGCCTTTGAGGGCATTCAGATTGCCATCTTTTTCGTAAAAACGTTTTGCCATTTCTCTCTAGCTCCTGTAAGACGCCGGGCGGCCCGGAACGGGTCGGTACCGGAAAGCCCGGCGGCAGCCCAGAAGGGCTGGCCCCACTTAATGAATCGTTTCTTCTACTTTCGCTCCTGCTTTGGTTGGCACCGGGGGTTGCAGCTTCAGCTTCTTCGGCTCGAGGCCGATCGCGACCACGCCGGAACGCGTCACGTCGATTTCGCCGTAGCTGCGCATTACATCTACAAACTCGTTCAACTTTTCGGGGGCGCCGGTTACTTCGATCGCGAACCCCTCCGTAGAAGAATCTACGACCCGGCCGCCGAAGATTTCGGCTTCTTTCAATACCGCGGCGCGCGTCTCCTGCGGCATGCGGATGCGAACCAGCAGCAGCTCGCGGAATACCGACGGCGAATCGCTCAGGTCGGTGGCCTGCAGCACGTTGATCAGCTTGTTCATCTGCTTGATCACTTGCTGGCGCAGGGTGGAATCGACCTCCACCACGATGGTCATACGGGAAACTTCCGGGTCCAACGTGCGCGCGACAGTCAAACTCTCGATGTTGTAGCCTCGCTGGCTCAGCAGTCCGGTGACGCGCATCATGGCGCCGGGCTTGTTTTCGAGCAGCAGAGAAATGACTTGCAGCATAACTCCCCTATTTGGCGGACTCGGCCACCGGTTGCGGTGGGCCCAGGACCATTTCATTGATCGCGCCGCCAGAGGGCACCATCGGGTAGACGCATTCGAGCGGCGACACCTTCACGTTTAACAGATACGGTCCCGGCTCTTTCACGGCCGCTTCCAAGGCGGACGCCAGCTCCCACGGCTTGTCGATGGTGCGGCCTTTGAAGCCATAAGCACCGGCCAGCTTTTCGGCATCGGGGAAACAATCGAGAGTCACGGAGCTGAGACGGTTGTTATAGAAAAGTTCCTGCCACTGCCGCACCATTCCGAGGTAGCCGTTATTCATCACGATGATTTTGACGGGCAAGCCGTAACTCGCAATGGTGGCGAGCTCGGGAATGGACATTTGAAAACCGCCATCGCCCACGATCGCGAAGACCAACTTGTCGGGCCGAGCGAACTGCGCGCCCAGGGCCGCGGGCAGACCGAAACCCATGGAACCCAGGCCGCCCGAGTTCAGCCAGAGGCGCGGTTCGCTGAAGCGGATCAACTGCGCCGCCCACATCTGATGCTGGCCCACGTCGGATGCAACGATGGCCTGACCGTTGGAAAGCCGGTCGATCTCGGCCATGAGGTGCTGCGGTTTGATCTCGCTATCGGAAATGACCGGTTGCAGCGGGTGCTCTTCTTTCCAACTTCGGATCTGGTTCCACCAGGCGCTACGTGCGGCTTCGAGTTGCGCGTCCGCCGGCTCTTTGTCGGCGAGCAGTTGGTTCAGCTTGCCCAAGACCTGCTTCACATCGCCGACGATGGGCACGTCGGGCGTACGGTTCTTTCCAATTTCGGCGGGGTCGATATCGACATGGATCACCTTGGCGTGCGGCGCAAATGCTGCCAGGCGGCCGGTAACGCGGTCGTCAAAACGGACGCCCAGCGCGATCAGAAGGTCGGCGTTGGTCATCGCCATGTTGGCGGCGTAGCTGCCGTGCATGCCCGGCATGCTGATGAAGTTGGGATGATCGGAGGGCAGCGCGCCCAAGCCCATCACCGTATTAACCGCGGGCGAGTTGGTGAGCTCGACGAACTGGCGCAACTCCGGTGCAGCGCCGGCCGCGACGATTCCACCGCCGGCGTACACCAGAGGCCGTTCGGATTTGCGGATCAGTTGCGCGGCGCGGCGGATCTGCCCGGTGTGGCCCTCGGTGAAGACTTTGTAACCCGGCAAATGAATGCTGGAGACGTGCTGATAGTGGCCCTGGGCCTGGAACACGTCTTTCGGGACATCCACGAGCACTGGTCCGGGACGGCCGCTCGAGGCCACGTAGAAGGCTTCGTGGATGATTTGCGGCAACTCTTCGAGGCGCTTCACCAGGTAATTGTGCTTGGTGCAGGGGCGCGTGATGCCGAAAGTGTCGGCCTCCTGGAAGGCGTCGCTGCCGATGAGCTTGGTGGAAACCTGACCGGTGAGGGCGACGATGGGAATGGAATCCATCATGGCATCCACCAGGCCCGTAGTGAGGTTGGTGGCGCCGGGGCCGGAGGTGGCGCAACATACGCCGACTCTGCCGGTGGCTCGCGCGTACCCTTCGGCCGCGAAGGCCGCGTTCTCTTCGTGCCGCACCAGCACATGGCGGATGTGGTGGTCGTACAGGCAGTCATAAAAAGGAAGGGTGACGCCGCCGGGATACCCGAACATGCAATCCACGCCCTCGCGGGCGAGGCACTCCAGCAGCATGCGCGCGCCGCTCATTAAAGATGTCGACATATCGTTCGCCTCAAAAAAGTTGCTACCAAACGAAAAAGGCCATCAGCCAGGCTGTCCGCCCCGCTGATGGCCTCGGAACCTTGGTTCCCCCTGGCCTCAGACGGGGCCGGATACGATGACTACGAGCAGAATAATGCCTACAGGAATACCGATGTGGGAGAGATTGGACCGGCCTGTGAGAGCGTTGCCCATTGGGGAAACTTACAAAGAGTGTAGCGGACAAGTTTGTTAAATGCAAGCCGAGCGGGGTATTAGTTTGGTTTATGCCGGGATCCGGTGATGCGGGTTTGTAGATCAGTTCGACCATTCGTCACTCGGAATGCCGCTGCCCTCGATGATCGCTCTCATGGTGCCGAGCGGGAGAACGCGGCCTCGATGTTGCGCAACGATCACCTGCTTTCCCGTGGCGGGATGGCGCCACTTCTGATGGCTTCCGGAAACACCAACCCGAACAAAGCCGTGTCGGCGGAGAATTCTGATTACTTGATCTGACGTGAGCCGCGGGGTTCCGCGATCACCCAACCGTCACCTCGACGAGTTTTGCATTTTCCGGCAGCTCGATATCGCCGGGTGCCAGGTAAAGCGCGATGGCTTCGCGGATGTTGGCGCGGGCCTCCTCTTCGGTTGATCCGGCCGATGCGCAACCTGGGAGTTCCGGGCAAACGGCCGAGTAATCACCCGTTTCGGGATCATGCTCCAGGACGACGCGAAAGGTCATAGCAACAGTATAGGGCGCGATAGGGCACGGCGGTGCGTAGTGGGTTCACGGTTTGCGCAGGGGCGCTCGATCGGGAGTAGGCGGTGCTGATGGCGGCGATCCGGCGGGAAGATTGAAAAACGAACCCAATTCAGGGGCGTCGTCTGTAAACGGTTGGTCTGATGGGGTGGAGTGTTGCGGCTGGCGGGCGGGCGCGGCTGCGGCGACGGAAGCGCGGTTGCGCTGGAGGCGTTCCAGTTCGGCGAACGCATCGTTATAAGAGCGCTCGGCCAGGGTGATGCGGCGCTGCAGGCGGCGGAAGACTTCGTTGGCGGTCATGAGCGCTTCGCCAAGGGGCACACCTTCGGAGCGGCTGGCGCGGATGGCGTGATACTCCCAGAGGTGGGCTTCGGCGCGGAAGAGGCGGCGCAGGATCCACTCGTTGCGGATGAGGGTATCGACCTGGAAACGCTCCTCGGGAGTCAGCGGCTGGAAGCGGTCGAAGTATTCGTGCTGGAGTTGGGCGAAGTCGTTGCTGTCTTCCCCGGCGACGAACTGAGAGTCGGCGTCGAGCCCGGATTTGAGGGCATTCATGGATGAGACGGCCCTGCCTTCGGGAGTGCGGGGGCCGGTGGATTTCTGGGCGTTGAGGCGGTTGGCCTCGATCTGACGTGGAGTAGCCATGGGATTCCTCTTGCGACCACGGTAGCAGCGGCAGAGAGGCTGGACGGGCTGGCGGACTCGGGTGTTATTGAAAGGGCGCGGGTTGTTGGTGGAGAAGTGCGGGGACGGCGGCAAGCCGAACCGCTAATTCCCAGCTTTCAGCTTGAGTTCGGCCAAGTCGCCTTTGATTTCGAGCCTGGTGCCGAAGGGCTTCGAGAAGTCGGCCAGACGCTGCAGAATGTAGCCCGCTCGCGCGCCGGTGGCCGGCGATGGCAAGCCTCGCGTCTGAAGAAACTGATTATTGGCGTACTCGTTGTGCATATCCGGCTGGCCTTCGCCCACGTAGTTCAAAACGATCGGCCGCAAGGATATCGCTTGCAGATTCTTCCCCTGAAACTGGACGTAGGCGACGGCGCTCTCCCAATTCAGCGGTTCGTGGATGTAGGCGATGGTGGGCGGCAGGTTGTAAATGAAGTTACCGAGATCGTAAAAGATGGGTTTGCCGTGGTAGATTTCGACCCCGTGCAACAGAGGCGCACCATGCATCACCACGATGTCGGCTCCTGCATCCACCTCGGCATGCGTCCACTTCTTGAGCCAGTCATTCGGGGCGAGACGTTCCTGCATTCCTTCGGTGAAGATGGTGGCGAAGGAGTGGTTGCCGAACACGTGATTGTGTTGATAGACAACTACGAGGTCTGCATGCATGCGGGCGTCACGGATGCTCCGTAAGATGCGTTGCGAATCCTCGGGATTGGGCGAGTTTTCAGGCGCGCCGGGCAGGTCGACGGTCGCCTCATTTTCTTTGTCACCGGCTTCGACGCGAAGCTCATTGACCCCCGGCCGATTTTCGGCGGCACTTCCTCCCGGCGTGATGAGACCGGACGCACTGGCGATCAGGGCGATGGTGCCTTTCGGGGTGTGCAGATAGGCTGGCGCTGCGGCTTCGGCCAGATTGTTTCCGGTTCCGGCATGAACGATCTTCCGGCTGTCGGCTTCCCGGATGGTGTTCTGGATGCCGGCGACTTTTAGATCGAAGGCATGGTTGCCGGAGAAGGATAGCAAGTTGAAGCCGAATGTGCGCAGCGCCTCGAGCGCTTCCGGCGGCGAGAGAAAACCTCTCCCCTCACGGGCAGTCTCACCTTTCTCGGCGACGGCGGCTTCAAAGTTGGTGAACACCACGTCTCCCTTGAGCAGCGCCTGGATGACCGGCACGGCTGCCGGCGCGGTCTCGCGCAGATCGGACCGGATCATGGACTGTCCCGCCAAAGTGAACGTGATGGTAGCCGGGCTCGGGGTTTGGGCCGCGGCCATGAGGCACACGATTGCCAGGATCGCCAAGAATCGGGCAGGCTTCGATAGGGTTGTCATCTCATCGATGGTACTCGATTGGATGGCGGGCGGGAATCCAGTGAAGGGCTGGTGGTGTTGACGGGAGGCCCGCATTCGTAGACAGTAATACGAAGATGAGAATCTTTAGGACGCCCGCCGCCGCACTGGTGATTCTGGCCACCAGCGCGGCCGCGCTCTACGCGCAGTGGCCCACATACGCGACGCCAGGCCCGAGGACGAAGGACGGCAAGATCGATCTGGCGGCGCCGCCGCCGCGGACGGCTGATGGCAAGATTGATTTCTCCGGGTTATGGGAACCGGCGCGCAGCGCGGGAGGGCGCGGGGGACCGTCGATGAACGGCACGCCGCCCTTACCGTTCGCGATCCCCACTTCGCCGGACGATCCTCCCGTTGCGCAGTTCTTCAACATCGGAGCCGGCTTCAAGGACGGGCTACTCCCTTTCACGCCCTGGGCGTCACAGTTGCGCGCCCAACGTAAAGGGAATAACAACAAGGACAATCCGGACGCGCTGTGCCTGCCGCTCGGCTTGACGCAACTGCACATGCATCCGCAGCCGCGGAAGATCGTGCCGACTCCGCGCGAGATCGTGATTCTGTACGAGGCGAACGGCAATGTGCGGCAGATTCTCACCGATGGCCGGACGCTGCCGGGCAACGATCCCGCGCCCTGGTGGTATGGGTATTCGGTGGCGCACTGGGATGGCGACACGCTGGTGGTGGAGACCACGGGATTTCGCGACGATGTGTGGCTGGATGTGGAGGGCAGCCCGCTGACGAGCTCGGGCAAGATGACCGAGCGGTGGCGCCGGGTGAAGTTCGGGCTGATGCAGATCGATATCACGATCGAAGACCCGAAGGCCTACACCAAGCCGTTCACGGTACGGGTGAACCATCAACTGATGCCGGACACGGCGCTGATGGAATTCGTTTGCGAGGAGCGGGACGCGGTGCACTACGTGGGGGACGCCAAGAAATAGAGCTGCGCGGTGAACGCGACTCTCGTCTCGGTTTAGTTCTGGCTGTTGGGTGCGGGCCCGCGGCCGGGGCCGACTCTAGGCACCTGCCGGCCGGGCGGAACGTGCGTCAGCGTATGCACGAAACGCAGCTTGCCCTTTTCCATGCGGAAGAGGTGGGTATCGGGCAAGCCGCCGACACCGAAGTTGCAGAATGCCACCACCGCGCCGGTGGTTTCGTCGGCGATGAAGCGCCGCGCGACGATGTTCACGCCTTTGGGTACGCCGACCTCGCAACCATCTTGCGGGAGGCCTTTCCCGGTGCGAAGGCCGCCCTCGGTCCGGTTGCAGGGATAGCCCCATGGGACGGCGTCGAGCTTCTGTTCGAGGAACGCATCGAGGTAGGCGTTAGCCGCGGCGATCAAGGTGGCGCGGGTATCGCGCTCGGCCGCGGGGATCACACCCCAGTCCTCACCCGGCGACCACTTGAAGTAGTTATCGGCATTGAACAGCCAGTCGCCTTCCTGGGTGACCATCGATTCGATTTCGACGATCTTGTCGTGATTGATGCGGAGGCGCGTGCCGAGGACGTATGGGTGGGTCTTGTCCGTAACGATCACCTCGGTAAACGTCTGGCACGTGGTGGGGTCAATCAGGGTTCGATGAAAGTCGATCTTGAGTGGTTTCTGAATGACTCCGTCTTTGATATCGACCGCCAGCATGTTTTCGATATAGGCAAGCCCCGGCGCCAGCGGCATGCCGGAAGGATCGCCCTTGGCTTGAGCTGCCAGGTAGAGATTGGTGGCGGCGTCGAGGCCGTCGCGAGTGCAGGCGACCTGCGCGAAAGCCGCCGCCGGCGCGAGCAGGGCGCCCGAGAGCGCGATCCAGGGAATCAGCGAACCATCCATCAGACCAGGGTACCTGAATCGGCCTTGGGCCGGGAGGATCGGAAAAAGAGGCGGCTGCACGCGGGCCTGAAGACGCGCGACAATCGCATAAGAAATGATCCGACAGTTGCTATTTGGATTCGCGGCGATCCTTCCTGCCGTGGCGCAAGTACCGAACTACAAGCCCGTGACGCAGGAGATGCTGCTTCAACCCAGCCCCGATGACTGGCTGATGTACAGCCGCACGTACGATGCGCAGCGGTTCAGCCCGCTCAGCCAGATTAACCAGAAGAATGTGTCGCAGCTTCGCCTGGCGTGGGAATTGGGAATGGGGCCAGGGCAAACCGAAACGATCCCGCTGGTGCACGATGGCGTGATGTACGTGGTGACGCCGGGCGCGATCGTGCAGGCGCTCAACGCCACCACGGGCGACGAGCTGTGGGAATACAAACGCAAGGTCCCCGGCAATGTGGGCAGCTCTGCGCGCACGAAAAACCTGGCCATTTACCAGGACCTGATTCTCTACACCGCGCCGGATAGCTACGTGGTGGGGCTCGACACGCGCACGGGGGAATTGCGCTGGGAAGCGAAGACGGACGGACGCGGCCACACCTCCGGGCCGATCGTGATCGACGGCAAGGTAATTTCCGGCGGGGCCTGCGCGGGTAAGCGGGAAAACTGCTATATCGCGGCGCACGACGCCATGACCGGCAAGGAACTCTGGCGCTTCTACACCACGCCCGGGCCGGGCGAGCCGGGCGACGAAACCTGGGGCGGCGCGGCGCTCGAGCGCAGGCTGGCTTCCACCTGGGGGCTTCCGGGAACCTACGACCCGGTTCGCAAGCTGACTTACTGGGGCATCGCCAATCCGATGCCCGACCAGCGCATGTCGCGCCACGACGGCAACCCGGATGCGGTTTCGCGCACCGCCCCTTCCGACCTATACAGCAACTCTACGGTGGCGCTCGATCCGAATACCGGCAAGCTCGCCTGGTATTACCAGCATCTGCCGGCGGACGATTGGGATTCCGATTACACGCACGAGCGCACGCTGCTGCGCACGCACTTCAATCCCGATCCGAAATTCGTCAAGTGGATCAATCCCGACGTGAAGCGCGGCGAAATGCGCGACGTGGCAGTGACGGTGGGCGAAGCGGGCGGCATTTTTGAGTTGGACCGCGGCACCGGCCAGTTTCTCTGGGCCACGCCGTTTCCGTACGACGATCCGAATTATGTGATTTCCAGCATCGATCCGAAGACCGGAAAGACGTCTATCAACTGGAACATCGTTTTCAAGCAACCGGGCGAGCACCATGTGATCTGCTATTGGAATACGCGCAGCTACTGGCCAACGGCGTACGATCCCGGCACGAACTCGCTGTATGTTTCCTACATCGATAACTGCCGCGACCTCACCATCGCCGGACCGGCGGGACGCGGTGAATGGCACGTGGTGCCGCGGCCGAGCTCCGACCCGAACGCTCTGACCGGGCTTGCCAAGATCAATCTGGAGACGGGCGAGACCTTGCGATTCGACGTGGGACGCGCGCCTGGTAACGGAGCGATGCTGGCCACGGCCGGCGGATTGATTTTCCACGGCGACATGAGCCGCCGCTTCCGCGCCTTCGATGCGGCCAGCGGCCAGAAGCTATGGGAGACGATCCTGGGCGGAAACATTTCCGTCAGCACCATTACGTATTCGGTGAATGGCAAGCAGTATGTCTGCGTGATGACGGGAGACAATCTGAAAGTGCCGGAGCTGGCGGCGGAAGTGCCTGAGTTGAAGACACCGCGGGGGCATAACGCGATCTACGTGTTTGCGCTGCCGTAGCCGGTAAGATCCGCCGCTGGACACAGGGCGTTGAGGCCAAAAGGGCCGCCGCTCTTCGACAACAGAGGCCGATGGACTCGGAGCTGAATTGGGCGGAATGGGGAGGGCATGGCCCGACGGAATTGGTAGTTTCCGCTAACCCCGTTTCGTCCAGAACCCGCGTCGTGCTAGCTTCCGGTTTGCCATCCGGACACTATCCATCCGCAAGTGCGAGGAACAGTGACATCATGCTATCTCGAAGTTTTCGCAGTCTAGGCGAGGCTCCCACCGCCTGATGTCGCTGGACCCGGTGTGGGAGCCGTGGGCTGGACTCAGGCCTCGCGGAGGTTGAGTTTGCGCATCACGGTTGCCCAGCGGGGAGTGTTGCCGAGGTCGCGTTCGTACCACCGGCGAAGCATCGAGAGGATGGCGGGATCGTGCTGGCCGATGGCTTTCGACAGCCAATCAGCTATGGCGTCGAAATCACCGAGTATCCCGTGGTAAGTGGCCAGAGCGCGGGGAAGCGCCGAAGGAATCGGGATGGAGCTTCTGGACGGACAAACGTTGCTGAAGTAGCAGCGTTCAGACTATGGGGAAATTGGCGTCGTTGCGGACTTGTTCGGCTTGCCAGAGGTGGCGGCGGTCGTGAGTGGTTATGTGCGTCAGGAGGGCGCCCAGGGGCATTTTGGTCCACTTGAAAGGCCACGGAGTCTTGGCTCGGGCCAGGTCGAGGCCGTCGGCTTTTTGAATGAGCTCGGTTAGGCGCGCGCCCATCCGAAGGTAATCGGCTAGTGCTTTGGCAGCATCGACGTCAGGCGACGGCGTGGTAACCTTGGCGGCCTTGAGCTTGCGTTTCGGAGGGGGCTCCTGGCTCTTCATAATCCAACTGCTCAGCCAGCCGTAGCGGAAAGGGCCGTTGCCGATGATCCCTTTGGCACGCGCGGCTGCGATGGAACTGGCGATGGTGTCGAGACCGGGGTAGCCGAAGTTCAGGTGAGCCAGGTTCTGTGCGATGGACCATTTCCCGGGTTGAGGTCGCCAACTCATCTGCGCGGTGGAGAGACCCGCGGTTAGAGATTTGGCTTTCTCGATATTGGCGGTGTTCGCGTCCAGGAGTTTGCTCACCATATGCTTTTGGACCTCCTCAGTGTCCGAACTCTTTCGACCGTCGCCAGAGGCATCCCTAGTCGGATTCGAGAGCTTGCCTATTGCATCGTGCCTAGTATAGACACCAACAATCTGAAAAGGTTCCCACGCGCTCCGACTGTCACCGTTAGCTCGCGATCGTCGCGTAGCGTTTACCGATCCTAGGCGGAGCCTGAAGCGGATTGCGCCTGTATTACGCGCCATTCGGAAGTGACCCACCCAGCCTGCGACTCAGTGGACGATATGTGGCGTTTGCGGAAAATGACCGTGGGCGGGAGCGGTCCGGATGAAGTCCGCTAACCCGCATATCACCCAGAAACGAACCGTCGTTGGCTGAGCGTCGTGGGCGGAAACATTTCCGTCAGCACCGATGGCAAGCAGTAGGTCTGCATGATGACGGGAGACAATCTGAAAGTTCCGGAGTTGGCGGCGGAAGTGCCGTGGGTTGAAGACGCCGCGCGGACATAACGCGATCTACGTGTTTGCGCTGCCGTAGCGGAAAGCTTCTGCGTAGAAACTACTGGAGTGACCCGATGATTGCAATAGCACTCCCCAATCGTGCGCTCTACGCGTCGTGGTGATTGGCGGGCCGCGCGGAAGCGCGGCGGCAGCCCGGAAGGGCTGGCCCCACTTTAGAATTGACTGCCGGGTAACGCGGGCGATACACTCCATTGAGTCGAGGAGCCAAAAATGTCTTCACATGCGCAACCAGCGCTATTGCCTCCGCCCGTCGCGATGCTCCAGATCGTGCAAGGCTACTGGGCGTCGCGAGCCGTCTATGTGGCTGCCAAGCTGGGTATTCCCGATCTGCTGAAAGACGGACCAAAAACCTGCGACGATCTGGCGCGCGCCAGCGAGACGCACGCGCCCTCTCTGTACCGCGTGCTGCGGGCGCTCGACAGCATTGGTGTAGTTCACGAGGAGCGTGACCGGTCGTTCACCTTGACGCCGCTGGGCGCCACACTCCGCAGCGACGTTCCTGGCTCGCTGCGCTTTTTCGCCATCGAGGAGTTGGGCGAGAATCACTATCCGGCTTGGGAGAAAGTGCTCCACAGCGTGAAATCGGGCTCGACCGCATTCGACCACGTCTACGGGGCCAGCAAGTGGCAGTACATGGCGGAACGCCCCGAGGAGGCGGGTATTTTCAACGCGGCCATGGCAAGCTTCAGTTCCGTGGTCGCGGCTGCGATTGTGGCGGCGTACGATTTCTCGTCGAGCCAGACGATTGTCGATGTCGGCGGCGGCGATGGCAGCTTACTGTCAGCGGTTCTTAAAGCACAAAAGAACGCCCGCGGCGTCCTTGCGGATCTGCCGCACGTTGCCGAGGAAGCGAGCCGCCGCTTGACGACTGATGAACTCGACGGACGGTGCTCAGTTGTCCCCACCGACTTCTTCCGGCAAGTGCCGGAAGGCGATACCCACCTGCTCAAGTGGATCATCCACGATTGGGATGACGATCGCTCCGCCGCCATCCTCCGCAACTGCCGTGATGCAGTGGCGCCCAACGGAAAGGTACTCCTGATCGAAGCCGTCCTCCAGCCAGGCCACGCGACGGCGTTCAGCAAATTCATGGATCTGAACATGCTCGTGATGACGGGCGGCCGCGAGCGCACGGAGGCGGAATACCGCACGCTTCTGCAGTCAGCGGGGCTCCAGCTGAAGCGCATCGTGCCGACACACACGGAGATGAGCATCATCGAAGCTTCCTGCTGACGGACGCTTCAAGGCGCCGGTGGGCCGCCGCCGGTAACTGCCGTTCAGGGCCGCTGAATGAGTTCAATCCGGTTACCAGCCGGATCGGTCGCGATGCCGATGACGATTCCGGTGTTGCGGAACGGACGCGGATCGCCGGCCAGCGACCCGCCAGCAGCCTTGATGGCGGCGACCGTGGATGACATGTCCTTCACGTTGAAGATCACATGCGCGATCGGGTCTTTGACGTCGTCGGAGTCGCGGTGCATGATCACGATCGGGCCGCTTTTGTTGGCCTTGGCCGCGTCGGCCGTCGCGCCGAAGTTTACAAAGATCTCCGGCCCTCCGGGCGCGTCGATCCGGTTGACCTCCTGCATGCCGAACGCAGCCTGGTAGAACTTCGCCACCGCAGCCGTGTCCTTCGCGGCGATTCGCACCGAGTCCAGCTTCACTTGGGCGTGTGCAGCGCTCGCGAGCAGCAGCGCGGCGGATAGGGCTATAGCACTTGTGTAGATTCGGTTCATCGGGGTTATCTTACGGGTTTGCGTGGCGATCGGCAAGAATGCGTACGCGCGCGGCTCGCTAGCGAAATCCAATTTGCCTTGGGAACCGTAATCCAGTGGGAAGGTCAGCGAGACCGAAACCTGACAAATGCGCCTGCTTGCTTCCGTCCTCCTACTGGTTCTTCCTGCCGGTGCCGCGGTGATCACGGGTACGGTTCGCGACCCGGACGGTCAGCCTATCGCGGGCGCGTCGGTCCGGATCGAGGGTGGAACGGGAACCAAAACCGGGCCGGATGGAGTGTACCGTTTGGAGGTGGATAGGGGGCAGCACGTGCTGATTGGCGAGTCCGATGGCTTGGTGGCGGTTCAACAAGCGATTACCGCGCTAAGCGATCAACGGGTTGAACTCCGTTTCGCGCGCTTCGCGACATCTGTCCAATCGGTGACGGTGCACGCCGATGGGAGCAACGGCGACATGATGAACCCGGACCCGGCGCAACGTGTCTTCATTCACGGCGAAATGCTCGATGCCAATCCCGGCCGGCCGGGGGTTCCAGTCTCGATTCCGGGGCTGCCGGTCGAGACCGCTTCGGGTGGAATCAAAGCGCCGCAGTATTTTTCCCCCGGTGTGGCCGGCGATCATGGCGAACCCATCGCTCAGTTCTTTCAGGTGGGGAGTTATCTGGTCCCTAACAATCTGAGCGCGAACGCTCACGGAAACGGCTACACCGATCCGAACGTTTTGATTCCCGCGGTAATCGAAAGCGTGGAGACGGACGGCGGCGCCTTCAATGTGCGCGAGGGGAATCATGCGGTGAACCTGGGGGTAGCCTACGGATTCCGGTCGCGGCTGGAACCCTTCGTTATGGTCACCGGGGATGCTCACGATGCAGACGTCGCCACGGGATGGAGCCCGGGCGGCCCTGCGACACGCGCCTGGCTGGCGATGGAAGCCTCTTTTGGCAACGGATTTCTGGCGACGCCGGAACACCGTCAGCAGTACAAGATCAACGGATACCGCGTGTTCGATTTCGGCCGGCATAAACTGACGCTGTTCGGAACCGGCTACTACGGCAACTCCCGTATCCCCGGACTGGCTCCGATCAACGTTGCGGGGCTCAACGATACGATCGATCCGCGGCAGCACGATCAGACGCACACCGGTGAGATGGCCGCAAACGACATCTGGCGCCCGGGAACTTCGGACGAGATTCACCTTTCCGGTTTCTATCGCACCTACAACCTCGCCCTGTTCTCGAATTTTGGCGATGGCCTCATTCGCCAGAGCGAATTCCGTACCGCGGCCGGCGGCGAGACCACTTACCTCAAGACGTTGAGCGAATGGTTGTCGATCCTGGCCGGGATGGATTATTCCCGCGAAGCGCCGCGCCGGCTTGATCTCGACCACTACGCCTCCACCGATCCCGCGGTCTACGGCCCCTTCGAGCGCGTCACCGCGAACGACGTCACGCTGAACTTTTTGAGCCTGTACATTTCCCTGAAAGGGCGCGTGACTTCCTGGCTGCGCTTCAACCTGGGATGGCGCCGCGATGAAATCGCATTCGCTAACACCGACCTGCTGAGCCCCATGCATTCGTTCGATCGATGGACTGGCGTGAATTCGCCGAAAGCGACTCTGCACCTGGCGGCGCCAGACCGTCTACCGCTGCCGTCGCTCGCATTCAGCTTTGGCGAAACCTACTTCACGAACGACCCGCGGATGGGAACCGGAACAGCGTACGCAAGCCTGGTGAGCCGCGCGCATGCGTATCAGATGGTCGCGATGAAAACGGTTCTGGGAACCGATCTACGCGTCACGCTCGGTCACGTAACTCAGGAGCAGTCGCTGGCGAAGATTGATCCAGACACCGGTCTCCAGTCCTACCAGGGTCCGAGCCGGAATTCGTACATCACGGTCGCCGCCAGCAGGCGATACCGGTTCGGATTGTTGCAGACTTCGCTCTCCAAGGCCGATGCGCGCGATTTGTCGAGCGGGGCTCCCGTACCCGAGGCGCCGCGGCTGATCTTCGATCTACTCGGGACGGTCGACCGGCTGCCGTTCCATCTGAAAGCCCGCGGCGAATTCGAAGAGGTTGGCAGCAAGCCCTTGGGCGACGGCTTCGCGGGCGTTCCCGTAAATGAATTTCGCGGCGCGCTGGTTCGGCCCTTCTGGAAGGGGCGGCTGGACGCCGGAGTGAATTTCCAGGTCGCGAGAGGCTACACCGGTCAGACGACTGAGGTGCTCGCCCTGCCGGTGGAAGCTAGCCCGTTCGAGCGCATCGTGGGCGTGCGCATACCGTCATACGCCGGCGTGTCGATGACGTTGCATTTGTGAGCTTCGCGTGAGCTCGTTCCAACCGCCGGCTTCCGCGATAGACTTGTGGGACGTCCGGTGATATCGATGGCTATGTAAACGTGTGGGCGCGCCGGGCAGAAGCCCGGCGGCGGGCCGGAAGGCCCGACCCCAACGATGGCAATCACCACGACGCGTTGAACTATGCTAGCCAATCGCGTGTTGACTACTCACGTCGGCAGCCTCGTCAGGCCGCCCCGGCTCATCGAGTTTCTCAAGCGTACAGAGGAGGGCCTCGATTACGACCAGAACGCATTTGAAGCGTGTCTGAGCGAATCGGTTGCCGAGGTCGTGCAACGGCAGGCTGAGGCTGGTGTGGACATCGTCAGCGATGGCGAATTTGGCAAGAGCGGCAGCTGGTCGTGGTACATCGCCAGGAGAATCGGCGGCGTCATCCAGCGGCCGGCGACCGCGGACGAAATCAAAGACCCGCTGCTGGCGTTGGGGCCCTGGCACGACCAGGCGGCGTTCCCCGAGTTTTATGCCGAGTACTTCCCCATCCAGAATCTGCGAACGCCGCCGGCGCCGACCGTTTCGGTTTGTCAGGGCCCGATCCGCTACACCGGCCAGGAACTCATCCGACGAGATATCGGCAACTTGAAAGCTGCCGTGAGCAGGACCGATGTCCAGGGCGCGTTTCTGCCTGTAGTTGCTCCGTTCAGCGCGTTTCCCACGCTGAAGAACGAATACTATCCGAGCGAACGGGAGTTGCTGATCGCCTTGGCGGAGGCGATGCGTGAGGAGTACCTGGCCATCATAGATGCAGGACTGACGCTGCAAATCGACGATGCGTTTCTGCCCTTCATGTATGAGCGCCTGGTCCCTCCCATGACCCTCCAGCAGTACCGCGCGTGGGCGGAGTTGCGCGTGGATGCCCTGAACCATGCGCTCGAAGGCATCCCAGAGGAGAGAACCCGCTATCACATCTGCTGGGGCAGTTGGAACGGGCCGCACACGTTTGATATTCCGCTGAAGGACATTGTGGATCTGGTGTTGAAGGTCCGGGTGGGCGCCTACCTCTTCGAAGCCGCAAATCCGCGCCACGAACACGAGTGGAGGGCGTGGCAGGATGTGAAACTCCCGGACAATCGGGTGCTGGTGCCAGGGGTGATCAGCCACGCTACCAATGTGGTGGAGCATCCGGAACTGGTAGCCGAGCGGCTGGTGCGGCTCGCCAGAATTGTGGGGCGCGAACGGGTGATGGGCGGCACGGATTGCGGTTTTGCGCAAGGACCGTTCATTCGCCGCGTGCACCCTACCATTCAATGGGCGAAGCTGAGATCTCTGGCCGAAGGCGCGCAACTCGCGACCGCGGAACTTTGGGGGCGCAGGAAGTCCGCCTGATCGCGCGGCGGGCACCTGGTGTTGCGCGCCTTCAGCCCCGCGCTTGCTCGTCACCGGCTCCGAAACTCGCCCAATGCCATCTCACACCGGTGGCGAATCAGATCTGCGACCTTGTCCGTAACCGGATTCGTGACGGGCATCTTCGCGAGAGCCTCAACGACGCGCTCGGCCATTTCTGTCAGCCGAGCCCGCACCAGAGGTTTTCCGAGCTTGGCGTCGTCGGCCAGCCGCTCGAAATCTCTCAGCGAGACTTTCTCGGAGGAATACTGTTCACCGATCCGCATGGCCATGTCACGGCTCAGTTCGGGGTAATACATGGTGCTGACCACATCGTAAAGCGGCGCCAGCTGTGTTTCGAGTTCGCCCGTGCCGCCGGGTCGATAGAGAAGCGAGAAGTTCTTGCCGTGAGCGTCGTTGTTGCCGACGATGTAATTGAAGACGACGTCGTCGAGCAGCCGCGCGAGGTCGATCACGGGGGCGCTCGAAACCTCCCGCAAAAGAGCAAAGCACAATTTCAGCGTCGGCCCGCCCTCCTTCTGGTATTTCTGCTCGGAGACGATCCCGAGGGCCTGGCAGAAGTCCTCCTGGTGCAATCGCTCGACCGCCGGCGCTCCGTCGGGCACGGGCCGATGATGGCGATCGTATCTTTCGACCAGCAGATAACTGATGCCGGCGACGTCGCGGGTCTCCACGGCGGCAGCCGAAAGGCCGGCGGCGGCAGCCAGCTGCATGCAAAAGGCTTCGTTGAACACCACGCCGGCGAAGCGTTCCACATTCGGCTTGAGGATATGGGTACTGGGCGCGCCGCCGAGCGGAAGGCAGATGGCTCCGCCTTCGAGCCGAACGGCGAGCTTATCCTGCGCGCCGGCCAGTGAGAGCCGGACGCCCTCCTCTCCGGCCAGGAGCGGCCGGCGCGGAAGCTCTTTCAGGATGGCCGCGAGTTCCTCATCTGACAGCTCTCGATATTCGTAGTGCCGGTCGGGCATCGGCTCGCCCTCGGGCAGGAATGTCACGGCGCCCGCGCACTCGCCGCCGATGCGCTCTAGCATGGCGTAATCGTTGCGCGCGCTGATGCCGAGATTGCGCGCGATCATTTCGCGTTTGCTCTCTTCCGGCAGGATGCCGGCGAAGAAACCGCGGCATTCTTTCCGGCGGAATCGCTCCTCGCGGAGCGGCAATGAATGGGACAGAGGGACGGCCTCCGGCTTTCTCAACCAGCTCTCGGCATACTGAAAGCTCATGTCGCCGTCATCGTCCTCGGTCAGATGCCCGATGAGGTCGCTGTGCAGGTAGACGTCAAGCGTGCGGGCCATCGCCTGATCCTTGTTGCGGGGGCGCCACTGGCGGCGTCAGCGTCATTTTGATGCCGAGCGTATTGAGAACGGTGAGCACCTTGCCCGTCTCGCAGGTTTCTTTTCCCTTCTCGAGCTCGATAATGAACCGCAGACCCGTTCCGGACGTGAGCGCGAGCTCTTTTTGGGTGACGCCCAGTTTCTTGCGCGTATCCCGTATCAGTTTCCCGATATCCGCTGTTGTGTACTTCAAGGGCCTACTCAAGTTGGAAAGTTACCGAACGGGAATATTATAGCTTTTTCTTGCTAAAAATACGCTAAAATTCCCGTACGGGAATTTTTGTTTATTCTAGGGCCACTGGAGGCAGAAATATTCCCGAGCGGGAATATAAAGTAAGAAATGAACCTAGCCGATTGGCCGCCCTCGGCACCACCACCATTACCAACGCGCAGCGGCCGGTGGCGGCGCCCTGGGGCGGCCGGCGTATCATTGAGCCATGATCCGCGGTGCGGCGATCCGGCGGTGGTTCCTGCCCTGGTTGCTTCTGGCGGCCGGAGTTCTCACCTGGCGGATCGCGGCGCAGAGGGTGGTCATCCGCACCGAGCGGCTGAAGGATTGGCCGCAATTCGGATTGGACGCTTCGAGCTCCGGGGCCTCTCCAGCCGCGGCCGGCATCACCGCCGCGAATGCCGCCTCGCTCGTGCGACTCCAGGCACCTCTCGACGGGACCGTGGACGCATCCGCGATATACCTCCACGGCGTCACCGTGAACGAGTCGATCCACGATGTGTTCTTCGTGACGACCACTTACGGGAAGACCATCGCGTTGGATGCCTCGACCGGCGCCACTCTGTGGGAATATACTCCTGCTGGTTTCGCCGGCTGGGTGGGCACGGCGCAGATTACCAACAGCACGCCAGCGGCGGACCCGGATCGGCAATCCATCTATGCGGCAGCTCCCGATGGCACCGTACAGAAACTGGCCATCGCGGACGGTCATGCAGTGTGGCGGACGCCGATCACGCTTTTGCCGGGCCGCGAGAAGATCGCCTCGCCGCTTAAAGTGTTCAGTGGCCGTGTGATCGCAACCACGGGCGGATATATCGGCGATCAGCCTCCCTACCAGGGGCACGTGGCCATTCTCGACGCGGCCACCGGCAGTCTGCTGCATGTGTGGAATTCGCTATGCAGCGACCGGACGGGCTTGATCGACCCGGCGTCCTGTTCATCTACGCGGTCGGCGATTTGGGGGCGGGCCGGGGCGGTGATCGATCGCGCCACGGGCAACATCTTCGTGGCCACTGGGAACGGGCCCTATAACGGCATGACGGATTGGGGCGATTCGGTGATCGAACTCGACCCGAATGCGACGCAGGTGCTGGGGAACTACACTCCGGCGGACAACTCGACGCTCGACGCGGCGGATATCGACTTGGGATCCACGTCGCCGGTGCTGGTGGGATCAGGCGTGCTGGCGCAAGGCGGTAAGGACCGGATGATCCGGCTGCTCGGCATCTCTGCGATTTCAGGCGCCGCTGCGCACACAGGAGGCGAACTCGACACCGTGCCCACGCCCTCCCAGAACATGCTGTTTACGGCTCAGGCGGTATGGCAGATGGGCCCGCGGACGTGGCTCTTTGCCGCCGACAACGGCGCTACCACGGCTTGGACGGTGAGCAACGGAATGCTGACTCAGATGTGGAGCCACACGACCGGCGGCACGAGCCCGGTCGTCGTGGGCGGACTGCTCTACGTGTACGATCCCAATGGCGGGCTGCACATTTACGACGCCAGGAGCGGGACCCAGAAAGCTCTACTGGACTGCGGCAGCGGCCATTGGAACAGCCCCATCGTTGTGGATGGGAGAATCGCACTCCCGGAAGGAAATGCGAATCAGCACGCCACCACCGGCGTACTGGATATCTGGACGGCGCCGGCCCCGCGGTAAGCCGCAGGAGTTTGCGGGTCCGCTCTGGGCGCGCGTCTGAATTGCTGTAGAATTGTGCAGAATGACACTCCAAGGAATCGCGCTATTGGCCCTGGCGTCGCTGGCGGCCGGCCAGGGGCTGGAGCAAGCCCCTGTGAACCAGGAGGCCCACGTTACCAGCGTTCCGTTCGAGCGGATTTTGGGCGCCAACAAAGAACCGCAGAACTGGCTGACGTATTCCGGCAACATGACCAGCCAGCGCCACAGCGCGCTGACTCAAATCACGCCGGCCAACGCCAAGGATCTGACGTTGAAGTGGGTGTTCCAGTCGCGGTCGCTCGATAAGCACGAGGTCACGCCGCTGGTGGTGGATGGCGTCATGTACACCATCCAGAGCCCGAACGACGTGATCGCGCTCAACGCCGCCACCGGCAAAACAATTTGGACCTACCGGCACAAGCCGGCGCCCGAAACCAGGAATCCCTGCTGCGGGAACCTGACGCGCGGCGTGGCGATTCTGAACAACAAGCTATTCTTGGCGACGCTCGATGCGCAGTTGATTGCCATCGATTCGCGGACTGGCAAGGAATTGTGGAACACGCAGGTGGCCGACTACAAGCAGCAGTACTCGATGACGCACGCGCCGTTAGTGATCAAGGACAAAGTGATCGCGGGCGTGGCGGGCGGCGAGCACGGGATCCGCGGGTTCATCGGAGCCTGGGATGCGGAGACGGGCAAAGAGGTCTGGCACTTCAACACGGTTCCGGGGCCCGGCGAGGCTGGCTATGAAACATGGCTGGGCAAGGATGGAAAGCCCAACGAATCGTGGAAGCACGGCGGCGCGCCGATTTGGGTGACCGGCTCGTATGACCCGGAAACCAACCTGACCTACTGGGGAACCGGCAATGCGGGGCCGGATTGGGATGGCGACGTTCGCCTGGGCGACAACTTATACAGCTCTTCGGTGATCGCGCTGGATGCGGATACGGGCAAGCTGAAGTGGTATTACCAATTCTCGCCGCACAACGAATTCGATTGGGACGCCACGCAGGTGCCGGTGCTCGCGGACATGGAATTCCAGGGGCGCCCGCGCAAAACGATGTTGTGGGCCAACCGCAATGGCATGTTCTACGTGCTGGACCGCACCAGCGGCCAGTTTCTTTTAGGCAAGCCCTTCACGAAGGTAAATTGGAACACCGGTTTCGACGAGAAGGGCCGGCCCATGGCCACGCCGGGGATTGTTCCGACGCAAGCGGGAACGCTGGTTTACCCGGGCAACCAGGGTGGCACCAATTGGTACAACCCATCCTTCAGCCCAACCACCGGGCTGTTTTATATCCCGGCATGGGAGAACAGTTCCACGACGTACGTGAAAGGGGAAGAGCCTCCGGAGTTTCACGAGGGCGCCAGCTACACGGGAAAATTCCCGCTGCCCGGCTCGACGACCGACGACGTGTTCAGCTCGATCATTGCGGTGGACCCGCACACCGGCGAACGCAAGTGGACCCATCGGCTGGCGGTGCCTTCGACCGAGGCCGGCATCCTCACTACTGCCTCCAACGTGCTCTTCAGCGGCGATCGCGACGGCGCTTTCTACGCGCTCGACGCGCGCGACGGCAGCACCTTATGGGAAACGAGCCTGGGGCGCTCGGTAGCCGCGGGGCCCATGACGTATATGGTGGACCGCAAGCAATACGTCAGCATCCAGGCGGGTAGTGCGCTGTTCACGTTCACGCTTCGCTAAGACGCGGCCGCGGGTCTGAGGTACGTTCGAGCATGTGGAAATCCGGTGGTTCCGGTGCGGAGTCCGGAGCGAACCAAGTTCCTGCACCGCGTTCGCGCCGCCGCGCGCTTCTTCAGATCGTGCTGACCCTGGTGTTGGCTGCCGCGGTGATCGTGTTCGGGTTCCCGCTGATTTTCGGGCTGCGGGTGGATGTTCCCGCGGAAATTCGATTCGGAAGCGCATCTACGGTGATGTTCCAGATTTCCAACGAGAACCTGACGCCGCTGACGGATGTCGAATACAGTTGCGAGGTTTCGAAGCTGACGCTGGCGGACGGCTCTTCCATTAAGGATGCGACCGTTTTGAACCGTGGCGACATTCGCAAGATCGCGGGCCGGCGGGCGTTCACGGGCCGCTGCCAGACTGCCTATCTCATCACGGCGCCCCTGAGCGCGGCCGAATACAAGCTGACGATTACCTACCGTGCCTACCCTTGGCCGCAGCAGAGAACCAGCGTGTACCGGATCGCCGCGGAGATGAATGGCAAGAATGAGGTGACGGGATGGAAGTTGATGTGATGAAACGGGGTGGGGGCGCGGTTGCTTCGGGCTCCGCTCCCTTACGGTCGCGGTTCCTTGTCGGACGGATTGCGTTAGAATCTCATAACGGTGGGACTATAGATTTGCACAATCGATTGATCCGCACGATCGTGATGGCGGCGACGGTGTGGCTGGGCGCCGCTCAGGCGCAGAAGCTGGATCGTCCGGCAACTATTTCGGGACATCCCAATTTCAACGGGATCTGGCAGGCTCTGAACACGGCCTATTGGAACCTGGAAGGGCATTCGGTCGAGGGATTTCCGAAGGACCTTTGGCAGCTCGGCGCGATCGGCGTCATTCCGGCGGGGAAGAGCGTTTTGCGCGGCGGCGGCAAGATTCCGTACCTGCCGGAAGCGCTCAAGAAGCGCAACGACAACCGTTCCCATTGGCCCGAGGCTGACCCCGAAGCGAAGTGCTACATGCTGGGGGTTCCGCGCGTCACTTACCAGGATCGTCCGTTCCAGATTTTCCAGGGCGATGGCGACCTGCTCATGGTCTACCCGTTCGCCGCCACCAACCGCATCATTCATATGAAGGATCATTCCGACCTGCCGGTGGATTCGTGGATGGGTAAATCGAACGGAACCTGGGAAGGCAACGTTCTGGTGGTGACGACCCTGTCGCAAAACGGCCAGTCGTGGCTGGACCGCGCCGGGAACTTTGCCAGTGATCAGTTGAAAGTGACGGAGCGCTTCCGGCTTCTGGACGCCAACCATATCTCATACGAGGCCACGCTCGAAGATCCGCAGACATTCTCGCAGCCATGGACCATCGAAATGCCGTTGTATCGCCTGATTGACGACAACGCGCAGTTGCTGGAGGAAAAGTGCGTGCCCTTCGCGGATGGGCTGCTGTACCATGACCTGCTGCAGCCGAAACTGTGACGCGGTATAAAAGGGATAGGAATAGGCCATGTACAGCAGACTACTGAAAGCCCTAGCAATTGCCGGCGTGCTCACGGCGGCAGCATTGCCCGCGGCCGCGCATCATTCGTTCTCCGCGGAGTTCGACGCGTCCAAGCCGGTCGTCCTCGAGGGTACCGTGGTCAAGCTGGAATGGGTGAATCCGCATTCCTGGCTGGATATCGATGTCCCGAAGCCCGACGGCACGGTGGAACACTGGCGGCTGGAAGGCGGATCGCCGGGCGTCTTGCTGCGCCTGGGCTGGAACAAGAATTCACTCCCTGCCGGAACCAAGATCAAGGTGACGGCTTTCCAGGCGAAAGACGGCGATTTCCGTGGGAGCACGCGCGAAATCGAGTTTCCGGACGGCCGGAAATTGACTATGGGCAGCTCAGCCGAGAAGAAGGACGAGCCGGTTAAATAGTCGTCGCCCGTCTGCTTTTACAGAACGCTCGAGTCCAGCGTGGCGAAGAATTGAATACCGGGAACGATTTTTTTCGCCAGCCGCTTGTCGTGAGTGAGAAACAGATCCACGCGCGCCTCGGCTGCGCAAGCCAAGTGGATCGCGTCGCCCGAGCTGATACCGGTCCGCCCTCGAATCTCCGCGAAGATTTCGGCGGTCGAGAGTTTGAATTCGAGGAGGCGCAGTTCCGCTGAGCGAAAGAACTCGCGCATTTTAGATACTTCGTCCCACCGTTGCGTGCGGCTCGGACCGGCCAGCACTTCGCCCACTGTAAAAACACTGGTGCAGAGAGTGTCGCTGCGCTCTTCCATCCGGCGCGCAATCTGGGACACCCTGGGCTGGAACTCCGGGTGGCCCTCGAAAAGATAGGCGAAGAGCATGGTGTCCCAGTAAACCAGGCTCATCGCGAATAGCCTTCCCGCTCCTGGCGAATCGCTCGCTCGGCTCCGCCAAGTTCCTTGTAAACGTCCCGGAGAATGCCTTCCATCTGCCTGAGTTTGGCGTAAATCGAAGCGGTAGCGGGAGCCTTGGACGTATCGTTTGACGCCGAGTCGCGAAACTCGTACGTATACACAACGGTGCTGCTCGTGCCCGATGGAGGACCACTCGTCTCGACCAGGCGCAGCCCATTCGTTTCGAGGAACTTCGGGCTCTTCAAGGCCGTACAAACCTGGGCAACGCGATTCCTCATGCCCAGCTCCTTTTCTACTGTTCCACACCGAACCGAGAATCGACCCTGGCGGCTGAGGCGAGCCGGCTCGAGATACTTCACGCGTACATGTTCCCGGATTTGATCGGACTGTCCCATGACTTAATCATGACAGACTTACAGTCTGTCTGTCAAGAATGTCTGTCTGAAGTCGACCAACACGTAAGGCATAATGCCTGTCGCGTTGGTTCGAATCTCCCGGCCGGGACTCTGGCTTACTTCGTCTTCGGATGCGCCCGCTCGAAGCGCGAGTTCACGATGTAACCGCGGACGGCCTCATTGCCTTCGTGGCAGGCGTACTCGAACATCTGATACTGGTTGTCCAGCTTCATCGGATACTCCACCGTAAACGGGCTGACAATGACGTCCGGGTCCTCGACGTGCATTTTGTATTCGATCGTGTCGTTGTCGGTCCGGGTGAAGCGCTCGGTAATGTGCAGATTTGCCGAGGCGGGGGTTAGCGGCGGAGAACCGGGAACGCCGGCATTGGTCAGGTCGGTCTTACCGTTGAAATTCGTGGTTTCCACCACGAGCGCATTGCCTTCCCAGTGTCCGCGCGACTCGCCCATCCACTCTTTGATGGACGGATCGAGCGCCGGCTGCCCGTTGGTGGGAATGATCCGGACCTCATGCGCCATTTCGAGCACGATCAGCACATAACCCGGCGACTGCATGATGCGGATGCCATTGTTATAGTTGCGCGGCTCCATCGAAACGGGCATCCCGCGGGTGATGCAGCGGTCCCAGCTATCGAAGTCCGCGGGGCTATCGAAGACGGTTTGGCCCGGCTTGTAGCTGCCGTGCATCTGGGCGTACATTTCCTTGCCCTTGGGTGTAAGCGCGGGGAAGCGGCCATTGGCCGGCTCGCTCAGCAACGAAGTGAGCCGCAACACCTGGGTGCCGGAATCGGCCTGCGGGATCGCGCCGGATTCGAAGCGCTTGTTGCGGGCCTCGGCGCTCTTCTGGGCAGCGGCGAATTCCTCGTCGGTAAGCAGGCGGCGGTCGCCGTACTTTTCCGGCCGCTGGAATGGCGTGGCAATCAGATGGTTGAGCGGCCAGATGCCTTGCAAGTCAGGCTCACCCCAGGGGGTTTTCGGCGGCGTCCATTTCTTCGTAGCCGCGGCTCGTGGCGGGGATGGTTGCGAGCCCTGCGCGGCTGCGGGTTGCGCCAGCGAGCCCAGCATCAGGCCGATGCCGAGACTCATTCCACCCAACGCCAAGATCGGTTTCGTCATGCCAGCGCTCCTAGCCATCCGAAATGGGATCATATCATGTATGCGAATCGCGCTTGGCCTGCTGCTGGCCGCCTCCGTGCTGCCGGCTCAAAATGCAAACGACGCCCGTAACGACGCAGCCGACCGGCACATGGCCGCTGCCAAAGCCGCCGCGGGCGAAGATTTTCAGAATCTGTTGAACTTTCAATGCTACGGACCCGGGCCGGGCGTCCAACCAGGGCGAGGCGGCGCCGCACCGGGCGGGCGCGCTGGGCAGAGGCCCCCGGGGCCGCCGGACCGATCGACGTGGTATGCCGAACCGGTGAAGGTCTTCGACAACCTCTACTTCTTCGGCCAGTCCGAGTACGCCGTGTGGGCCATCACCACCTCCGAAGGGATCATCGTGCTCGACACCATCTTTGATTATTCGGTGGAAGAGGAGGTTGCGGGTGGGATGAAGAAGCTGGGTTTGGACCCGGCCAACATCAAGTTCGCCGTCGTCAGCCATGCTCATCCCGATCACGACGGCGGCGCGCGGTTCTTGCAGGAGCACTACGGCACGCGCGTCATCATGTCGCCGGCGGATTGGGATGTGCTCGACAAGCGAACCATCGGCACCAAACCGAAGCGGGATATCGAGGCCACCGACGGACAGAAGCTGACGCTCGGCGATACCACGCTGACGCTTTACATCACGCCCGGTCATACGCCGGGCACCATCTCCACGCTGTTTCCGGTAAAGGATAATGGGACGCCGCACCTGGCGGCTCTTTGGGGCGGCGTGGGGCTCAACCGGGACGCGGAATCCATTCGAGCCTACATCCGGTCGGCGGAGCGATTCAGCGCCATCGTGAAGCAGGCGGGGGCGGATATCATCTTTGCTAACCACACCGATTGGGACCGATCGAAGATCAACCTGCCGATGCTGGCCAAGCGCGCGCCCGGCAGCCCGAATCCGTATATCGTGGGCAATGCGAAGGTGCTAAATTTTCTCAAAGTTGCCGAAGAGTGCGCCACGGCGCGGGTGGAAGCGGCCAACTGAACAGAGAGGTGAATGAGAATGCGTTGGTGTATGCTCGCGGGTTGTTCCTGGATTTGGATCGCTGTTTTGCCGGCGCAGACGGACCGCGCGTCGCTCGCCGGAACCGTCACGCAGCCGAGCGGCTCGATCGTCGCGGATGCGCCCATCCAGGTGAAGAACAAAACGACGGGCAAGGTGGCACGCACCAGCAGCAGGAGCGATGGCAAGTACGCATTGTCGAGTCTCGACGCGGGAACGTACCAGCTCTCGATCGTGATGCCGTGTTGCGCGTACAACACGTTCACTAAAGAGGTCACGCTGAGCGGCGGTCAAATCGTAGCGCTCGAAATTCGGTTGACGGAGACGATCAACGGAACGACGCTGGGCGACGACCCTGGCAGGCTGGCCGCCGTCATGCGCAAGAGAGACAAGGTGCCCTCGCGGCCGGCTCCGCGCACCGCGGGCGGAAAACCCGACTTATCGGGCATCTGGGTGGACTTGGGCGACCCGTACCCGGAACAGGCTGAACTGGTGCCGTGGGCTGAAGCAATCGTCCGCGAGCGCGGCGCTAGCCTCGGCAAAGATCATCCGCACAACCACTGCTTGCCAGGTTCCCCGCCGGTTCCCGGCAGCTCCGTGCCGTTCATTGCCAAGTTCGTCGAGACTCCTTCGCTTGTGGTGTTGTTATTTGAGGATTACCCGGGCTTTCGGCAGATCTTTCTCGACGGCCGCGGCCATCCCGCGAATTTCGATCCGACCTGGATGGGCCATTCGGTGGGCAAGTGGGAAGGAGACACGCTGGTGGTGGATACGATCGGCTTTACCGACAAGCTCTGGATCGGGCCGACTCAAGGGATCTATCCCCACACCGATATGATGCGCATGACCGAACGATACCGGCGCCTGGACTTCGGCCACATGGAGGTGGCCGTGACGTTCGACGACCCTGGCACGTTTGTGAAGCCACTCCACGAGAATTTGAAATGGGATCTCGCGCCGCAGGAGGAGTTGCTGGAGTACGTGTGCGAGAACAACAAGCCGGAACATCTGGTGGGGAGATAAAACTCAAGGCGCCGGGCAGAAGCCCGGTGGCAGCCCGGAAGGGCTGGCCCCACTAAACCACGTTAAACAGCAGCTTGAAGCCGTAGTCCATGTGAAATTGCTGGTGGCAGTGAAATAACGTCAGGCCGTCCATGTCTGGCGTGAAATCAGCCTCGATCTTCCGGTAGCCTTTCACCAGCACGACGTCTTTGAGCACGCCTGTGGTGGGCTTGCCGTAGACACTGGTCAGCTCGAAGCTGTTGCGGTGCAGGTGGACGGGGTGCGCGTCGTCGGTCTGGTTATCGAAAACCAACCGGTACCGCTTGCCTTTGTGAAGCAACCGAGGCTCGGCCTTTTCCTCGTAGGATTGGCCGTTAATGGTCCAGCGATTGAAGCCGCCTTTGCCTCCGTTGATTTTCCCGAATACCATCGGGATGACTTCATCGGGGTTGGGCGCAGTCCGGACATTGCCGAAAAGTGTGTAGTCCCAAATTTGCTTCGGCGGTTTTTCCCAGCGGGGTTCGCCCTTCTGATTGGCATACTCGACGACGATTCCCATGCCGTTCATACGGTCGTCATCTTTGGGAGTGCCCAGAACCCAGATGCCGGGCGTTTTCATTTCGACTACCGCGCTGATGCGCTCGGCCGTGCCCAGCTCGAGCACGTCCACCAGTTGCGGGCGGGGAACCGGGTTGCCATCGAGCGCTACCACCTGGAAGTGATGACCCGGCAAGGCCAGCTTGATATTTTCCGTGGCGCTGGCGTTGAGAATATGAAACAGGACGCGCTGGCCCGCTTTCACGCGCACCGGCTCGCCGAAGCCCAGTAATTTTCCGTTGATGGTGAATCGCTGATAGCCGATTTCCCAGCCGTTGGGCTTTTGCGTTTTCTTTTCCGTCTCGGCGCGCTTCTTTTCCTCGGGTGTGACGTCGTCGTCCTCTTTCTCCTCTTCGGCAGAGAAAGTTGGCTCCCATTCATGCGTCGCGAGGAAAACCTCCTGGTCGTATTGCCCGAGATTCGCCTTAGGCTCGATGTAAACGAAAGCGAACTGGCCGGTGTAGGGGCCGCGGTTCAGATTGGCCATCGGCATGACATGGGTATGTACCCAACGGGCGCCGGCGGGCTGCGGAGTCAAGCGGTAGCGCAAGTGCCCATTTGCCGGAAGCACACGGCTCTTTTCTTCCTGAGCGCCATCGATATCGGCGGGAATCACCTGACCATGCCAGTGGACCAGTTCGGGAGTGTCGGTTTCGTTGAAAAGGTCGACCGTAACCGGAACTCCCTCGTGCAATCGAATGAGCGGGCCGGGGACGGTCCCGTTGTATCCAATGGTGCTGATGGTATGGCCGTTGCCGATATCTGCCGTGACGTTGCCGATGCGCAAGGTGACGTCGGGGGTACCGCTGAGGGTGTCGGCGGTTTCCGCGGGCTGGCCCGATCCGCCGCTGCGGCTGCAACCGTCGATCAGCAGACCCGTTCCGATGGCCATGCCGGAAAGGAAATCGCGGCGGGATGGTTGCGAGCGGTGCACGGGCGCCCTCCGATTCACCTTACCATCGATCCCACGGGCCGGGGCATGCCGGCGGCACGTATTGGCCCCTTCCCGCTACACTAAGTATTGCCGCGCCCGACTTTTTCCGGGCGGGGTGCGTCTACTCACCAGGAGCCAGAGATTTGATCTTTCGGGCGGTGGAAGATACCGACCTGATCCGACAGGCTGGCCGGGGAGCCGTGGAGGCTTTCAACCTCCTGGTGTCCCGGTGGGAGAAACGTGTCTACAATTACCTCCTGCGGATTACCGGCAACCGCGAAGACGCTCTGGACTTGACGCAGGACGTTTTCTTGAAAGCCTACCAGAACCTCCGCAAGCTCGATGATCCGGCGCGGTTTGCCCCTTGGCTGTATCGCATCGCGCACAACGAAGCCTATTCCATGTTTCGCAAGCGCCGGCCGGAGGTCGATGTGTCCGAGCTCGAACCGGAAGGCACGGAAACCGGAATTGCTGTGGGCGGCGGCTCGGTTTTCCCGCTGGAGTTGAGCCTGGCAGTGGCGGGGGCGCTGAAACAGCTCTCCCCGGAACAGCGCGAGGCGGTAGTGCTCAAAATTTATCAGGGCTTCAAGTTTGAGGAGATGGCCGAAATTCTCTCCTGCCCGGTTTCCACCGTCAAGTCCCGGCTATATGCTGCGTTGGAACTCCTGAAGATCCAACTGGCTCCCGTCAAAGCACGAGGTGCGTCATGAGTTGCTCGCCATTCGATCTGAGGGATTACGTCTTCCAAGAACTTTCCGCCACTGAGCGGAAGCAGGTGGACGTGCATGTGAAGGGCTGCCAGAACTGCCGCGAAGAGTGCGAACGGCTGCGTCTGACGGAAGCGGCTTTGTTTTCTCTGCGTGACGAAGAGATCCCGCAGCGGATCGCCTTTGTTTCCGACCAGGTGTTCGAGCCGTCGGCGTGGCGCCGCGCCTGGGCCGGTTTCTGGGGTTCGGCAGCACGCTTGGGATTCGCGTCCGCAGCCATGCTGTCGGTTGCCCTGGTAGTGTTCGCGGTGGTGCGCCCGGCCATACAGACACCGGGGCCGGTGGCGGCGTCGCAGAACGGAAAGGCAGTGTCGGTTTCATCTGCCGAAATCGAGCAGCAGATTCAGGCGGCGGTGGATCGGGCCGTGGCGTCGAGCGAAGCGCGGCAGCGCGACAAGTTCGAGCAAGCCGTGGCGGAGATCCGCCAGCAGGATTTGAAAGAACGGCAGCAGCTGACGCGATTCGCCGATGCGGCGATCGATATGTCCACGCGGCGGAACCTGTTGGTGGAACGCAGCAGTTATGATTTTCCACGCGCCGATAAGGGAGGCCAGCAATGAAATTCGCTGTCGTGCTTCTCTTCTCTGCCGCGGCCGTGTGGGCGCAGGCGCCTCTGAAATTGGTGAATACACCAACCACCGAAAAGGCCGGCGTGCCGCGCAAGGTATTCGCCGATTTGGAATCGAACTTCGACTTCAAGATTCGTGGAGCGAGCGACAAGGATCCGATCGACCTGCTGGGGCTGACGCGCGGGCTGTATTTGCCGGGATATGGCGCCGTATTCACCACCGAAGTCAGCCTGGTTGTGAATCCGGGCATTAGTCCGTTTAAGCAGAAGATTACGCCCGAAGAAGCGGCCCGGGTGCGCCAGCGCAAGCTTGCGAACTTGCCGCTGCTGAAGAAGACCATGCAAAGTCTTTGGCGGGATGCGGCGATGGGCCTGACCTCCATGCCCGAAAGCGAACAGGTGGTCTTCGCGGTTCGCGTGCTCTACCAGCCCTGGGAAGACACGGCAGGGCTGCCTGGCCAGATCGTGATGAAGGGCGCCCGCAAGGCCGTGCTCAGCGGCGACATTCAAACGGAAGAACAGTAAGTGGCTACCACGCATCCTCCTGCTCCGGAATCTCAATCCGGGGCGGAATCCCCATTTCGATACCAACGCCTAGGCGAAATCCTGATTGCCCGCCAGAAGATCGACGCGGAGGACCTGGAGCGCGCGCTGGAACTGCAACAGGAGCGCGGCGACAAGCTCGGAAAAATTCTGGTCGATATGGGCTTGATCGCGCAGCGCGACGTGCTGGCTGCGCTTTCCGATCAGCTCTGCATTCCCCTGCTGACGGTCGATGGCGCTCCGCCTGCGGCGCCGGAGCTCGAAGGTCTTTCGGAACGCTTTCTCCGGCAGTGCCGCACGTTCCCGATTTCGCTGGTAGACTCCACGCTCACCATCGCCATGGCCGATCCGCTGGACTTCGAAACCGTGGCGGCCGTGCGGGCCTTCTCGGGATTTCAGATTCAGACGGCGCTGGCGGCGGAGCAGGAGATCCTCGACGCCATCGACAAGCATTATGGCGAAAGCGAGCGCAGCCCCACGCTGGCCGAGGGCGAAGACGAGCAAGCCACCGCCGACCTGGAGCATTTGCGCGATATGGCCAGCGAGGCGCCGGTGATCCGCCTGGTGAATGCCATGATCGGCGATGCGCTCGAACAGCGCGCCAGCGACATTCACATCGAGCCGTTCGAGAAAGAATTCCGCATCCGTTTTCGCGTGGATGGCGTGCTGTTCAACCAGGAACCACCGCCGCGCGAACTCAAGGCGGCGATCATTTCGCGGCTCAAGCTGATGGCCAAGCTGAATATCGCGGAGCGGCGGCTACCCCAAGACGGACGCATCAAAATCAAGCTGCTGGGGCGCGAGGTCGATTTGCGCGTCTCCACGCTGCCCACGTTGTATGGGGAAAGCGTCGTTATGCGCTTGCTTGATCGGTCGGCCGGCGATTTCTACGACCTGCGCCGCCTCGGGTTCGACGACCGCATGCTCTCCCGGATGGAGCATTTCACCAGCTTGCCGCACGGCATCTTTCTGGTGACTGGCCCCACTGGCAGCGGCAAATCGACTACGCTTTACTCCGCGCTCAAGCGCATCAACCTGCCCGACAAGAAGATCATCACCATCGAAGACCCGGTCGAATACCAGATGGATGGCATCAACCAGATCCATGTGAACCCGCAGATCGGCCTGACCTTCGCGGCGGGGTTGCGCCACATCGTTCGCCAGGACCCGGACGTCATCATGGTGGGCGAAGTCCGCGACCGTGAGACGGCGGATATCGCGATACGCGCCGCGCTCACCGGCCACCTGGTGTTTTCCACGCTTCACACTAATGACGCGCCCAGCGCCGTCACGCGCTTGACGGACATGGGCGTTGAAAACTATTTGATTACGTCGTCGCTGGTGGCTGTGCTCGCGCAGCGGCTCGTGCGCATCATCTGCGAACATTGCATCAAGCCTGCCGGAACGGCGATTTCGCCCGAGGGAGAAGCGGTTCACACGTTCAAGGGCGCCGGCTGCGAGGAATGCAACGGCACGGGCTACACTTCGCGCATGGCCATCTTCGAGATGATGGAGTTGAACGATGAGATCCGCCAGCGCATCATGAACAACGAAGATGCGTCCATACTCACCCAGGCAGCGCGCCGCAACGGCATGCGCAATCTGCGCGAAGACGGCTGGAAGAAGATCCGCGATGGCATCACCACGGTGGACGAAGTGATGCGCGTCACGCAGGAGTTCTGATGGCCACGTTCTTCTTTCGGGCGGTTGCCTCCGATGGCCGCATGCGCAGCGGCAGCCTCACGGGCGACAACGAAAAACTCATCGCGCGCGAACTGCGCAAGCAGGGCCTCACGCCGATTTACGTAGGGGTTGCGCCCAAGGGGTCGTCGCTTCTTGACCTGAAGTTGCCTTCTTTCGGCACCGGCAAACGGCGCGACGTGCTGTTCTTTACCCAGGAAATGTCGACGCTGCTGAATGCCGGGGTGCCGCTCGACCGCGCGCTTTCCATCACCGGCGAGCTGACGGAACGTTCCGATTTCCGTTTTCTAGTGCTGGATGTGCTGCGCGTGCTCAAGGGCGGCAGGTCGCTGGCCGACAGCCTGGCCACCCATCCGGAATATTTTTCAGATTTGTACATCAATATGGTGCGCGCTGGGGAGGCTTCGGGCGCGCTGACGACGATCTTTGAGCGGCTGGCTGAATTCGAGCGCACGCGCGACGACCTGCGCAACTACATCATTTCGTCGATGATCTATCCCGCGCTCCTGGCATTGGTGGGTTTGGGTTCGATCTTCATTCTGCTGAATTTTGTGGTGCCGCGCTTTGCGACGCTGTTCTCCGATACACGCATGAAAATTCCGCTGCCGACGCAGATGATGCTCACGGCCAGCGAGTTCGTGAGGGCTTATTGGTGGATCGGAGCCTCGGGGCTGGTAGCCGTCATCGTGATCTGGCGCGTCTACACGCGCACCACTGCCGGACGCTTGTGGTGGGATGGCGCGCGGCTGCGGATTCCGCTGCTGGGGGATGCCTTGCGCAAGGCCGAAACCGCGCGGTTTGCGCGCGCCATGGCCACCCTCATCGCCAACACCGTGCCGCTGGTACAATCGATCGGGATCGCCTCCGCGACGCTCGGCAATAAGATGATTGCGGGCGCGATGTCGGGCGTGGCGCAAGGCGTCAAACGCGGGGAAGGCATCGCCGTTCCGGTCCGCCGCGCCGGAGTGTTCCCGCCGCTGGCGGCGCATTTGTTGACTGTGGGCGAGGAGACCGGACGACTCGATCAGATGTTCTCGCGCATGGCGGACATCTACGAAAACGATACCCGTTCCGCTATCAAGCGTTTCACCGCGGTGTTCGAACCGATCGTGATTCTGCTGATGGGCGTCATGCTGGGCGGGTTGATTTTGAGCATGCTGCTCGCGATCATGAGTATCAACGACGTGGCGGTGTAATGATGAAGCGATCAAGCAGACGTAGAAGCGGGCAAGCGGGCATCACCTTGATTGAAATGCTAGTGGTGATGACCATCATCGCGTTGTTCGTGGCCTTGGTAGGCCCGTCGATGTTCAAGAAAAGCGACGCCGCACGGGTCACGGCAGCGCGCGCGCAAATCCACAATTTTCAGACGGCGTTGGGCGCCTACAAGCTGGATACCGGCGTGTTTCCCACCACCGATCAAGGACTTCAGGCCCTGCGCGTGGCGCCCGCCGGCATGACGCAATGGGCCGGGCCCTACATGCCGCAGGACATTCCGAAAGACCCCTGGGCGCACGATTACATTTACAAATACCCCGGCGATCACGGCGACGAGCCGGACATCATTTCCTATGGCGCCGATGGCGAACTCGGCGGCGACGGGCTGAATGCCGACATTGTCAGCTGGAAGAACCAGTAGGCCCCTGGGCAAGCTTGTGGCGGGTGCCTGAATGACGCGTAGGAAAGATAAGCAAACGCAACTTGACGGGCAGGCTGGCATCACCCTCATCGAAATGCTGGTGGTGATGACTATCATCGCGTTGTTTTTGGCCGTGGTAGGGCCTAAGGTGCTTGGATACGCCGACAAGGCTCGCGTTACCGCGGCACAAGACCAAATCAATAGTTTCGAAACTGCCCTAAGTGCCTATCATCTGGACACTGGTGTGTTCCCCACTACTGAACAAGGCTTGCAAGCACTGCGCGTGAAACCCGCCGACGTGGAAAGATGGGCAGGGCCATATTTGCCGAAGGACGTTCCCAAGGATCCATGGCTTCACAGCTATGTTTACAAATATCCCGGTGATCACGGCGACGAGCCGGACATCACTTCCTATGGCGCCGATGGCGAAGTAGGCGGCGACGGATTGAATGCCGACATTGTCAGTTGGAAAAACCAATAAGTGGGGTCAGCCCTTCTGGGCTGCCGCCGGGCTTCCGCCCGGCGTGGCGCTGGACCAGGGAAACTGCTCCGGGGTGTTGACCAGACCCGCCTTGACTGGATTGTTCTCGATGTATCGATGTGTTCGCGCGAATTCCGCATCATCCCGCACCAGACGATCGAAGCTCTCATCCTGCCAGAACGGTGTCCCGCACAGCCTGAGCTTGCGGATGGCTTGGTGGCCGGTAAAGCCTTTGAGCGGGGTGAGCCAGAGTTGGGCTATTACTCTAGGAGTCACCAACAGGTGAACGTGATTGGCCATCACGACGAAGGCATGCAGGGCGTATCGATGGAACCGGTGCTCGCCGTCGTGCAGGGCTTGAACGACCATTTGAGCGATCTCGGGTTGTTTAAGCCAGAGAGGTCCGGTGCGCGCGTTGTCGAGAATTCGGTCCATCGCCACGAACGCTTCGCCGTTCGTGATTCGCGCGGGTGGAAAAACGCGGTTTGCAGGCAGGCTTCCGTGCAGACGGAAAGTCACGAACAGCGGGTGACCGGTAACATCCCAGTGCGGGAGCCGGCGTTCGTAGCGGTTCATCGGAAGGATGGTGCCGCTGCCGCACCCCGATTCTCACTGGGTGTGCACCACGCCCGCCGGGCAGAAGCCCGGCGGCGGGCCGGAAGGCCCGGCCCCACAGGCGTCACGCTTATCGAGATGCTGGTAGTCCTGGCCATCATTGGCTTGATGGCGGGCATCTCGTTTCCGGCCGTCTCCGCCGGCATCGATAGCGTCCGGCTGCGCTCCGCTACCGATTCGCTGGCGGGCTTCCTGAACGGCGCAGTCACGCGGGCCGAGCGCCGCCAACAGCCAGTCGAAGTAGTGATCTCTCCAAAAGACAACGCCCTGAAACTCTATTCCACCGAACCCGGCTATGTGCGCGAACTGAATATGCCGGATGGCGTGACGATCGAAGCCGTACTCCCGCAGCAGGATCCTCCGGATGAGGGTCCGCGCCGCCTGATTCTGATGCCAGGCGGGACCGTCCCGGGGATCGGCATTCAGTTGGCCAATCGGCATGGCTCGCGGCGAATTGTGCGCCTGGATCCCATGACCGGCTTTCCGCGCGTGGAAAGCGTCCAAAAGAAGTGAGGCGCCGCCGCGGGTTTACGCTGCTCGAAATGCTGGTGGCCACCGTCATCATGGCGGTGGCGATCGTCGGGCTGCTTTCCGGAATCTCGGGCGCGCTGCGCAATGCGGCCCGGCTTACCGACCATGATCGAGCCGTGCAACTCGGCCGCCTGCGCATGAACGAACTGCTGGTTGACCAAGGCCTTCCACGCGATGCCGTAATCGGCGGCGAATTCGATCCGTCGCAGAGCGGCGGGCTCGATGCGGGCTGGCGCGCGCGGCTCACTACTTTCGAAAAACCGCCCGCCCTGGGAGCGGGACAGATCTCGATTGACCGAGTGGAATTGGAAATCTGGTGGATGTCCGGCGGCCAGCGGCGCACGTTTACGCTGGATGCCTTCCGGCCCCACGTGCTGACACCCGCGGACCTGGCCGCGCTGGTGACGCCATGAAAGAGCGCGGTGTCACCCTGATGGAGGTCCTGATCGCGGTCACGCTTCTGAGTCTGCTCTCGGTGGCCATGTTCCTGGCCATGCGGATTGGCCTGAACGCATACACCAAAGCGGACACCCGCTTGATGGACAACCGGCGGGCCGCGGGAGCGCAGCGCATCCTGGCCGATGAACTCGGAGGCATGATGCCGGTGATGGCAGCGTGCGGCGCCGGCAGCGGAGGTCCCGGATCGCGGGCCGTGTTCTTCGAAGGCCAGCTGGGCGTGATGCGCCTGGCCACGACCTTTTCCCTGGGACAGGGCTGGCGCGGCCAGCCGCAGATTCTCGCGATTTTCGTGATTCCGGGAGAGGACAACCGTGGCGTGCGCCTGGTGGTCAATGAAACGCCGTATACGGGCGCGGTTGCCGCCGGCCAGTTCTGTACGGCGGCGGGCCTGTTTGTCCCCGTTGAAGCCGGACCTGGGTCGTTCGTACTCGCCGATAAGCTAGCCTACTGCCGCTTCTCCTATCTTTCCCCCCCGGCCGCTGGTACCGGACCGCCTGCATGGAAAGCGGTTTGGGATACACAGACTTGGCCGCTGGCGATTCGCATCGAGATGGCGCCACTCGAAAGCGATCCGGCGCGCGTCCAGCCGATCAGCTTCACGGCGCCGGTGTACCTGCACCGCAACCCGAAGATCGAATATGAGGACTTGGGAATCAAATTCTAAGGCGCGGCAGCGCGGCAGTGCGCTGCTGGCAGTCCTGTGGGTGTCCGCCGCGCTGGCGGCTATTGCTTTCTCTTTATCGACCACCGTCCGGAGTGAGATTGATCGCGCCGCCACCTCTGTCGATGGATTGCGGAGCTACTACCTGGCCGCCGGAGGCGTCCACCGCGCCACCTACGAAGTGCTGTGGAGCGCGCAAAACCCTGCTAAGCGGGTTCTGCCGCGCTACACGACTCAAGTCGACTACACCTTTCCTTCCGGTATCGTCCACGTCGAAATCGTTCCGGAAGCGGCCAAACTCAACGTCAATGGCGCCTTGCCGGAGGAGCTGTATCGAATCCTGGTAGCGCTGGGCCAGGAGCCGGAACGGGCGCGAGAGATCGCTCTGGCAATTGTCGATTGGCGTTCCCCGGCGTCTGCCGGCTCCGGGCTGGATCAATATTATCTGTCACTGACTCCGTCTTTTCGCGCCCGCCACGCGTCCTTGGAAGAGATCGAGGAATTACTGTCCGTGCGGGGCATCACACCCGACATCTTCTATGGAACCTACGTGCCCTCCGACGCTTCGGAAGGCGCCCGGCTATTGGCGCGGCCGGGATTGATCGATTGTCTGTCGGTATTCGGCTCGAATGACCGCATCGACGCCAATACGGCGTCGCCCGCGGTTCTGGCGGCGATTGGTTTGGCGCCGGATGTGATCAATGCTCTGGTCGAGCGGCGCAGGCTGGCGCCATTCACCGAGGCGCAGCTCGGCGCGTTCCTGGGCGGCGCCGGCGGCGGCCGGCTGCGCGTGGAAGGCAATTCCATCCTGACGATACGCGCCACCGCTCGGCTGCTGCTCGAAAATGGTCAACTGTCGGATTTGCGCCGGACCGTCGGGGCGATGGTGAAGTACATGCCTACCGGTTACGACGCCCCGGTGCACATTCTGCGGTGGTACGACACCGAGTGGAGCAACTAGCCCGGCATGCCTTCGCTGGTTTCCCAGGATGTGCGGAAGTTGCTGGCATTCGGCTCCGGTATCGGCATCGAAATTGGCGCCGCCGATTTGGAGGTCGTTGCCGCCCGCGTACGGCCTTCCAGGATTCAAGTGCTCGGGCGGTTGACGATCCATGATTATGCCGGGCGGCCTGCCGCCGAATGGGGCGCGGAGTACAACCGCTTCTTGAAATCGGCCGGCATGAGCCACTTGAGCGCTTCCGTGCTGCTGCCGCGGCGCGAAGTGATCGTCCGCCAGGTGGCGCTCGCGGGCGTTTCGGGGAAGGATCGTGCTGGGGCCATCCGCTTCCAACTGGACGCGTTGCATCCGTACGCGGATGAGGAAGTCTGCTGGGGCTGGTCCCCTGTCGGCGCTCAGGTGGCCCTGGTGGGCATCGCGCGGCAGGAAACGGTAGACCATTACGTCCGACTGTTTGTCGAAGCGGGTATCGCGGTGAACGCGTTTACCTTCTCCGCCGCCGCCCTACACGCGGCGGTCCGGCTCAACGGAGCTTCGGGCGAAGGCTTTCTGGCGATGACGGTTTCGGCCGAGGGCGCCGTGGAAGTGTACGGCGAAAGCGCGGCCCGCCCGGTTTTCTCCGCGGAATTTCAGGCGCCGCCCGAGCGCGCCGCCGCGCTTGCGCTGGCCGAACTCCGTCTGCCTCCCGAAACGCAGCCGCGGCATTTTGAAGAGGTGTTGCCCAAGCCGAGCGTGAATCCGGTTGAGAACGATCTTTCCCGCAATGCACTGCCGTATGCAACGGCGCTGGCCGGGGCGTGTCCCCGGCTGGCTCCGGCGGCCAATATGCTGCCGGCCCAGTACCGCCGCTACAGCTCGCGTGCCCTCTGGATTCCGACAGTGGTCTTGGTGGTTCTGCTGGCTGCGGCGATCGGCGCGATGGTCATGTACTCGCGCATCGCCGACCGCCGTTATCTGGCAAGACTGCAAGCCGATATCTCGAGGGTCGAGCCCACCGCCCGGCGCGCCGCGGCGCTCGACCGGGAGATCGATTCCACCCGCGCCCGCGCCCGCCTGCTCGACCAGTTCCGCGGCCAGACCCGCGCCGATCTCGACGCGTTTGAAGAATTGACCAAGCTCCTGACGCCGCCGGCCTGGAGCAATTCGATCGACCTGGCGCGCACCACGGCCCGCATTTCCGGCGAGGCTCCGCAGGCTGCGCCACTGCTAAAGCTGCTGGACGCATCGCCCCTGTTTGAGAACTCGGAGTTCCAGCTCATCGGCCGCGGCACCGGCACTGAAACGTTTGTGATCCGCACCAACCGCGAGAATCCCCGATGAAATTCGAGATTGGAACGCTCGACCGCCGTAAGCTCTTCATACTCGTCGCGGGACTGGTGTTGCTGACAGTCGTGCTGGTCCGGCAGACCCGGGATAGTTCTTCCACCCCGGTAGTGGCCTCGGCGGATTCCATCCCATTGGCGGAGCGGCGGCTGGAGCGATTGCGGCAGGTGGCAGCGACGGTTCCAGGCAAAGAGACCGTGCTCCAGCAAGCCCGGGCGGAACTGCAAGGCAGGGAAGCCGGCATTCTAAAGGCCGATACTGCGCCGCAGGCCCAGGCGCAACTGATGGACGTGATCCGTCGCGTGGCCGCGGCCAACGGAATCGATGCGCGCGGCGCCGAGGAATTGCGCGTGCGCCCGCTTGCCAACGATTATGGAGAAGTTCTGGTAGCGGTTACCTTTACCTGCGGCATCGAGCAGCTGGTGAACTTTCTGGCTGGGCTGGCGAATGAATCGCAAATCATCGCTACCGATGAAATCAACATTTCCGGCGGCACAGACAAGAAGAAAGCGGTCCAGGTGCGCCTGAGCCTTTCCGGCTTGGTGCCCAAGAAACTGATTCCGGCGAAACGGGCAGTGGGGGTATTTTGAGGCGCAAGCTCTTGCTGTTGGATGTGGTGCTAGCGGGCTTGATTGCCTACGCCGGCTGGCAGGTGTGGCAAGCCGATTTGCGGGCAAAGGCACGCGCGGCGGCCATGCTGGGCCACAAGGTGAAGCCGACCCCGGCCCCGCCTTTCACTCCTCTGCCTGCTCCAAAACCGGTAATTGCGGGCGGATATGCCAATATCGCGCAGCAGACCCTGTTTGACAAGTCGCGCAACCCAACCGTGGTGGTGGAGCTTCCGCCGCCGCCGGCGCCTCCGCCCATGCCGGCGCTACCGGTCTACCACGGCCAGATGAACATCGGCGGCCCCACTGTCTTTCTCAGCCAGACTGCCGCCAGCCCGCACGAAGCCGTACATCCTGGCGAGAAAATCGGCCAATTCACGCTCAGGGACGTCAATATGGATGAGATCGAATTTGAATGGGATGGCCAGACGGTTCGGCGAAAACTCGATGCGCTGGTTGATCGCGGCAACCAGGCGCCACAGGCGGCTGCCGCGCCGGGGCCGGCTGCCCGCACCGAAGCGCCACAGGCGGCCGCACCCGCTCCGGTGGCGCAGCGCGCGATTGGTCCGGGAGCGGAAACCTCCTTCGGGTTCAAACTCTGTGATCCAAATGACAACATGCCGTTCGGCACCGTGGTCGATGGCTTTCGCAAAACGCAGTACACAACGCCCTTCGGTACTTCGTGCCGCTGGGATGCGGTGGGACGCTAATTCAACAACTTGGGAGTGACCTCGTTCATGAAAATTGGGTTCGTTCTTTCATTTCTAGTGGTGGCCTTGGTACGAGCTGAAGGGCCTGTCGCCGACAGCGCCCAAAGCCAGCCCCAAGCCGTCGTGATTCCGGCAGCCGCGGTCCAAATCTCGCCGTACCTGTACAGCTATACCGACAAGGACGGCAAGAAATGGCTTTATCGCGAGACGCCGTTCGGCATGATGCGCAACCCGGACAAACCGGTTGCGGCCCCTAAGAATCCCGAGCCGGATGGCATTCGCGCTTTCGAAGATGGCGACACGGTTCGTTTCGAGCGCCTCGGCCCTCTGGGAATCTATCATTGGACCCGAAATAAATCGGAGCTGGACCCCGACGAACAGGCTGCTCTCGACAGGGAACGCGCCCGCGCTGCTGCCAAACGCTATTAGAAGCCAATGGTCACTCTTCGCATCGGCTTAATTGCGGTGGCGTTTGCGGCCGCTTCCTTTGCCCAGGTCGGAGCGCCCCCAACCAGCCGCATCGCCGGACCGCCCCCGGCGCAGACTGCGCCTCCCCAGCAGGCCGCTCCGCAACCTGTCAATCCTCCGCCGAATGCGCCGGCTACTCCCAACGCGGCTGCGCCAGCTCCGCAGGCCCCTTCCACGCAGCCGCAGAACGGCCCACCGGCCGCGCCCCGGCTCGCCGAGAGCGGCTCGTTGATGATGAACAACGTCTCGTTGACGGAGATGATTGACGCGCTGGCCAGGCAGTTGAAGATCAACTACATTCTCGATCCCCGTGTCAAAGGCTCGGTGACCATCTACACCTATGGCGAAGTGAAGCCGGTGGATTTGATGCAGCTCCTCGAAACCATTCTGCGGGTCAACGGCGCCACCATCGTCAAGGTCGGCGACCTCTATCGCATCGTGCCAGTGGCCAGCGTTTCGCAGCTCCCTCTGGATCCGATCATGAATGCCGACCCCAAGACACTGCCGGAAGACGAGCGGATGGTGCTGAACCTGATCTTCTTGAAGTATGCCTCGGCCGCCGACCTGGACAAAGTGCTGGCGCCTTTCCTGGGAGAAGGCGCATCGCACACGGTTTACGAACCCGGCAACCTGATCATCCTCCAGGACAACAGCCGCAGTATGCGCCGCACCATGCAACTGGTGGCGCTGTTCGACAGCGACACCTTCGCGGGCCAGAGGGTCAAGCTCTTCGATGTCGAACACAGCCGGCCAAGCGACCTGGTGAAAGACCTCGATACCGTATTCAAGGCTTACTCGTTATCCGATAAGACCGCAGTCAAGTTTGTTCCGATCGATCGCATTAACACCATCATCGCAGTGGCGCCGAACCCCGGGATATTCAGCCAGGTGGCGGAGTGGATTGACAAGTTGGATATCCCCGTGAAGATCACGGCGGGAGCGGTAAACAATTACGTGTACCGGCTGCGATACGGAAGGGCCGAAACGCTGGCCGCAGCCATTATGGCGCTGTATACGGGCAATGCGTCAGCGCTGATCAGTATGGCCGCCTCTGCCAATGCTGCCATGGTCGCCAATGGAATGGGAATGGGCAGTTATCCGGGCGGAGGAGGGTACGCAGGAGGCTTTGGCGGATTCGGTGGCGGCGCCGGATACAACAATGCCTATGGCAATACCGCGCTCACTTACAATCAGCCGGTGGCGCCGGTCAACCCGGTGTTGGTTGGTAACACACCCGCCGCGCCTGCGGGCGCGCAGCGCAACGACCTGACCGGCAGTTTTCTGGGACCGGGGGCGGTCTCGGGTCCTGGCGGGACGGCTCTCCCTGGTGTGATTCCCAACCCCTTCGACAACACGTTGTTGATTCGCGCCACGCCGCAGGAGTATGAGCAGATCGTAAACCTGCTGCGCTCGATCGATGTGCCGCCGCGTCAAGTACTCATCGACGCAAAGATCTATGAAGTAGACCTCACCGCCGATACTGCGGGCGGAGTAGAGAGCTATCTGCAGAAGGTCGGAACCACGGCTGCGACCAGCGCCGGCGGGGGGCTGCCGGGAGCTCCATCGCCTTCTCGTACGCTGGCTGCGATCGCCGGCGCCGGCGTAGGAGGAATTGGCATCACCACCGGAGCGCTGGTGCTGAAGAGCCATGAACTGCTCGCGGCGATCACGGCGTCGGACAGCAAACTGAAAGGGCGAGTCATCTCCGCGCCCAGCATCATCGCCACCGATAGCATCCCGGCCACCATGAATGTGGGCAGCCAGGTTCCCACTCTGGCCTCGCAGGCCGTCGCAGGCGGTGTTCAGCAAGGCGGCAGCTCCGTGTTTACCAACACCATTAACAACCAGAGCAGCGGTACCACGCTTTCCATTCTGGCGCGCGTGAACTCGAGCGGGGCGGTCACGCTGGTGGTCAATCAGCAGGTCAGCGCGCCCATCGCGCCCGGGCCCAGCGCGGCGATTCAATCACCCTCATTTTCCAACCGCTCTGTAAGCACGCAGATGACTGTCCAAGATGGCGATACCGTGGCCATCGGCGGCATCATCACGGAGAATCACACCGAGAGTACCGGAGGCGTTCCGATCCTGAATCGCATTCCGGTATTGGGCGCTGCCTTCGGATCGAAGGCCATCCACACCGACCGCGTCGAGATGATCATCTTCCTGACGCCGCGCGTCATCTTCGACACCAACCAGTTGCAAGACGCCACCGACGAGATTAAGAGCAATTTGAAGCGCGTAGGCAAGCTGATGAAGGACGAGTAATCGCGGACTTCAGTACTAGCCAGACGACCCCCGGATTATCTCGAAACCATCGCCGAAATCTTTCCGTCGGGATCTACGTCCGGGCGCACAGCAAATATGTAGAATGAGAGTGTCACGCCTGGACGGGCAGTTTGCCCGGTTGGCCGGTTCGAGCGAGGGGAATGAGGGTTTCGAAAACATTTCGCATGCTGGGCGTCGCTCTTGTTTGTGTGTCCGCGCTCTATGCGTTCACGCGGCCATGGCGCCAGTACATCAGCATGGAAGGCTACGACAACATTCCCATCCCGCCCGACGCCGATGAGAAGACGGAGTGGGTCTTCGGCCGTTTGATGTATCCGCAACATCCCTACGCCCGCTTCGCCAGGTATCGCTTTGGAAGGCTGGATTGGCGGGAGGGTGGAACGAGTTGGACGCAGGATTACCCGCGCGCCGATCGCCACTTCGCTCAGGCCTTGCGGCGTCTGACACGGGTGCATGTCCGCTCGCTGGAACAGCCGGTCAACCTGGATGACACCGACGACGTGTTCGATTGGCCGTGGCTGTGCGCCGGAGAGATGGGCGACTGGAAGCTGACCGATTCCCAAGCCAAGACCCTGCGCGAGTATTTGCTGCGCGGCGGCTTCCTGATGCTGGACGACTTCTGGGGTGAAGACGAGTGGGAGCGCTTCATGGAGAGCATGCGGGTGGTCTTTCCCGACCGCACCATCGTGGAGATGGAGAACGAGGACGCCATTTTCCATTCCGTCTACGATCTGAACGACCGCTACCGTGTCCCAGGGATGTGGGGAATCCGCGGGCAACAGCGGGGCCGATCGGACGGCGCCATCGCGCGCTGGCGCGGAATCTACGACGATAAAGGCCGCGTGATGGTAGCCATGTCGTTCAATTCCGATATCGGCGATTCCTGGGAGTGGGCCGACGAACCGGAATACCCGGAAAAGTATTCGGCACTGGGAATTCGCATCGGAGTGAACTACGTGGTCTACTCCATGACGCACTAACCTAGAGGGCTGCTGAAAAAGCCGGCTCCGCTCCCTGGCGGTCCCGGCTCGGTAACTGCCTGGGAACTCGATGCCGCGTTTCCGAGGGGCGCGCGCGTTCGCAAGCGGTTCTTGGGCTTTGTCAGCAGCCCTCTGGCTACGGCTTCGGGCGCTTCCCGGGATCCTCGGGTGTGCCACCCTGTTTCTTCGGTTTCAGCACGGTTCCCAGCAGAATGGCCAACGGAACGGAAGCCCACAGTGCAACCTTGATCTTCTGCGCGCGCGGCGCAGGCATGTCGGGGTGGAGCACTCCGGAATCGTGCGAACTGGCCAGCGGCCCCTCGATCCGCATTTCCTGCAAGTCATACGCGAATTGTTTGCCGCAATCCAGGCATACCACGTAAGTCTGTCCATCGGAGACGCCCATCCTGGAAACGGGAGTGACGGGCCGCGTCAAACGGCGATGGGAGCAACGGAACAGCAGGTTGAGCAGGGAATCGATCATGGGGCCGTCCCGCGTTCAACATAGCATACGAGGTGCGCGCCTGCCGTAGGAGAAACGCAGGGCGAGAGCTGTCACCGGTAAGCCGCTGACTTTTTGGCCTCGCAGCAAGGCACTCCGGTCTTGCCCCCTGCCACCATGCAGCCGATCTCCATTATTTCCTGGAGCCGTCGACGGGCGCGATGGAGTCGAATCTTAATCGTCCCTACACTGACCCCTAGCAACTCTGCGATTTCAACTGCTGTAAGCGCATGCGCCTCATGCAGGAGGATGACGGCACGGTAACTGTCCGGCAAGTAATCGAGGCATCGCTGCACACAGGCGCTGGTTTTCGCTCGCTCGGCTCGCTCCTGCGCCGAGGGTGTCTTCGGAACGGCTGGACGCGGGAGTTGCAGGCCGCCTTCCCCCTCAATGGCGACCTGTCGCGTCCTTTGTCGCATCCGGTCGAAGCTGACGTTGGTGGCGATGCGATACAGCCAGCCGCGAGCCGCCTTTGGGTCGCGAAGCTTGTCCTGGCGGGTATGTGCGCGGAGAAACGTCTCCTGCGTGAGATCCTCCGCTTCCGCCGTGTCTCGAATCATGCCGGCGATGTAGCGGCAGATCCTGTCGTGATATGCGGTGAAAAGCTCACCGGTTTCGGCGGCATCGCTGACTGGTGTCATAGCTACGCCCCAACCCGATTCTAGTCCTCGGGGGCGCCAGGAGAAAGCCTATTTTCCACCGCCTTGATCGATGGCTTGCTGCAAAACCAGTCTGGCAGCCGCCAGCGGCTTCTCCAAACGAGCCGCTGCATCGTTTCCGAACTGCTGTTTGAAACAGTCGAGCGTCTGCATTGCGGCGAGCGCCCGGATTGCGCGCCCGATATCATCCGTCGAGCTTCCCTGCTTCAGCGCCCAGGCCACCGCCTCGCCGGCGCACTTCTCACAACCCAGAGCGGCAAGCACGCTGATCGGGATGACGTTTTCGATCCGTCCGACGAGCACGGTTTCGTTTGTGCCTGGGACAACACGTGCAGTCACGGCTTCCGGTATGTCTCTTTGAGCGCATGCCACACAGCCCGTCCTAACGCCGGGCGCCGGCGCGCCGGCGGCTGTTGTTCCGTTCTGAGCAAAAACGGCCTGTGCGAATATGAGCGGCGCCGCGCTCAGTACAACTACGAAAAGAGTCTTCATCTCGCTACCTCCTCCGGTCGCCCTCAGCGATCCGGTGTCACATGCAGGACGAAAACGGTGGCCGAAAGGATACACCTCTTGTGGTCCTGGCCAGGTCTTGACTTTTTCTGTATTTCTATTAATATAGAATTATCGAGAAATTGAGCATGGGAAAACGCGACAATTCGGAACTGACGGCCCGCTACGCCGACATGCTTTCGGCGATGGGCACAGAGACTCGGCTGCGGATCGTGCGGCTACTGCTCAGCGCTCACCCCGATGGAATGGTTGTGGGCGAAATCGGCGCCGAACTGGACATCCCCTCCAGCACTCTTTCCCATCATTTGGAAAAACTCAAGAACGAGGATCTGGTGCGCGTTCGGCGCGAGGGCACCTACCTCTGGTATTCAGCCAATACAGAAGCACTCCAGGAGCTTGTCGGTTTCCTGTATGCGGAGTGCTGCACGCGGAATAAGGCGATTGCTCCAGAAAAGATCGTGTGCTGCAAGTAGCGAAGGAGACACAAATTGGCAATGAAAACCAGAGTCCTGTTTCTTTGCACCGAGAACTCCTGCCGAACCCAGATGGCGGAGGCGTTTCTCCGTGACCTGACCGGTGATGAATTGGAGATCGTAAGTGCCGGGGCGAAAGCGGGTCGCCTAGACCAGCACGCGATAGCCGCGATGCGGGAAGTTGGAATCGACATCGCGTCCGCTCACACGAAAGTCGTTGATCCATACCTCCGGGAGCGCTTTCACTATGTGATCACGCTTTGCGATAGGGAAACGGAACGGGCGTGTCCGATATTCCCGGGCGCAATCTGGAGGCAGACATGGCCAATCGAAAGCCCGGCTGCTTTGAAGACGGCAGGTGTCGATCACCACGCGGCCGTGCGTCACGCACGCGACGCGATACGTCAACACGTGGTTGAGTTTGTCGAAAAACATCATCGCCCACACCCAGGAAGAGAAAAATCAGCATGGAAGTAAAAGAGATCGTACGAGAAAAATACGGAGAGGCGGCGCTTCGCGTACAATCTGGCGGAAGCTCCTGCTGCGGCTCAGCCCCAAGGTCGAAGGGGTGTGTCGATCCCATCACGATAAACCTCTATGACCCGACCGAGATCCGCCAGATTCCGGAGGAAGCGGTACTAGCATCTCTCGGCTGCGGCAATCCAACGGCGCTGGCCAAACTCCAGCCGGGCGAAGTCGTGCTCGATCTCGGATCGGGAGGCGGCATCGACGTGCTGCTTTCAGCCAAACGCGTGGGCCATACCGGCAAAGCCTACGGCCTCGACATGACCGACGAAATGCTGGCCCTGGCGCGCGAGAATCAACGCAAAGCTGGCGTGGAAAACGTAGAGTTTCTCAAGGGCGAGATCGAACACATCCCGCTGCCCGACAACTCGGTGGATGTCATCATCTCGAACTGCGTCATTAACCTGTCTGCCGACAAAGATTCTGTTTTGCGGGAGGCGTTTCGCGTTCTCAAGCCCGGAGGCCGCCTGGCGGTGTCCGATGTGGTCGTCCGAGGCGACGTGCCGGCCGCGGTCCAGCGCAGCATGGAATTGTGGGTTGGTTGCATTGCAGGCGCGCTCCGTGACCGCGATTATGCGGCCAAGTTGGCCGACGCGGGGTTTGATGCGATTGACATTGAACCCACGCGCGTCTACAGCATCGAGGACGCCCGGCAGTTTCTGGCGGACGCGGGTGTCGACGCCGATGCCGTGGCGCCTCAAGTGGAAGGCAAGTTCATGAGCGCTTTCGTTCGTGCGGTGAAACCTGCCTCCCAGGGATAAGGTGGTTCGGCGTGTCGTAGCTGAGGGCGTCGGAACGTTCTTCCTTCTGGCGGCGGTGGTTGGTTCCGGAATTATGGGTGAGCGCCTGGCCGGGGGCAATGTCGCCATCGCACTGCTGGCGAATACCATTGCGACCGGCGCTGCCCTTGTCGCTCTGATTCTCACCTTCGGTCCGATATCCGGAGCGCACTTCAATCCCGCCGTTACGCTGGCCGATGCTTCGCAGGGTGGATTACGTTGGCGTGAGACGCCTGGCTACATCGCGGCTCAAGCCGCAGGCGCGATGCTCGGCGTCTGGACCGCACATCTCATGTTTGGCGAGGTAGCCATTCAGGTGTCGCACCACATTCGGTCGGGCGCCGGTCAGCTATTAAGCGAGTTCGTGGCCAGTTTCGGTCTGCTGAGTGCGATATGGGGTTGTTCGCGACATCGCGCCGAAGCTGTTCCGGTTGCCGTCGGACTCTACATCACGGCTGCTTATTGGTTCACGGCGTCCACGTCCTTTGCAAATCCGGCGGTCACGCTGGCGCGGTCATTTACCGATACTTTCTCCGGGATACGTCCAGCCGATGTGCCCGGATTCATGGTGGCACAGATCGCTGGCGCCATGGCCGCAACGGTTCTGTTCCGCTGGCTGGTGCCGTCACTGCCAGCTAGAGCACCAGCGGTTGTGGTTCCGCACGGAGGGTCGAAGGTCACACATGGCGCCTAAACAACGGGTATTAATTGTTTGTACAGGCAACTCGGCACGGAGTCAGATGGCCGAAGGCTTGTTGCGCCACGATGCGGGTGACCGGTTCGAGGTGCACAGCGCCGGAACGAACCCCAGCCAAATTCGACCGGAGGCAGTCACGGTGATGCAGGAGCTCGGAATCGACATATCCGGAGCGCGCTCTAAATCCATCGACGAATTCGCAAATCAAAGGTTTGACTACGTAGTCACGGTCTGCGATCACGCGAAGGAAACCTGCCCGGTTTACCCAGGCCAAACCCGGCGGCTGCACCACAGTTTCGAAGACCCTGCGGCGGCAGACGGATCGGAACAGGAACGGCTGACTGTGTTTCGCCGTGTGCGCGACGAAATTCGTGAATACCTTCGCCAGTTTTCTGCCTAAGGCTCCCGCCCGCTTACGGTAATTCCTAAACGGCTAGAATTAAAACTGCTACGGGCCTGAATGGGTGCGGTCTTTGAGGGCGCCGGAACATCATAGGAGAAACAATGCAGAAGCGCAAACTGGGAAAAAGCGGCCTGGAAGTTTCAGCCCTCGGGCTCGGCTGCATGGGGATGAGCTTCTCCTACGGCCCGCCCAAAGATAAGCAGGAGATGACCAAGCTTCTCCGCACAGCCGTGGAACGCGGCATTACCTTCTTCGACACGGCCGAGGTTTACGGCCCGTTCTTGAACGAAGAGCTGGTGGGCGAAGCCCTGGCTCCGTTCCGCAAGCAAGTGGTAATCGCCACCAAATTCGGATTCGATCTGAGTCCGAACCTCGATCCGCGCGGCATGAAGGGTCCGCCGGGCCTGAACAGCCGGCCGGAACACATCCGACAGGCCGTGGAGGGCTCGCTCCAGCGGCTCAAAGTAGATGTCATCGACTTGCTCTATCAGCATCGCGTCGACCCGAACGTGCCCATCGAAGACGTTGCCGGAGCGGTCAAGGACCTGATGCAGCAGGGCAAGGTCAAGCACTTCGGACTTTCCGAAGCAGGTGTGCAGACGATCCGCCGCGCGCACGCGGTCCAGCCGCTTGCTGCTCTCCAGAGCGAGTACTCGCTCTGGACGAGGACTCCGGAGAAGGAAGTGATACCGACGCTTGAGGAACTGGGGATCGGCTTGGTTCCGTACAGTCCGCTGGGCAAGGGGTTCCTCACGGGCAAGATCGACGAGAGCGCGAAGTTCGCGAGCTCCGACTTCCGCAGCACGCTGCCTCGCTTCACGCCGGAGGCTCTCAAGGCGAATCAGGCGCTCATCCATCTACTCGCCAGCATCGGGGAACGGAAGAAAGCGGCACCTGCTCAAATTGCGCTAGCGTGGCTGCTTGCTCAGAAACCTTGGATGGCGCCGATCCCAGGCACGACGAAGCTCGATCGCCTGGATGAGAACATCGGGGCAGTTTCGGTCGAACTCACGCCCGGCGATCTGCGCGAGATCGATGACGCCGCCTCGAGGATCACGGTCGAAGGCGCTCGTTATCCCGAACAACTGGAGCGCATGACCGGACGCTGATGACGGTGATGGCGGAGGAAGAGGGATTCGAACCCCCGAGTGAGTCACCCCACTAACGGTTTTCAAGACCGCCGCCTTCAACCGCTCGGCCATTCCTCCATCTCCAAGCTATCCGTTTACCCACGCCATTCGCAATCGGATTCGGCTCCACGCACGCCGAGCCCGCGATAGCGCCGGTCCCACTGAATCAAGCCAATCT